>JASJCB010000037.1 GCA_030066195.1 Acidobacteriota bacterium
ACAAATGATACAATATTTTCGTCGGAACAAAGATTCTAAGCACTTTGAATCAGTGCCACAAGTGTAACAGATCATCCTTAATGGCTTTTCGGATTAGGTCTAGCTTGAAAAATGTTTTGGGCCGGGCGCCGTTTTGTCGATGTCGGTTTTATCGAGAAAGAAAAAAGTTTATGCTGTCTGCCGCCGGGTTCCCGGCATTTTCTGCTGTTTGGGCGCCTGACTTCGAACACTTATGCCGCGTGGTTTTTGCTATTCTTTTTCTGGTTCGCGGCGCCGGTTCGGCGCCATGAGTAACGAGACGAGGATTAACTATGAAGCTGACCGATTTTGAAGTTTTGACCTTCGATTGCTACGGCACCCTCATCGATTGGGAAACCGGGATCTTGCAAGCGCTTTGGCCGCTTGCCGTCAAGTCGGCGGAATCTCCGGAACATGATCGCATTCTGGAAGATTTCGGCGCCGAGGAGAGCGCTCAGGAGCTGGAAACGCCCGACTTGAATTATCGCGAGATCCTGGCTCGGGTTCACCGGCGCCTCGCGCACCGATGGGGCCTGGAATCCACCCCGGAAGCGGCGCAAACCTTCGGCGCCTCCGTACCCGACTGGCCCGCTTTTGCCGATTCCGTATCGTCATTGATGTACCTGGCCAAGTATTACAAGCTGGTCATTCTCTCCAATGTGGACCGCGAGAGTTTTGCGGGCAGCAACCGTCGCTTGGAAGTGACCTTCGACGCCGTCTATACCGCCGAGGATATCGGCTCCTACAAACCCGACAAGCGCAATTTTCAATATATGATCCAACACGTTTATGACGATTTCGGCATAGAATCGGATAAAATTCTGCACACGGCGCAGAGCCTGTTCCACGACCATGTACCGGCTCGCGAGCATGGTTTGGCCAACGCTTGGATCGATCGGCGCTATGATGTTGACGGTTGGGGCGCCACCAAGGCGCCCGAACATCATCCCGAGGTCGATTTCCATTACAATAGTCTGGCCGACCTGGTAGTAGCGCACCAAAAAGCGCTTCGTGAAGATTGACCCGAGGGATTCATGATCGAATACAAACTGGATGCCATTGACCTGCGCATCCTCAGTGAAATTCAAGACAATGCCCGCATCACCAATGCCCGGCTGTCGGATAAAATCGGGCTTTCCACCGGCCCTACTCTTCAGCGTGTTCGGCGTTTGGAAAAGTTCGGTTACATCAAGTGTTATCAGGGAATGGTCGACCTGGCCAAGATCACGCCCGTGGTGCAGGTGCTGACCGAAATCACGCTGGCGCGGCATCACCGCGAGGACTTCGAGCGTTTCGAAGCAGCCCTGGCCGATGAGGCGACTGTGCTGGAATGTCACATGGTCAGCGGCGGTTTCGATTACCTGGTCAAGTTCCTTGTCCGGCACATCGGGCACTACCAGGCCGTGATGGAACGACTGTCCGCATCAAACTTAGGCATCACCAAATACTTCAGCTACATCGTGGTCAAAACGCCCATCGAACTGCGTCCGCCGGATATTTCCATTTATACATGAACCCCGGACGCGCCGAGGGGAAGGCGGTCGCTGCCGACCGCCTTCCTTGAGCATGATGCCTATTTGTCTTTGACCAATTGGTTAACCAGTTTTTCAAGGGCCGCAACGCGGTCTTCCAGTGCTTGCTTTTCCTGTTCCAAACGGGTGATGCGGGCGTCTTTTTCACCGTCCTTTTCCTCAACCTTCCGGTTCAGGCCCTGGATGGCCGCCATGGCTACGCCGTCGGGATCGATGGAGGTCATGTACTTGTCGTTTGCACCCAGGCCGAAGGCTTCGTAGAAATCTTGGGACATGACGCCCATGTGGCGGGCTTCGTCACGATCCTTCTTGTACCGCCAGGTGGTGATGGGTAGTTCCACCAGCCGATCCAGAACCTCGCTGGTATCCACTACTTCGAACTCCTCTTTCAGGTTCACGTCGGACGGGTTGCTGAAGGTGCCGTTCACCGTCAGGTTATTTTGAATGGTAACATGGCCGCCGTTAGAGGCACGGTCGATGTTAAAGTAGTCGTTGTTGTTCTGACCGAAGCGGATATCACCGGTATTGTCGATATCGACCTCAGCGCCGCCCCCGTTGTCGTCGATCCGGAAACCGGAGCTGCCGTTCAGGAAGTTCCAGGTTTCGCTGGTGCTGTTGTTGATCAGGCTGATGATGGTCGAGGTGTTGCTGTTCAACTCCAGCATGGGTTCGGTACCGGAAGCGCCGGTGTCTTCAACCTTGAACTTGGCGGTGCCGTCCGTCCGTCTGATATGCACGGGAGCATCAGGGCTGGCGGTACCCACGCCGATATCGTTATCGACATCGATAAACAGCGCGTTGGTGTCGGCGCCCGGACGAATGCGGAAGGGCAGCGCGCTGCCGTTCGTCACATCGCGAATGAAGAAGTTGGTTTCGTTGCCGGCCACATCCCAGGTCTGGGGTGCGAAACCGGAGGAACCGTCCTGCTGGAGACGCAGGGTGGGCGTGTCGCCGTCAATGGTATGAATTTCCACCGAGGGAGTCGAGGTCCCCATGCCCACGCGTCCGCCGTCATCCACATAGAGGGAGTGGGAGGGGGCGTTGGCTTCTACGGTGAACGGGGTCCGGCCGCCGGAGATGTCGTCGATGGAGAACTTGGCGGCGCCGCCGTTGGCCGAGGCGTTGGCCGTCAACTGCCAGTCGGTGCGCGGGAAGGATGCGGCGACAGAAGTATCGTCGAACTTGATGCGCAGGTTGTTCTCTTTGAGCCGGATGGTGTCGAAACCGAAACTTTCACCGTTGACACAGTCAAAACCGATACAGGCGCTGCCGTCAACGATCAGGTCATCGTTGATGACGAAATCACGCAGAGCCTTGCCCTGCTTGGCCAGGAATTCACCGGCTGATTTTTCCACCTCGTTGGGGTCGACCGTGCGGCCTTCCAGGATACTGAAGTAATTGGTTTGGCTGAGGGAACCGCGCTTGGGCAGGGTCACGGCCAGGGTCTTGTAATCACCCATCATCCGCGCCTTAGTAATAGTTTCCCACTGCTCGGCCGTCCAAATCGGGGCTCCGGTGATCTCCACACGCCAGACCCCGTCTTCAAACGGCTTGCCTTTTTTATCGAACAGTTCGAGGACCGCGGTTTTGCCGCCGTCGAAAGTATTGCTGAAACGGCAAATGGGACCGTACAGCCGCACAGTGTAGGATTCGAATTCTCCAATGGGTTGAATGATGATGTGGTCGGGCTCGATGGTCACCTCGGCAACCGAGCCTTGTTGCGCGAGGAGACCGGTCCCGGTCAACATCATCAAGATGGTAAACAAAGCCATGAAACGCTTCTCGTACATTTTTTTGCTCCTTGTAGTTCAAGAAGTTCAATCTGGATCCATACGAAGGCGATTCCGGCTGAGAAGCCGCGAGTATACGCGCGCAACCGCCCAAGTAAAGGCCGGCCGTACGTGTGGAAGGCGCCCTCGCATCCATGGGTCTCCACACCCTTGGTGTGTTGTAAAACCGGATTATCTCATATGAATCCGCTGTTCGGGAAATTAGTTTGAACTTTAAGGCGCTAAAATATGGCGCATGAGAAAAAATATACCACGTGAAAAAGAAACGGGGCGACCATTTCCGGTCGCCCCGTTGTCAGCTTGTTTTGTGTTGATACCTACTGGTCAGCCAGCTTGTTGACCAGGGCTTCCAGAGCGGCCAGGCGCTCTTCCAGCTTCTGGTTCTTGGCCTTCAGGCTTGTGATTTCATCGTTCTTCTGATCGACCTTCCGGTTCAAGCCCTGGATGGCGGCCATGGCCACACCATTGGGGTCCATCAGGCCCATGGACGTATCGGAATTACCCAAACCGAAGGCCTGGTAGAAATCCTGCGCCATGACGCCCATGTGGCGGCCGGGCATGTGGTTTTCTTTGTACTGCCAGGTCATCACGGGCAGTTCAATTACTTTTTCCAGAACTTCAACGGGATCTACTACTTGGAAATCTTTCTTCATGTTGATGTCGGAAGAAACAGTGCCGAAGATAGTGCCGCTAACAGTCAGGTCATTGATAATCGTTACATCGCCGCCTGCCGCGTTGCCGCTAATGGTTAAGAAACCGCTGTTGTTCTGACCCATTTTGATCGTACCGTTGTTGTTGATTTCAAACTCGGCGCCGCCGCCGTTGTCGTCGATACGGAAACCGGCACTACCGTTGAGGAAGTTGTAGATCTCGGTGGTGGCACCGTTTTCCAGGCTGAACTGGGCCGCCTGGCCCACGCCTTTAATCAAAACGGAAGCGGTTGTGGAGGCATCTTGAACGGTCAGAATCGTCGAAGGGGCATTCGTGCCGATGCCGACGCCGGTGCCGGTCATGGTCAGGGCGTTAGTATCCGCGCCGGGGTAGATGCGGAAGGGCAGATCGCTGCCGCCGGTGACATCGCGGAAGAACAGGTTTGCCTCGTTACCGGCCAGGTCCCAGGTTTGGGCGGTGAAACCGGAAGAACCGTCCTGCTCCAGGCGCAGGGTGGGGGTGTTGCCGGTTTTCACGTGGATGTCGGATACAGGAGCATCGGTGCCAAGACCCAAGCGACCGCCGTCGTCCAGGTAGAGCGAACTGGAAGAGGCGCCGTATTCAATAGTGAAGGGACTCGCGCCGTTATCGATGCTGTCAACGGAAAACTTGTTTTTGCCGCCGTTGCTGGAATCGTTGAAGGTCAACTGCCAGTCGACGGTGGGGAAGCTGGCGGTGTTGGAAGTATCCTGGGCTTTGATGCGCAGGTTGTTTTCTTTCAAGCGCAAGGTGTCGAAGCCGAAGGATTCGCCGTTCACGCAGTCCTGACCGATACAGGCGGAGCCGTCAACAATCAGGTCGTCCAGGATCTGCTGGTCAAGCGTGCCGCCGTCGGTGTCGTCGATGATACCGCCGCCCTCGGCTTTACCCAGAATGCGGTCGGCCAGTTCGCGCTCGGTGTAGGGAGTAACGAACTCGCCCTGCAAAATGGAGAAGCTGCCGCTGGTCACGTAGCGGTCGCCCTTTTCGGCCATGCGGTTACCGTCGGTGTAGGGCAGAACACGGTTGGGGATACCGGTGATTTCGTACTTGTAGAGACCATCTTTCATCAGCTCGCCGTCGGGAGTGAACTGGTCCAGCACGGCGTTTTCATCGCCTGCGAGGTTGAACTCGAAACGGCCGGAGGGGCCGGTAACCACCACGTGGAAGGCTTTGAATTCGCCTGCCGTTTGGATGGTAACTTGATCGGGGTGGATGGTGGTTTCGGCGACATTTTTGGGGCCTTTGGCCCAGAGGCACAGGCTGGAGAATGCCAGCATCAACGCAAAACTGGCACAGAAAGACGGAACTCGATGCTTAGCCATGGAACTTACTCCTGTTGTTCTGAAGAAAAAGTAGGGTTTGGGTAAAAAGTGGTGAGCAATATTTGAAATATTCAACACTTGTAGATGCAGCTCATGTACCACATCTTATGTGCATCGGACCGTGATGTCAACTTGAGATTGTAGCTTTTCCCGTGTTTGATACAGCCGGCATCTCTTCAAACCGGGTGAATTATTTCAATCCAACTGATTTACTCAAGTGATCGAATTGTGAATTTCCTCATTAGAACCTGATGGTAAAGCGGGTCGGCAGACCCTCCGGGCTTTCCAGCGAATAGTCAAAACCATGTTGGTTCAAGATCTCGCTGATCAATGTCAATCCAATCCCCTGGCCTTCCCGTTTGGTGGTGTAGAAGGGGGTGAACAGGGACGACATCACCTCGGGTGAAATGCCCCCGCCGCTGTCCTCGACCACCAGTACGGGGCGTCCTTCCTCCTGAAGCCAACGGACGGTGACAGTCCCCTCGTTCCCGATCGCCTCGACCGCGTTTTTGAGAATGTTCAGCAGGACCTGCTCCATCTGCTGGGCGTCCAAGGCAATCACCGGCGGCGCGCTCTCCATCACCTCGTGTAATTCGATGTTTCGCGCTTCCAGTTGCGGCCCCAGCAGGCGGACCACGCGACGCACCAGGGCCGGCGCATCGGTGGGAGCCTTGTGGGGCGGCGGCAACCTGGCCACGGAGGCATAGTCGGCCATGAAGCTGTTGAGGTGTTCGGTGCGCGAGATGACCACGTTCAAAGCGGTTTCGAAATCCTCGCGATCCTCCTCGCGAATCTGATCGCGGTATTGCAGGCAGGAATGCAGCAGGCTGTTGGCGGCGCCTACGGAGTTATTGATCTCGTGGGTCATGATGCGGATCAGTTTGTCGTAGGCGGTCTTTTCGGTACGACGCAACTCCTCGGTCAGTTCGTCGATGATGATGAAATCGCGGTAGTGTCCGCGATCCAGGAAATGAGCGCGGGTGCACTTCATGCGACGTCGGCCCGAGAAGGGAATCACTTTGGCCTCGTCAGGCTCCACCTCCGCCAATGCCGAGGCGAGCGGAGTGCCCAGGTCTTTCAGGGAGCGGCCGATCATCCGCTCGGCCTCCAACTGAAACATACGGGCCAGGCTGGGATTGACCGTGGCAATGCGGCCCTCGAAATCGAAGGTCATGATGCCCGCGGGCGAAACCTCCAAGACACTGTTGAGGAAATGCGCCTGTTCCCGGTTGGCCACCCGCTCGCGCCGCAGCCTTTCGGCCATGCGGTTGTAGATGTCGATCAAGCGGTCCATCTCATCGCGGCCCATGGGCCGCACCCGCGTGGTGAAATCGTTTTCCTGCAACATCTGGGTGGTTTCGGCCAGAACCTCCAGCGGACCGAAGATTTGATGGATCAGGCGAATGCCGAAGATCAGCAGCAGGGCCAACCCGGCCTCGGCCAATACCAACAGCCAGACGCGCTCGGCCAGGAACGCCACCACAAGGCCGCCGGCCAGGACGTAAAACGTGAACAGGTAAATGAAGAAGCGGGTTTTGATGCTCATGGTTCGATGCCGTACTTTTCCAAGCGGCGGTAAAGCGCGGCGCGGCTCAGGCCCAGCGATTCGGCAACCCGGCTGATATTGCGGTCGTGGTACTTGAGCGCGTCTTCCACCATGGCCCGTTCCATCTGTTCCAGGGTCATGCTGCCCACGGGCGGCAGGCGGGTGCGGTCGGCGGCGCTCATTTCGGGAGCGAACTGGAAGTCGTCCGGCTCCAGGACATCGCGACCGGAGATCAGCACGGCGCGCTCCACGGTTTGCTTCAGTTGGCGCACATTGCCGGGCCAGTCGCGCGTGACCAGGGACCGCACGGCCTGTTCGCTGAAGGACAAATTACTTTTGCGGTAGACCTGGCCGATGCGTTTGAGGAAGTGATCGGCCAGGAGGGGAATGTCGCCGGGACGCTCGCGCAACGCGGGCAGGTGGACAGCGATCAGGTTGAGCCGATAGAGCAGGTCCTCGCGAAACTCGCCGGCGGCAACCATATCGTGCAGGGGCCGGTTGGTGGCCGAGATCACGCGTACATCCACGGTTTTGGATGTGCTGGAGCCCAACGGTTCGAAGCTGCGGTCCTGCAGCACGCGCAGCAACTTCACCTGGCAGGACGCCTCCAGGTCGCCGATTTCGTCCAGGAAGATGGTGCCCCTGTGCGCCACCTCGAAGCGGCCCTTGCGCGCCACGCCCGCATCGGTAAATGCGCCTTTCACATGACCGAACATCTCGCTCTCGAACAGGTTGACGGGCATACCCCCCAGGTTCACCTTGATGAAGGCTTCCCGCCCGCGCCGGCTGTTGCGGTGCAGGGCCTCGGCGATGAGTTCTTTGCCGGTGCCGCTTTCCCCGGTCAGCAGCACGGGCGCCTCGGTAGGCGCCACGCGACCGATGAGTTCCAGGATTTCCAGGAACTTGGGGTCTTCACCGATCAGTTTGTCGAAATGATAGGTCCGGTCCAACTGGGCGCGGCTCAGACGTTCGCCCTTACCCTTGCCGGCAGCGGTCAGTCCCAGAACGGTTTTGACGGCGACCAGGATCTGCTCATGGGTCCAGGGTTTGGTGATGAACTCGGAGGCGCCGGCCTGAATACCCTTGACGGCCAGGGAGATGGAACCCCACGCGGTCATCAAAATAACGGGGAGTTGAGGATGTTCGCGTTTGATGCGCGCCAGCAAAGCCAACCCCTCTTCGCCGCTGGTATTGCGCGAGAAATTCATGTCCTGAAGCACCAGTTGGAAATGCCCACGGGAAAGCCGATCGAGCGCCGCCCCGGGATCATGGGCGGACCGGGTGCGATAACCGGCCTGTTTGAGCAGAAGGGCCAGGGAGGTGCAAACCGAATCATCATCGTCAACTATGAGAATCATGGACGCCGCCTCCAAATCTCCATCCCGAGGAGTTGTTGTCAGCCGATTATAGAACGGCGCCGCGTGCTTAGGAACGGAAGATGGGGGATTCAGGCGGGGGAAATTGCAGCACAAAGGCGGCCGTTGTCAGAACCGTTGCGATCTCAGGGTGAGATTCAAGAGCGGTGTGATTCTTGTCAATTGACAGGTCACACCGACCTGTTAGAATAAAGTCGTTTCATTAACTGAAATAACTTCATCAAATTGAGAGGACGCTACAATGAAAAAGCTATCCCTTAGTGAAATCAAGATCCAAAGCTTCACAACATCCGATATGGAAGAGACCAAGGTCCAAGGCGGGTTTAACTCGTACCGTCAGTGCACGGGTTATCAGAATTGCGACACGGCCAACCCCGATGACTGCACCGCGGCGGCATTCTGTTCCAACGCCGGTTGTACCTTGAACTGTACCTACATCTGCTGATTGGACCGCGGAGGCCTCGCACCCGTTTTGCGAGGCCTCTTCCGGAGTAGCGTGAAAAAGCCCCCACGTAAAAAGACCTGAAGTCGGAATATTGACCTGATAAGCTGAATAAAATGTGCTTATTGGCAAAGTGGGGGTTTATTCGCGCCGGACAAACCAATACCTGGGATCGGGAAAGACGCGGTACCGAAGGCCGGTGCATGCGATCAAGTTGCGGAGGGGCCTGCCTTCGGAAGACTTAATAATGCATGGCGTGGGTCTTGGGTTCCCCCGACGCAGACAAACACACCCCATGCCGGTAAGCTCGTCATCGATACTCCAAAGTTGGATGTCCCGGTGATAGATCGTTTTACGGGTGCGCTTGTTTACGTTACTTTTCCTCGGCGATCCGATGCGATTACCGGAAAGACATGTGATCCAGTTGTGCCTTGTGGGGCATGCCGGCAGTGTTTTTCGGCAAATCGGCTGACCGGTTGAAAGGCGGCCGAGAGACCGCCCATATAGCCGTGGATCAGACAAACAGATTGGTCACGCCGTTATCCACCAGGAACTGCCGGATCTCATCCGACTTCTTCAAAACATGGCGGTAGACCCCGGTCACGTTGTTCATATTGGAAAAGGCCAGCCCATGCTTCAGATCCAGAATCAAGGCCGCAAAGATGGACTTCGGTTCCTCGATATAATCCTGGTCCATGATGTACTTCAAGGCCCCCTCGGTGCCGTCTTTCGCCGCGCAGCAATAGAGTAGGGCCGCCAGGTACATCAAAGCCGTGCGACCGTGCTCGATGGACGCCTGATGGGGACGCCGGCGCGGCATATGGTTATCCGCGTGATAGCTCAATCCCTTACCCAGGGACGCCACCGCGTGCTTGATATCCTCGATGGTCACCACGTAGGGTTTGTGCGTACGGGGATCGATCTTGTCATCCATAGGAGTTCGAACGCCTCCGCCCTCATCGATGGCAACATCTACAACATGGCCGTTCTCGGCCATCAGTTTGATCTGCTCGGTATTGGTTACCTTGGGCGTGGCCCCGCTGCCCTGGATGAAAATGGTCAGGATCAGGCCGCGCGCACCGCGCAAATCTTCGTCCTCGATGGTCGTCCCTTCCTTGATGCGTACCAGGTTGCCGTACTCCGCGTACTGTTCTTCCAGTTGACGGCATCGTTCCGGAAACTTCTCGATAATCAGGATCTCGGACAGCTGGTCGCGGTTCTTCTCCAGTAAGACATCGGCCGCGCTGGTGCCGACCACGCCGCCGCCGGAAATCACCACGCGCTCGCCGCGTTCGCCAAGGGCGTCGCCCACGTCCTCACCGGCCAGCCAGCCCGCGTAGACGCTCATACTGGATCGCAAGGGCACCCTGAAGGACGGTTTGATGGGAAAGTCCGTCTTGTAGGCAAAGCCACCCACGGCGGAGCCGTCGAATACCGCGCTGTAGTTACCCTTCTTCAACACTTCGGCCAGACCGCAATCGGGTCGGAAGTCACCGGAATGCAGGGCGCCGATACGCAGAAAGTGACCGGGGATGGTCGCCTCGTAACTTGTCGATTCTTTCAGTGCATGAACCACGTGAGGGTGGTCATGCATATACGGCAGCTTTTCCAAACCGATGATTCGGGCGCCCGCCGCTTCATAATCGCTGTCGGGGAAACCGGCGCGCAGCCCGGCGTCACGCACTACATAAAGTTTCAGATCGATACCCAATTGCGCCAACCAACTCTTCAACTGATGGGCTTGGGCGGGGGTAATGGCCACCCGTTGTTCGTTGGTATGCGGCGCACCGATAAAGTAATCGGTACCCAGTAGAAAAGTGACCGTCTTGCCCGCCTGGTTTATAAAACCGTTCTCTTCAGTAGGCTCGGGCAGGATGGGCTCGTGAACAAACTCTTTTGTCACCGTATCACGCTCCATTTATGTTGTCTTAAGGCAGCAGTTTCACCAGGTGGTAGGCTTTTTTGCCTTTGCGAAGGACGATGTATTTTCCTTCAATGGCATCGGACAAAGTCACGGTTTTCTTGACATCACTGACGCGCTGATTGTTCAGATTCACGCCGTTGCCCTGGCACAATCGTCGCGCTTCGCCGTTCGATTTGGTCAAGCCGCATTCGGTAAACAGATTCAGGATGGGAAAACCCTCGCCTTCAAAACGCTCCTTGGGCAGTTCGGTAGACGGCGTATCCTCGAAAACTTCACCGATGGCTTTGCCGCTCAAGGCAGAAAGGTCTCCCCCGAACAGCGCCCTGGAAGCCTTGATCGCGCCCGCCAGGGCATCGTCACCGTGAACCCGCCGAGTTACATCCTCGGCCAGGCGCTTTTGTACGTCACGCGCTTGTGGAGCTTCTGCCTGTTTGGCCGCCAGCTCTTCGATTTCCTCGCGAGGCAAGGTCGTGAATATCTTAAGCCAACGCAACGCGTCGACATCGCTGGTATTGATCCAATACTGGTAGAATTTGTAGGCCGATGTCTGCTCGGCATCCAGCCAGATCGCGCCCTCTTCGGTCTTGCCCAGCTTCTGCCCCGTGGACGTGGTTACCAGGGGAAAGACGATGCCTTGAGCCTTGCCCCCGCCCTCGCCGTCGCCGAGGCGTCGAATGAGGTCGGTTCCCGCGGTAATATTGCCCCATTGGTCACTACCTCCCATTTGCAGGGTGCAGCCGTAGGTTTTGTTCAGGTGGAAGAAATCGTATGCTTGCAAGACCATGTAACTGAACTCGGTGAACGAAATACCGGTCTCACTGATGCGGCGTTTGACCGATTCCTTGTTCATCATGGCGGCTACCGAAAAGTTCTTGCCTACATCGCGCATGAAATCGATAAAGCTCATGGGCCCGATCCAATCCGCGTTGTTAACCAACAGGGCGCCGGTCGGCGAATCGTCGAAGTCCAGGAAGCGAGACAACTGCTCGCGAATGCAACTGACATGGTAATCCAGCTTCTCCCTGGTCAGCAGGTTTCGTTCCCTGGACTTGCCGCTGGGATCACCGATCATGCCGGTGGCGCCGCCGACCAGGGCAATCGGTCGGTGACCCGCCTTCTGTAGGTGAACCAGGCCCATGATGGCCAAAAGATTACCCACATGCAGACTGGACGCCGTGGGATCGAAGCCGATATATGCGGTCACGATTTCTTCCGAGGCAAACATTTCCTCGGCACCCTCGGTTTTATCGAACAGCATGCCGCGCCATTCCAATTCTTCCAACAGGTTTGTCGTCATCGTGACCTCCTAAACGGCAGCCCTAAGCCGGGCGCCAAGACACCGCGCATGAAATTCGCGCGGACCAAATTCCGCATAGTATGCCTGCCCGGCCCCAATAGTGCAACGGGCAAAGTGATCCATGACACAATTCCAACCGACATGCACGCTGACTTCTTTTCAAGGGCTGAATCGAGTCGCGGCAGGGAAAAACCCCGTTATTGCCGTATAATGGATTTGCACCACCGGCTAGGGGCTTCAAAATACTCGCTCGATCGATCTTGCCGGCTATCCAAAACATCTTTGTAAGTGAGCGTCATGCCGTCTTTGTTTCACCGCATCAGCCGGGCTTGGAAACTACTGCTGTTCGATGCCTTGTTTCGCATTTCCGCATCCATTTTCTTTACCCTGGCGCTACTGTACATCTTCCCGATCATTGAAGAAGAGAGGTTTCTTTATTTCATTGACTACCATCTGGACCTGATCTTATTCAGCCTCCTTGTGGTAGCGGCCGCCGATGCCCGATTGAGATTCCGCTACCGCCGGGAACGCGACTTTTTCTTCTACCTGGGCTGGTCCTACATCGTTTGGATCTTCCTGAAGATGATGTACCTGATCCCTTCCCTGGAGGAAATCAGCTACAGCTTTGTCGGAGACATCTTTTACCTGTTCTTTTATGGATTTCAATTGAGAGCCGCCGGGCTGCGGCCTTCGACGCCGCGATCCGGCAAATTCTCGCGCACCTTCCGCTGGAACCAGAGCGCCGCGCCGCTTCTCTTGACCTTTGCCTTGTTTCTGTATTTCGTATTCGTGCCCGCAACCTTCAATCTGGGTTATTACGACTCCAGTATTCCCTCTTTCTTCTTTTTCGTGATCTTGGATTTCTTTCTTTGTATGCGCTTTGCGGTGCTCATGACCCAGGCATCTTCACAGAGTTGGAAGACCATCTACTTCTTTATGAGCCTAAGCACCGCTGCCTGGGGTCTTATCGATTTTATACAGGCCCTTCATCACATCGGCATGATCGATCTGCCCGACATCTCCAAAGGCGACATATTCTGGTATTTGCCCTATGTGTTCTTTATCCTGGGTACGCGTGTCAAAGCTCCGCCCCAGGTGACCGACAAGATGCCCACCTGGATTCGCGACCAGGATCGGGCCGACGCCGGCAGCCTGCCCTTGGTCTATGCCTTCTCACTTCCTTTACTCCACTATACCGCCTATGCAACCGGTCTGTTCAAAGACGGCTTGGAGGCGCAACGCGACGTGGTCATTGCTTTATGGCTGCTGGTCATGGGGACGATGACCATCATCCAGCAACGCATCATCAATACACGCACCGGCCTGCTGGAAACCATGCGCAGTCGCAATGTACAATTGTTGAAAGCTATCGGGCTCATCCAGTCGCGTTTTATCGAAGCCGCGGATGCAGACGAGGTTTTCGCCGAACAGGTCAAGCAAGCCGCCCACCTTTCAGAAAGCAACTTCTGCATGGTCGCTGAAATCCGTGACTCAGGCGACGGGCGACATTTACACGTGCTGAGTACCGGCAGAGAGCGCCAGTCGGGGAAAGGTATTCCCGTTTCTGAATTGAACGCGGTCTTTCGACAAGCGCTCGATAGGGGATTGGCCGTTTTCGAAAACGATGCGACGCTCACCCTCCTTGAACCCATTTGCTCACCGTCGCCGGGCTGCCGAACGGTTGCTTTTATGCCCCTGTTGCACGGGAAGCGCCTGGTGGGCGCCATGGCCCTTTGCGGCAGATCCGCCGGCTACGATCGGCAACTGGTGCGCTACCTGGAACCCTATATGAAAACCTGCGCCGGCATCATCAGCGCCTTCCACAACGAGCGGGAGCGCCTACGCATCGCCGACCGCGTACGCCGCTTCAACCAGATCTTGGACGAATCCCTGGAGGAGATCTATATCTTCGAAGCCCGGTCCCTCCAATTTCTCCAGGTCAACCGGGGCGCCCGTGAGAATCTGGGCTACACCAAGGCCCAACTGTCCCACATGACCCCGCCCGACCTGATCCCGGACCTGGACGCGGAAAACTACCGCGAACTGCTTGCACCCCTCTATGACAAAAGCAAGGAAAAGGTTTTTTTCACCGTCGAACACCGCCGCCGCGACGGTACCACCTATCCCGTGGATGTCTATGTTCAGCCTTCCACCATGGAATCGGTACCGGTATTCGTGGCCTTTGCGGTGGATATCACCCAACGCCGAGATATGGAAGCCGAGCGCGACCAGTTGACCGCCCAGGTCATCCAGGCTCAGAAGATGGAAACCGTGGGCACCCTGGCGGGCGGCATTGCCCACGATTTCAACAACGTCCTGGCCCCGATCATCTGGTGTTCGGAGATGATGCTCAAGGAAATGCCGCCCGAGAAAGACGTCAAAGCCGGCTTGGAACACATGCTTCTGGCCGCGCGCAGAGCCAGGGATTTAATCCAGCAATTACTGACGTTCAGCCGCCGTTCCGTGCGTAAAAGCGAACCGGTCTATCTCTCCGATATCATCGAGGAAACGCTTAACCTGTTGCAAGCCACCCGCCCGCGCAATGTGATCATCGACTACAGGCCCACGCAACGAGGTGACCGGGTGCTGGCCGATCCCTTGCAAATGCAACAAGTGATTATGAATCTCTGCACCAATGCCTTCTACGCCATGCGCGAAAACGGCGGTCGCATCGGTATCGAACTTGACTCTGTAGAAATCAGCAAGGAATACGCCCGGAAATTCCCCGACCTGAACGTGGGCCGTTTCGTTCGCATGCGCGTTAGCGACAACGGACCCGGCATGGAGCCGGACACCCTTGAACATATCTTCGAACCCTTTTTTACCACCAAGCCCGTCGGGGAAGGCACCGGGCTCGGTCTGGCCGTCATTCACGGCATCATCCTGAGTCACGGCGGCGCCGTCACGGTAGAAAGCGAGCCGGGGGAAGGAACCTGCTTCCAGATTTTCCTGTCGCCCCATCGCGGCAGCGTGGAGGTGGAATCCGTCGAACCGGAAGTAGCGCCCGAGCTCTGCCATGCCAACATCCTCCTTGTGGATGACGAAGCGGAAGTTGTTCGGGCCGCACGTATAGTGCTTGAAGACGCCGGTTTCGAGGTCACCGCGGAAACGGACAGTGTAGAGGCCCTGAACCGCTTCCGCGCCCGGCCGGAATCCATCGATCTGGTTATTACCGATCATGTCATGCCGCGTATGAACGGGTTACAATTGGCCGCGAAACTGATCGCCATCCGGCCGGACCTGCCCGTCATCCTAACCACGGGCATCGGCGGCGGCTTGGAACAAGAAAACCTCCAGGTTATGGGCATTCAAGCCGTCGTTTCGAAATCCATGGACAGCAAGATCCTGACCCGAGAAGCCGCGCGCATCTTGTCAAAACACAGGGATCAGGCAACCGGTCGAGCCAGGCTGCATAGTATCTCTGAACCGGCGAAAGGATTCGAAGAAAAGATAGATGGCTAGGAGGCTTACATGAGTTCCCAAGTTTTTCATGAAAACGTCGTCGTCATTACCGGGGCATCCAGCGGCATCGGCCGCGAATTGGCCCTTCAACTGGCCGATCAGGGCGCCTGGCTGGCCCTGGCCGCACGACGCGCCGAGGATTTGCAAGATGTGGCCCAAGCCTGCATCGAAAAAGGCGCCAAAGCTATTGCGGTAGCCACGGATGTGGTGGAGGAGACTCAATGCAGGGCGTTGATCGATCGGGTCTTGCAGGAATACGGTCGCATCGACACGCTCATCAACAACGCCGGCATCAGTATGTGGACCAGCTTCGAGGACGCCGAGGACCTGGAGGGTATGAAGCGCATCATGGAGGTCAACTATTACGGCAGTGTCTACTGCACGCGTTACGCCCTGCCCGAACTGAAGAAAACCAAAGGTCGCCTGGTAGGCATAGCCAGCCTGACCGGCGTAACCGGCGTCCCCACCCGCACTTTCTACGCGGCCAGTAAACACGCCATGATGGGTTTTTTCGATTCCCTGCGTATCGAGTTGATGGATACCGGTGTTTCGGTCACCATGATCTGCCCCGGTTTCGTCTCCACGGAGATCACGCGCCTGGATGCCGGAGGCGGTATGGCCGACAACGATTTGGTCAAGGAAAACAAAACCATGCCGGTGGCAACCTGCTGCCGCATCATCATCGACCGAGCGGCCCGAAGGAAGCGGGAAGAAATCATGACCTGGCGAGGCAAGCTCGGGCGCTGGCTGAAACTGGTCGCACCGGGCGCCATCGACAAAATTGCGCGCAAGGTCATCGAAGAGGGCGGTTAATTCCTTTCTATCGATATGATTGCGACTTGCCTATGCGAGCCTGACACCGCCGGATGGTTGTGTCAAGATTATCAAAGGTGCGATTGGGGATGAGATCAAGGCACCGTTCCTATCTGCATATTTTTGACAATATCCAGGTCTACCCCTCTGAACATCGACGTATTGGGATCGGAACAAGGTTGGTCACGCCGGGATAACCCCATATTCTCCTTGGAGGTGGTTCGACCTCCGGGTCTATGGGGCTTTGGATTCTCAAAGAAGCATTGTCCCCTGGGGACAACCCTCTTTTCGCCCGATATCTCGATCGACCCGGTTGACCATGGAGATATTCGGATGCAAACAAGCATTGGCACCGGGGTCGAACGATGTTTCGAATTTTTTATGCACTGTTACCGGTTCGTACAACGTAGTTCGAGATCCAAAACGCCGATGTCCGTCCGGGTCCATCGATCTCTATACAGCATACCTCGATGTCCGAGCGGGCCGACCTTTCTTCCAAGCAAAATCACTCGATAGACGAGGGGGCACATCCTTACTACTGAGTAAAAACATCGATAGACGAACGGGCGCATCCTTCTACTGAGTAAAATAACCCGACGGCCGGGCGGGCCGGCTCTTATCTTACGCGAAACAAAAGGAGGGCTTGCGGCCTCCGACTTTGAATCTACTCAAAAGGGTGGATGTGTTGGTGGTTCCCCTCGCGCGAGTTTTAGAAACGGTAGGACATGCCGAAGGTGGGCAGCAGGGGCAGCCCGTCGTCGGTGTCCGGCACCGTAAAGGCCGGGCGGTCATAAGGCACGTAGACATCGATCTCGTCGTAGCCGCGCGGGTTTTCCCTGTTAAAGGCATTGGCCACGTCGAAGAAATAGCGGAACCCCTTCCCGTTGCGCATGAAGGTTTCATTGGTGTAGCGCAGGTCCAACCGCTGCACCTCGCCGAAATTACCCGCGTACCAGTCGCCCACCTCGATGCGGAAGAAGGGATTGGTCTCATCGGGCGGCAGCAGTTCGTAATCGGTGGCGCGCCAGCCGGAATGGTAGCTGAGGACCGAACTGAAGGTCCAGCGTCCGGGACGCCGGTAGTTGAAAGTGAGGCCGGCGGTATGTCGTTGGTCCCATTTGCGCGGGAGCCAGGCCCCTTCCGCCCAATCTTCTACCTTTGAGTGCGTGTAGGCGAACATCCACGAGTAGGCGCCGGTCGGTTCGTAGTGCAGCGACAACTCCACGCCTTGCGCCCGGCCCTTTTCCGCGTTAACCGCCACGCGGTCCTCCTCGAACTCCGGGACCGCCGAAATGACCGAAAACAGGTTGTCGTAGCGGGTGCTCAGATCCTTCATGTCTTTCAAATAGGCTTCCAGGCGCAAGTCCACACCGTTGCCGAAGTGGTATCGGACTCCGGCCAGCAGTTGATCCGCGTATTCCGGCCGCGTGAATTCAGTTACGTCGTCGCCCACCTGTAGCTCATGCGTGCCCTTCGGTTGGTAGAAACGGCCGCCGGCCAGATGCAGGCTGAGCCGGCGGGAGGGGTGATAACTCATGTTCAGGCGCGGGCTGACATTGGCGGCATCCAGCCAGTCCTGGTTATCGTAGCGCAACCCCAGTTCGGCGGTCAGTTGCGGGGTCAGTTCCCGGCGAATCGCCGCATAGGCGCTCAGGTTACGGCCCTCGGGCCGCAGTTGGTTTTGCCGGCGGTCCTCCGGCGTTCCCATCAACGGGTAGGTGTAGCGATACCAACCGCTGTAATCGTAGCGGCTTTCTTCCTCGCGCCAATCCCAACCGGCCTTGAGCAGGGTGCGGGGCGAAAAGCTGATTTCCCAGTCCTGCTTGATGCCTCGATAGCGGAAATTTCGGAAGTCAGCCAGGGAAAACTGGAAACTGCCGACCTGATCGAAACCGTTGCGGCGATGGGCAATCTCCGCGTGATAGAAGGTGGTGTCCGAGGAAACGCGATCGTTCCAGGCGGTCTGTAACTGGGACCACCAATAATCGTTGTCGTGGGAGCCGCCGATCTCTTCGCCCGGGTCTTCCGCAAAAAAGAAATCGTCGCGGCTCAACAGGAAGTTCAGCGTTACATTGTGCCGCTCGCCCAGGGCATATTGCAGGCGGCCGACTGAATCGCCGTAAACCGGCCGCACGTCTTCCACATCGTCCACCAGGTCCAACAAGATTTCCACATAGCCGCGACGAATGGAGAACTGGTAGCGGCCCAGCCCCTCGGCAAAGGTGCCCTCGGTGCGGTAACGGGCGTTGTTCACGCTCAGGCCCACCTCGTGCAGGTTTTCACGCGGCTCCGAGGTCTGCATGGAAAAGACGCCGCTCATGCGGTTGCCGTATTGCACGGGAAAGCCGCCGGTCATCACGTGCAGGTTGCCCACGACTTCGGGGTCGATGATGCTGAACAGACCGCCGAACTCGAGCATGTGGAAGGGGTCGTACAGTTCCATGCCGTTAAGGAGGATTTGTACCTCGTCGGAACGGCTGCCTCGGACGCGGAAGGTGGCGGCAATATCGTCGCTTTCGGCGCCGGGCAATGGTTTCACGGTGCGGTAGATGTCGTCGCCCAGGTGGGGGAGTTCGGCGATCTGGCGTTTGTCCAGGTATTGGAACGGTGCGGGGCCCTCGGCCAGCAGTTGATAGGAACTGGGGCCTACCACCCGCTCGCGAACATCCACGCCGACCTCGGTCACGCGCACGGTGAGGTCCCAGACCATGTTCTCTTCTACCACGATGTCCTTTTGTTGGAATTCACTGAGGCCGGCGGCGGCCACGCGCAAGCCGTAGGGACCGGTTTTCAGGCGAGAGAAGGAGAAGCTGCCGTCGCCCGTGCTGCGGGTCTTGTGGTACACCCGCTGGGAGCCGTTTTTCGCGACGGGATGCAGCAGGTAGATGTCCACCCCGGCAAGCGGGCGTTCATCTTCGGCATGGAGAATGCGGCCCCGAATGCCGCCCGGTTTCACCTCGCGCCGGGTAATCACCACCTGTTCGCCCACTTTCTGCCAACCGAAGCGGGTATCGGCCAGCAAACGATCCAGGGCATCGGCCAGGGAGCATTCGCGACATTCACCGGATACGGTAATGTCTTTGAGCTGTCGCTTGCGAAAGAGGATGGGCGTGCCGTGAGTGCGCACCAATTCATCCAGCGCCTGCGCAAGGGCGATGCGCTCATAGTTGAAGTGGATGCCCTCACCGGCGAATACCGGCAGCATCGATGCGATGAGGAAAAACCTTATGAGGATCACTGAACAACAGTCCCCCTGTGTTATTTTACGAGGAAAACCGCGCCAATTTCCTTCCCTTTTTCGCTTTAGGAATATGGGTTGTGGTTTAATCGGGGGAGAGAACCGATTGCTGGAGCTGTCATGGAAAAGAAAGGTTGTAGTTTGAAAGGATGCCTTATCGGATGCGGCGCCATGATCCTGCTGATGGTCATTCTGTCGGTGAGTACAGGTCTGTGGTTGACCGGAAAGGGCGAATTCATTGCCGATACCACCATTTTACACGAGGATACCGACATGTTCTTCCGAGTGTATGTGCAGGAGGGCGATGAAACCATGGTCAATTTTGCCACCAATTTTACCAACCGCATGAATGAAATCCAGAACTCGGGCATGCCCCGATTCTTCCGGGATTGGCAAGAAAAATCCACCCGCAAAGACTTCGAGAAGATGCTGCCGGTTGAATTTGAACTGGCCTACGAGTTGGACAACCGCGGTTACGACGGCGCGATCGGCATCTCCATCTACAACAACCTGCTGAACCTGGGCTACCGGATCGTCAAATGGCGCCTGCGCGACGGCGGCCATGTCTTCGAACACAACGGCCGCGAATACATCACCGACCCGGACAATCCCCACGGCGAAGTTCTCTACTTCGCCATGGAGCAGAACACCATCTTCTTCTCCCGTTCGGAAGCGGGGATGCACCGTATGTTGGACAGTCTGGACGCCGGACCGAGCGATCACTCAATTGACGCGCGCTTCAGCGGCGGAAACACGACAGCGCCCATATACGGTTTTGCCTCGGGACCCGAGGGGGCCCGTAAGCTGGTAGAGGTGCTGCGCGATGAGGGTTCGGCCTCCCTGGATGCAAGGACCGATGAGTTCCTGGGACAAATCGATCACCTGATCTTCGACCTGAATGTGGCCGGCGGCGACGCCTTGCGGGGAAACCTGTATTTCAATGTGAGCCAAAAAACACCCGAGATGCTGGAAGCCCTGGATCGAAGTTTGGCTACCATGGAGGAAAACGTCCAAGCGACCGTCACCCATACCCGGAAACGGCGGAAGGTTATCACGCGATTATAGACATCACCAACATCGCGGAAGCGGCGGTTTATTACTAAGCTTCCCCTCACAGCCGGGTTAGAATAAGCCGCTGTGGAAAAAGAACAGCAAACCACTTGCGGCTTGAAGCATGCAGCTTGAGGCTTGCCCCGAGGTTTATATGACGAATCCGCATTTCGATTTAAGCGCCGAGCAACTCAATGCCATGAGCCCCAATACGCTCATGGAGGCCCTGGGTATTGAATTCCTGGAGCCGACTGAGGGGCGGCTGTGCGCCCGCATGCCGGTGGACGGTCGCACGCACCAGCCGCTGGGCCTGTTGCACGGCGGCGCCTCCGTGGCCCTTGCCGAGACGTTGGGATCGACAGCTTCCTATTTGCTGATCGACCAAAAAAAGCAATTCTCCGTGGGCCAGGCCATCAATGCCCACCATATTCGCTCGGCCAGGGACGGTTGGGTGGAAGGCGTGGCCGAGGCGATCCACCTGGGTCGCACCTCCCATATTTGGGAGATCCACATCACCCAGGATGAGAAATTGATCACCACCTGCCGCCTGACCATGGCCATCCGAGATCGAAACGTAGCGTGAACAAGCCCGCCCGTAGGACGGTTAATCGTTGGAACCATGACGGTTGCAGTTACCCAAGCGTGCTTAAGAGCAGGGGGCGGGTTTGTTCGCGCCGGTGGGACAAAGACTTAACGTGATAGATGACTCCCGAACCGAAGGCAACGGCCCCAGAGATTTTTTGATGCACCACGGCGCCCGGTGCCTTCGGGCCGTGCCTACAAGCAACTTCCCCGGCCATGGGTTCCTCCGGCGCGAATAAACCCGGGCCATGCCGGTAAGCACTTTGATTATGACTTCCGAGCCTTGTGTTCCCTTCCAGGGTCTTTCTACGCCCGGGCTTTTTCACGCTACTTTTTGTGCTGACTCGACCTCATACGGCTTTCAGGCCCGGCGCTACAAAACGCGCTCGTCGGCCTGTTTTTGACGCTTGACCCTGGCGGGTAGACCTCGCGCCACGACCATCTCCCCTAAATCGACCGTGGCAACCGAACCCGCGGCCAGGACGCTCCAGGCGCCGATGTTTCGATTGTGGATGATGGTGGCGCCCGCGCCGATATAGGCGCCCTCACCGATAGTACAACCCCCGCAAACCGTGGAGGACGGCGCAAGGGAAACCAGGTCGGCCAGGCGACAATCGTGTTCCAATACGGCGTTGGTGTTGATCACGCAGAAATCGCCGACCCGGCTGTCCGGGTTGATGGTGACGTGAGGCATCACCACCGTGCCGCGACCCAGGGTAACACTGGGGTGGATCACCGCGGAGGGGTGGACCGCCGTTGGGTAGGTGAGCCCGCCGGACAGGGTCAGTCTTCGGACTACCTGACCACGGATCGCGTTTTCGCCGACGGCCACCAACAGAGGCGTTTGCTTGTGTTTCGCCAGGTATTCGCTCTCGGAGATGCGCGGCAGGTCCAAGAACCGATCGGCCGTGACCTCTGTTTCCACATAACCCGCGATACGGTAGACGCCCTCGGCCTCAACGACCGCGCTGACGACCTTGGCGTGGCCCCCGCACCCGAAGATGAAAAGGTCTTTCAAGGAAGCCTCAGGCAAAACTTTGGATGGCGTCGCCGGTATTGGGCAGAGGGCGCCTGACTTCCTGCTTTTTGGGCGGATTGTGAACGGCGCCGTAACTGTGGACGCCGCGTATCAGCAAGCGGCGAATGCCTGCCTCGTCTTGATTGGCCAGGGCGGCTTCGAAATCGGAAACCAGACCGCGAACCGTGTTCCAGTCCAACGCGTCTTCCTCGGCTCGCATGATGCGAGGGTGTTTGGTGGGGAAGGTGTTGTCGCCGATCAACAGTTCTTCGTAAAGTTTCTCGCCCGGCCGCATGCCCACGCACTCGATGGGGATGTCGCCGTTGTTGCCCTCGCGAACGGTCAGGCCGCTCAGGCGGATCATGTTCCGGGCAAGGTCCATAATCTTGACGGGCTCGCCCATGTCCAGCACGAAGACATCGCCGCCCTTGCCCATGGCGCCGGCTTGGATAACCAGTTGCGCCGCCTCGGGGATGGTCATGAAATAACGCGTCATTTCGGGGTGGGTGACGGTCACGGGCCCGCCCCTGCGGATTTGTTCGCGGAACAGCGGCACCACCGAACCGGAGGAGCCCAGCACATTGCCGAAGCGCACCATGGTGAAACAGGTTCCATGGCCCCGGCCGCTCAATCCTTCCAAGATCAGCTCGGCGAAGCGTTTGGTGGCGCCCATGACGGAAGTGGGTCGCACGGCCTTGTCGGTGGAGATAAGGATGAAGGTTTCCACATCGTTGTCGCGGGCCGCGTTGGCAAGTCGCCAGGTGCCCAGAATATTGGTACGGACGCCTTGAGCGCAGTTTTTCTCGACGATGGGGACGTGTTTATTGGCCGCCGCGTGGTAGATGGTGTGAATCCGGTTTTCCCGAATGGCGGCGTTGACACGCGGCGCATCGGTCACATCGCCCAAAACGGCGACGATGTCCCTCTTCGGGAAGAGCTTGCTCAGCTCGCTCTCGATTTGGTAAAGCGCATACTCATTCTGTTCAAAGAGAACCAGCCTTTCGGGTCCCACGGAGGCGATCTGGCGGCAGAGTTCGGAGCCGATGGAGCCGCCCGCGCCGGTAACCATCACCGTCTTACCGGCGATGCGCGCTTTCATGAGGTCTTGACTGGGGGCTACCGCGTCGCGGCCCAGAAGATCCTCGATGCCCACTTCGCGGATATCGTCGATCTTCACCTCGCCCGCCACGATGTCGCGGATGCCGGGCAGGGTCTTCACCACCAGGCGCAGGGGTTCCAACTGGCGGATGATCTCACGGCGCCGGGAACGGGGCGCGGAGGGAATGGACAACAGGATTTCTCTGATCGCGTAGGTTTCAATCAGACGCGGCAGTTCGTGAGGACCGTAAACCCGGTAACCCATGATGTCGCAACCGTGGATTTCCCGATTGTCGTCGATAAACGCCACGGCGCGGTACTCGCCGCTTTTCTGCATGGCGGTCATGATTTGGGTCCCGGCCTGGCCGGCGCCGTATATAAGGATATTAGTCTTGGATTTGGTCGGTTCCTGGTAGACAGGCAGGATTTCCCGAGCCAGGATGCGGATCCCGCCCATCAGTCCGGCGGCCAGAATCCAGTAGATGCCGTAGACCGAGCGCGGCACATGAATCGCCTGGGTCATGGCCACCAGAATCAGCAGCACCATGGACGCCATGGCCGCGGCCTTGAGCAACGGCATCATGAAGCGCGGGCTCATATAGCGAATAACGGCGCGGTAGAGGCCCATCCGGTACATGGCCGGCAAGGCGATTAACGGAGCCAGAATCATGATCTCCAGGTTGTCGGTAATGCCGACCGGCCACCAGGTTTCCAGCCGAATGAAAAACGAAAGCCACAATGCAAGGTAAAGAAGCCCAAGGTCGATTCCGGCAAGCACCAGTTTTTTGGACCGTCTGGGCAGCTTACTTAAATGTTCTAGCATCGGTTTAGATATCCAGTTGTCATCGAGCCGTGTTTGTCGGGTTATCCCATTCTCTCCCAATGATTCCAACGCCTTTATAGCACGGGGAGGCTGTCGGGAAAACCCTTATCTTTGTTAGGTCGGCGTTATTGGGTCATTAGTTAACGGGAAAGGTTGTTTTCAGCGAAAAAGAATTCCTTTACGACCGACTGTCGGGGGGGGTGGCCGAAGATGTCTAAAGCAATGGTAATCCTCGTTTTTTTGCTGAATTTTAGGGTTGCACTTTAAGAAAAATCTAGTATTATTGGGTCTCGCGCCTGAGTGCCCAGGTGGCGAAATTTGGTAGACGCGCACGGTTCAGGTCCGTGTGGAGCAATCCATGGGGGTTCGAGTCCCTTCCTGGGCACCAACTCCCCTCCTTTGAGGGAGCAGACGCAAACACAACAATCGGAACGTGCCCAGGTGGCGAAATTGGTAGACGCGCACGGTTCAGGTCCGTGTGGAGCAATCCATGGGGGTTCGAGTCCCTTCCTGGGCACCATCCGATACTCTATTCTCCGGTGATCTGAACCGTTTCCAGCCCGTCCAGGTGTTTGTGAATAGCGGCTTCGATCAGGTCGGGCCGGTTCCAGGGCACAAAGTGATTCATGTCGGCAATGCGCACCATATCCACCGGCGCATTGACCAGCATCTTCTCGGCGAAGTCCGCGTTTTCCTTGGGAACCAGGCGGTCCTTACCGCCCTGAATCACGGTGACCGGCATGCGCAGGTTCCGCCACAGCGGTAACATCTTTTGCAGCTCGGCCTTCAGGGGTAGAATCTCGCGATTGGTGGTAAGCAGGACTTTGGGAATCATCCAGCTGAAGATCCACCATTCCGCGGGGACCTGGTACCACTTAACCTCTTCCAGTTCGGGGTCGATGGAGGGCGCCACCAAAATCAGGCCGGCGACTTTTTCGGGAAAATCCATGGCCATGCGGGCGATCACGGGCCCGCCAAGGGAATGCCCCACCAGGATTGCACCGCGCCCCGTCTTGTCCTCGGTCAGAATCTTTGCGATATCGGCAGCCTGGCGTTCCATGGACGTTTCCGGGATGTTGCGGCCGGATTTTCCGAAGCCGGGACGGTCCACGGAAGCCATACGAGCCCGAGCCAGCAGATTGTCGTTGCCCATGTACCTGACGAAAGCGTCCCAACTTCCGGGCGAACCGTGAACGAACAAGACCAGGGGTTTGCTTTCATCGCCCACGGCGACATAGTGCATCGACCGCTCGCCGTTTTGGTAGGTGACGTAATCGGGTTGATGCGATTTTTCCGCGAAGATGGCGTCTACCTTTGCCGGTTTCATCTCAAAATCAAAACTCGCACAATTGGAAATGGTCAGCATCAGCGCGGCAAGCACCACATAAGCCAGAGCCGTAAACCCCGCGAACCGTTTCATCAGCTTCTTCAAGGCAACTCCTCCCTGGATATGCAGCCGACCTCACTTTCATATTAACGGAACTGGAACGGATTTGTTGACCGTGAATCCCGTAGTCACCGAGAAAGAACAACCGATTTTGTCATCATTTCCTATCCTTGTTCTCGCGCCGGGCCGTGTACAGACTGACCAGCGGCATGGTCTCCTTCATGGCGTTTTCGGTATAGTTCAGCAAAGCTTCGAGATCCTTCAGGTCGAAGGCCTCTCCGGAAAGGTATTCCCGCTCGAACATGGCCGTGATTTGGGTGACCTGACGGATGTAGCCCAGGAAGGCGATCTCGGTCTGGACCAGATTGGCGACGGATCTTTCGATCTTTTCCATGGGCCCCTTGTAGAACATGGTCAAAATGGTTCCCAGGCCGCTCAGGGCGCCGACCCCGCCCAGTATTTGGGCGGTGTCCTCGCCCTTGAGCATGAGGTAGATGCTGCCGGCCAGAAGAATGACGCCTATGATAAAGATGGTTGTGCTCATGAAGAGGGAGATTTTAAAACCGCGTTTGGCTTCCTCCACCGTGTCGTGAAACAATTCCAGCGCCTGTTTGTCGAAATCCTGAACACGGCTTTGGGCCTGGTTCAGTGTCGCCATCCTTTGATCCACCAAAATGCCCACGGCCTGAGCCCCGCCGATCTGTTCCAAAAGGGCACGGGCAGCCTCTTTCTCTTGAGGCGACTTACCCGCGTTTTTCAACAACGCTACGACTTTATCACCGCGGATCATGCGCAGGGCATCGGCGATGCGGGCGATGAAGGCGGGATCGCTTTGGCTAAGTCCGAAATTGACCAGTGTTTCCGCTGCTGTCTCTTTGAGGAACCGGATCAAGCTGTCCGCGGCGGTCAGGGCCACCGTTCGTTGCGGCGCACAGCAATAGTTCAGCATGACTTCAACGGCTTTATCGTCCTCGGGCGGCGCTAATTGGGCAAGGGCCTTGAGGGCGGCGATTTGAACCTGTTCGTGAAGGCCTTCACCTTGCCGCAGCTCACACAAATACTGTACGGCGCCGGCATCCTCAATAGACACAAGGGCGTGGATGATTTTGATCGCCACGGTCCAGGAATCTTCCACCAACAAGCGCACACCAAGTGGTTCGACACCTTCCAGTGCCTTCTGGGCACCTAAGCCGTCGGCGCCGTAGGCACGGATCACTTCCTCGTCATCACTGCCTTCTTGGGAAAGGAACTCGATGAGTTTGGGGACCGCGGCCGGACTCCCCGATTCGGCCAGGACGCGGGCGATCTGTATGCGAATCTCTTTGGTTTGCTCCCTGTCGAAACAATCCGCGACAGGTCCGATACGATCATCTCCGGTGAAATCGCGGATGAGAGTCTTGCAAATCCACATGCGTACGTGATGGGATTCGTCTCTCGACAATCGGTCCAGCAGCGCCTCTCGCGCCTCGGGCGTCCCAATTTTTCCCAGCAGAATGGGCGCCCAGGAGCGCGTGATATTGTCGGTATTTTCGACATCACCCAACAGGTCGATCAGATCTTGGGTGACCGATTCATGTAGTGAGGCGGGTAAGGCGGCGAATTGATCGCGAATAATCTCGCGTTGCTCGAGTGTCGTCTGCTCTCGTAGGGCTTGAACAAGCTCTTTGGGGTCCGGCATTATCTGTTCCTTGTCAGGTCGAGTAACGGTAATTTAGCACGCGTGCCGGTGTCTGTCTATCGACCCTCCGCATTTCGCGAGTTATTACAAGGCAGCCGGGGTTATGCCCCCCGCTCTTTTTCTCCGGCGGGTTGCGGTGATTTGTCTTTTCCGTGCCATTCATCCAGCTCCAGACTCTTCCACATTTCGCTGTCCTCCAGAAAGTAGGCGGCCCTGGCTATGGCCTGGCCCGCTACCGGGGTTTTAATGAACACCAGCACCACCACCACGATCAGGGTGACAAGCAGTATCCAATCTCCCGAAGAAACGAAGTGTACGGCCGCGCCCAAAGTCAACAAGATGACGCCGAAAGATGCCGATTTGGCTGCCGCGTGGAGGCGTAGCAGGGTGTTTTTGAATTTGACCACGCCTACGGCAGCTAACAGAATAACCGTTGAACCCGTCAGAAAGAAAATGGCGATTACCGTATTCATTTGACCCTCCTACGTTCCAGGAAGCGCGAAATGCCGACAGTTGCCAGGAACCCCACCATGGCCAGGATGATGGAAGCATCCAGGAACAGGGGGTTTTTCCAATAAACGGCGGTGATCATGACGGAGCCCAGCAACACCATGCTGGTCAGATCCAGGGCTATCATCCGATCCGTTAATTGGGGTCCCTTGATCATCCGGAAGAAAGCCAGGCAGGCCGCAACCAGGAGAAGGGCCAATGAAATCAGAATTACCAACTGTAACGAAGCGTCACTCATTGAAAAGGACTCCTATGCGGCGTTCGAGATTCTTCAGATCCCTGCGCACGCCTTCACCGTTGTAGAACATGACGTGAACAAACATGTATTTTCGGTCTTCCGACACATCCAGACACACGGTGCCGGGCGCCATGGTAATCAGTCCGGCCAGCATGAAGATCGCGTCGGGCTTGGTCAATGAAAGCGGGAGCTTCAGCACTGCCGGCCGCGCGTAACTGACGGGAGAGATCACATCGGCCATCACCTGCAGATTCGCCCGCACTACGGTCGCCAGGTAGAACGGCACAAATTGAAATATGAACAGCACGAGAAAACGAATTACAGCCGGCACCAAAAAAGGAAGCCTTTTCATCATCGACCTCCCAAGACGGCCTCGATATAGCCCTCGGGCTCCAACAATTGGCCCGCTGTCTGTCTGCCGAACTCGAAGATGGGCTCCGCGGCCAGACCGATCGACACCGACAGGGAAGCCAGCGTTGCGGCGGGAAGCCACAGACGCACCGGGGTCTTCATCGGTTCGAAAGTCTCCGGAGCGCGTTTCCAAAAGGCGTGGTTCCAGATCTTGGTCATCGACACCAGGGTGAGCATGGCCACCGCGAGCGCAATACCCGAAATCAGCCAACTCCGGGTCTCCAGGCCGGCTTGTATCAGCAGGTATTTGGTGAAAAATCCCGAGAGCGGGGGAAAGCCGGCCAGCGAAAAGGCCGGTACCAGAAAGAGCAGCGCCAGGAGGGGTTTGTGCCGGTAGAGACCGCCCAACTGCTCGATCCGATAGGCGCCTCTGCCGTGGTGGGCGATGATCCCCGAAATCAGGAACAGGTTGGTTTTGACGATGATGTTGTGGACCATGTGCAACATCGCCCCGGCGATCCCGAGCGGTGTCATCAGGGCCAGGCCCATGATCATGTAGCCGATCTGAGAGATGATGTGAAACGACAGGATTCGCCGGATGTCGGTTTGCGCGATGGCCCCCAGTCCCCCCATGACCATGGTCAAACCGGCGATGACCAGCAACAGCCGGCTGCTGAAGGCCTGGTCCTGGTTGAAGATGAGCGTAAAGGTGCGGATGAGCGAATAGACACCCA
This sequence comes from Acidobacteriota bacterium, assembly GCA_030066195.1. Classification (GTDB taxonomy): domain Bacteria; phylum Acidobacteriota; class Holophagae; order Acanthopleuribacterales; family Acanthopleuribacteraceae; genus JASJCB01. The sequence goes on from JASJCB010000037.1 coordinate 28,923, forward strand.
CCTTGGTCAACAAGGCCGAGAAAATGGCCGAGACGGCAAGCGGCGGCGCGTGATAGGAAGACGGCAGCCAGAAATAGAGCGGGAAAACCGCCGCTTTGATGCCGAAAGCAACCAAAAAGAGCATGCCGGTAGAAAGCACCAGCCGGGCATCGGCCTCCGACTCACTCAATTTGACGGCAATATCGGCCATGTTCAGGGAGCCCACCTTGGCATAGAGCAGGCCGATGCCGATCAGGAAGATGCCGGACGATACCAGATTCATGACCACATACTTGACGGAGGCGATCATCTCCAAGCGGGATCTCCCTCGGGCCAACAGCACGAAAGAGGCGATCAGCATGACTTCGAACCAAACGTAGAGATTGAAGATATCGCCGGCCAGGAAGGCGCCGCAAACCCCCATCAGCAAAACGTGGAAGAGGGCATAAAAACCACCGTCATCGTTACCCCGCATCTCGCCGTATAAACTGTAAATAAAAACCATAAGACCCATGAGTCCGGTAATCGCGACCATGAGCGCGCTCAGATTGTCGGCGACCAACGTAATCCCATAGGGCGCGGACCAGTTTCCCGGCCCGGTCGCCATGATCCCGGAGGAAGCCACGCGAATGAGTAGGGAGACGCCGGCGCCGAAAAGACCCGCAAAGCCGATCAGGCCGATCACGGCGGCCCTGTTACCTCGCCGGCCCGTCACGAACAAGATCATGGCTGTAGCAAGCGGAATGATGAGTGGGAGAACCAGATGCGGATTCATGGCGTCACTCCTTCAACATCTCCACATCGAGATCGCTGACCTCAAGGAAAACGCGCCGCATTAAAGCCAGAAAAAAGGCCAGAACCCCGAAACCGATGACAATGGCCGTAAGAATCAGCGCCTGGGGCAAGGGGTCGGCATGTCCGGGGCCCAATACCTGCGCGCCTTCGGGTACAAAATCCGGTCGGCCGCGCACCAGGCCCGGAGCCGACAGGATCAGCAAATTGGCCGCATTGCTGAGAAGAATCAGACCGATCGCCAGTTTGGCCAGGTGGCGTCGTAACAGCATGTAGACCGCCGCGGCGAATAACACGCCCACAATAACAGCCCAGAAAGGTTCCATGGTCAAGCCTCCTCGAATGCGTGCAGCATGGAAACCGCTGCACCGATGACGGTCAGATAAACGCCGATGTCAAACAGCAGCGGCGTGCCCACCTTGCCGATCAGCGGCAGATCGGTCCATATGCCGGTGAGAAACGGCAGGCCGCCCAACCACCCCATAAGCCCGGCGCCCAAGGCTGTCAGGCAGCCGATACCGATCAGGCGGATCGGATCGATGCGCATATAGCGACGGGTCGCCTTGGGTCCATAGGTAAGAGAATAAAAGCCCAAGCCGCCGGCCGCCAGCAGGCCGCCGATAAAACCGCCGCCGGGATGATTGTGTCCGCGAAAAAGCACCCACAAGGACACGATCAGGAGGACCGGGGTCTGGCGACGGGCCGCCATCTCCAAGAGTAATGAAGGTTTCTTCATGATGTTTCTCCACCACGTTTATCATTATTCCCACGCAGCAACAGGATGACGCCCATCGCTGCCGTTGCCAGAACGGTAATTTCGCCCAGCGTATCCAGGGCCCGGAAATCGACCAGGATGACGTTGACTATGTTGCGACCGTAGGCGTCGGGAACCGAATGGTCGTTGTAGAAAACCGAAATGCTCTGCTGAAAATCCACCTGTTCGGCTTTCAGGATGAGCAGAGTCACGAAAAGGCCGCACGATATGGACAGAATTGCATCGTGCAGCTTGTTTCTCGCCCTTGACAGATTTTTGAAGTGAGGCAGCTTGTGGACCACCAGCACCAGCATCAATACGGTCAGGGTGTCGACCACGATCTGGGTGATGGCCAAATCGACCGCGCCGTAGAGCATAAACACCGCGCTCATGGAAAAACCCACCATACCCAGCAGAATGGCCGAGCCCATGAATGCCTTGGCGAAGACAGCCCCCAGCGCTGCCGCCGCCATCAACGAGCCCAGGACAATTTCAAGCCATTTCGGTTCCCAGGTCACTTGTCCGGGGAGACCGCCCAGACGCCACAGAACCCCGCCGCCCAGCAGCAGGAAGGTCCAGAGAATAATGCTGAGATTGACGCCGAGCGAATCGGATTGGACCATTCGGGTGATGCGCGCGGCAAATGCGAACAAGGCATCGAAGCACTTCAGATAGATCCGGGAAGGACGTATTCTGTCAAAGTGAAGGCTCAGTTTCATCAGCGGGGAAAGCTTATCGAAAGAGGCAATCACAACCGCGCCCATCAGCAGAATCGACATACTCGTGAACAGCGGCGGGGTAAAACCGTGCCATAGGCTTACCGACACGGCGACGGTATCCTGGGAAACAGCGCTTGCCGCCGCCTGGTACAGCGGTTTCAGCAGCCCTACCGCCGCTCCCAGGAGCAGGCCGCCCAGGGCAAGCACGAGCGGGCCGGACCACATGGGCGCGGGTGCTTCGTGAGGCGATCGGGGCGTGGGCTTCGGCGGACCGCGAAAGGGTTTCAGGCCGGCCGTCCAGGCGGCCGCGACCAAACCGATTGCGGTTACCGTAATCGCGGTCACCGCGAGCGGAGAATGCTTCCAGGCGGCCTCCAGGAGCACTTCCTTGCTCACGAAACCGAGCGTCGGCGGCAAACCGATCATCGACACGGAGGCCGTCAGGCCGACGGCGAAGGTAAGGGGCAGCTTATCCCGCAGGCCGCTCAGCGCTGCAATCGAACGGGTGCCGGTTTCATGGTCCAGATTCCCGGCTACCAGAAACAGGGGCGCTTTGTAGAGTGAATGGGCAAGGGTCAATAAAACCATGGCCGTCAAACCATAAGGTCCGCCCATGCCGAGCGCGAAGACCAGCATCCCCAGTACGCTCAGGGTTGAATAAGCCAAAACGGCTTTCAGGTCGTCCTGGAACGGCGACCGCCACCCGCCCATGATCATGGTGGCGCCGCCGAAACCCATCAAAAGCAATTCCCAATAAGCGGTTTCACCCAGAACCGGATACAGGCGCGCCAACAGAAAAACCCCCAATTTGACCATGGTGGCGGAATGCAGATAGGCGCTGATGGGCGTGGGTGCGGCCATGGCTCGCGGGAGCCAGAAGTGAAACGGGAACTGGGCGGACTTGGTAAATGCGCCGGCTAAAACCAGCAGCAGAATCGGCAGGTAAAGGGAATGTCGTTGCAGACCATCACCCGCCAGCAGGGTTTCCAGTTCGAAACCGCCGGCTTGACCCATGATCAGCAGTCCGGCGAACATGGCCAGACTGCCCGCCGTGGTAATCAACAACGCCTGCAAGGCGGCGGTGCGGGAAGATTTCTTTTCGTGATCGAAACCGATCAACAAAAAGGAGGTGATGCCGGTGAGTTCCCAGAATACAAACAGCCCCAAGAGATTACCCGAACACACCACGCCCAGCATGGCGCTGATGAAGATCTGGAGGACCACGTAAAATTTGGTGAGATCGGGGTGCTTGCCCAGGTAGGGCCGGGCATAGATCAGAATGACGCCGCCGATAATCGACACCATCAGGGCGAACAGCAGGGCCAACCCGTCTATGTAAAACGAGAGCGATAAACCCAGGGAGGGCAGCCATTCCACCTTGTACCGAAGCGGTTCCCCGCCGGTAATGGACGGCGCATGCCGCAAAAGATACAGCGCAACCGCAAAGGGTTGAAGCGACAAGAGATAACCGCATTTTTTGGGGAACCGGCTGCAGATAACCGGTGTGATAAGAGCGGTGAACAAACCGCCGATGATCAATAGAAGCAGCATCATGAATGATCCCTTGACAGGGTGAAGGCAAACCACGCTGTCAGAGCAAGGCACCCGGCCGTCCAAATCCCGGCGGCAAGCACGTAAAGCAATAACCCATACAGATTCATCGGGCAAGCTCCCGGGTTCGGATGACAAGCAGAAAAGGCGACTGTTTCCTTTCCGCGAAGAACCATGCTCTCTTGACGGGCATTTTCTCATGCTGACACGGTTTTGCCTAGTACTGCCCGACAGGCGAAGCCCGCTTCACCCTGACGGAACCGAGGTACCGACCGAATCCAAATGGAAAGCTGATCAACCAGGAGTACTTTTGAGGCTTTTTTCGAACTTGATTCCGGGCCTGTCTCGTTGACCCTCTTGATTTGTGCTGTGTTGCTTGAAATACATCCGGAAAAGATGTCGTGTTGAGTTTTCTGATGAAAAACATTAACTTTTTTACATAACGAACCATTTTTTGTCTCTTTCGGGGGCCTTCTCCCGGGAAAAGGTCTACCTTGAAACGCTGAAGACGGTATCATTCCCAGGAATAGGACCGGTCGCAGGGTTCGAAGGTAGTATCATTCCCGGGAATAATGCCGGTCAGTCGGCAGCATACCGGTCCTATTCGCGGAAAACTGCCCAACCGAAACCCAATTAGGGTTGTCATTCTTAAAAAAGCGCGGGCGACTCTGAACGCGGTGATATTGAATCCGAGCCGAAAGTTGTGAAATAAAATCGCGAAAGCATCAAGCCGGAGATTTATAGCCTGTCTTTAGCTCCGGATTGTCCCTTTCCGGGGAATCGAACATCATTTTCAGGTACGGGCAGCGTCATTTCCGAACATAATGTTGTGTTTTTGTGTTCTACAATTTGAAGCCCCGGGCATGGTGCCCCTGTTTGAATCTCAGAAGGTGTCATGACTGAGAAAAGGTGTCTTGTCTACCGGGGAGCGTTGAACCGTCCTTCGTTTTCAAACCTACTGTAATCCGGACCCGCGATTGTCGTTGAACCGTCGGACGGTATCATATAAAGTAACGGGCACGCCGACCGGGCGTGGGGAGATGCCTTTGTTTATCGTTGCCGATGCCCATGTGAGCAGGGCCCAGGACAACCACGAGCCGTTCTTCGAAATGTTGGACGCTTTGCGGGATACCGGTGAGGACGTGGTCTTCCTGGGAGATATTTTCGACCTCTGGGTTTCGCTGCCCCGCTATGAGGGGCCCCTTCAGCGCCGCTTCCTGGAATGGTGCGCCGCCTACAAGCAAAGCGCTTCGGTGGGGTATATCGAGGGCAATCGCGAGTTCTACATGGTGCGCCGCAACCGCAACTGTTTCACCTGGTCGGACGGTGCGAAGCATCTCGAGGGCAACATCCTCTTCGTGCACGGCGACCTCATCAATCGGGCCGACAAAAAGTACCTGCGCTTCCGCCGGCTGAGCAAAAACGCACTGGTGCGCAACGCTGTACGCTTTCTGCCCTACGGCCCCAAGTTTGCCCATAACATGAAGCTCAAACTGAAGCAGACCAACCATGCTTTTCGCCTCGGCCTGCCCGTGGAAGCCCTGGAAAGTTTCGCCCGCGCGCGCTTTGCCGAGGGCGTTACCTGCATCCTGGTCGGACATTTCCACGAACCCTACCTTTTCGAGGAAAACGGCGCGGCTTTGCATGTTTTGCCGGACTGGTTTACCGATCACCACGTCGGCTATCTGGACAGAACAAACGGTGTTCTGGAAACAGGGCCCTGGCGACAGTTGATTGCCCGGCGGGAGGGTGCGGGCGCCGACGAGACGAGTACCTGAGAACCCGCGTCCCATGTGCGGTTTAGCCTTGCTTCGGCCCTTTGGTAATAAGGGACCGTTACGGTCCAGTTTAGGTTTGACACACCATGGGAACTATGGTACTTTTTTGGCGCTTTTGGGATGCGTGTAAGCAAACGTTTTTCGGAAAACAGGCAACAAATCTATGCAAGAGATTCTCGAAGGGTTACCCGACCCGATGCAAATTAACATGACCCTCGTGGTCATTATCGGGATTTTTCTGGTTCTGATCTTCATTTTGAACACCATGATCTTCAAGCCGCTGGTCGCCAAGCTGGACGAACGCGCGCACCGCATCAAAGAAGGTGCCGAGGCCCGGGAAAATGCCCTGCGGACCGTTGAAGAAAGCGAGGCCCGTTACCAATCGGCCATGATCGACGCACGGCGCAAGGCTCAGGCCAAACGCCAGGAGATGTTGAAGGAAACACAGGCGTTGCGAGAGGAAAAAATCGCCGCGGCCCGTGCGGAAGCGTCGGGAATGACTCAGAAGGTAACGGCCGAGCTGGAAAAACAGGTGAGCACCGCCCGGGCCGACATGGAACGGGAGACGCGACAGATTGCGGAGCGAATTGCCGCAAGGGTCCTTTCACGTGCGAGCTAGGCTCACCGATGTGCTGCCCCTAACGACGAGAAGGTTGTGTGAATGAACATCTTAGTGAAAAAATTATGTCTCCCGGCGCTGCTGCTCTTCTTCACCATGCCGGTGCTTGCAGCCGGCGGCGAAGTGGAGCCTATCAAGTGGATGAAACTGGTCTACAAGGTCATCAACGTCATCATCTTCTTCGGTGGCCTGGGCTGGCTGTTGCGCAAGAGCGTCAGCGAATTTTTCAGTAACCGTGAGCGGAATATCCGGGACTCGCTGGAACTGGCCGAGAAATCGGTGAAGGACGCCAAGGAAAAGCTGGACGAGATCGAACGCAACATGGCGAACCTGGACAACCAGTTGGAAGATATCCACGAGCAGGCCAAGCAAGATCTCGCCACCGAGACCGAGAACATGCAAGCCCAGGCCAAGCAAGATGCCGAACGCATCCTGGCCCTGGCCAAAGCCGAGTGCGAGAACATGAAGCGCGAAGCCTTGATGGGCTTGAAGAAACAGTTGGCGGACATGGCTGTCAAGGAAGCCGAAACCATCATCGAAGACAGCATGACCGAGGACGAGCGCAATCGCCTCTTCACCGACTTCACTGCTAGACTGGGGGCGCGCTCATGAGTGCCGAACAAGTTGCCAATCGATACGCCAAGGCCCTGATCGAGGCCCTGGCCGAAAAAAACGCTGTAGATCAGGCAGATGTCTTCTTGGAATTCTGCCGCATGGCTGCCGCCCACGACGAACTGTCGCGGCTGTTTGCCAGTGTCACCGTCAGCGCCGAGGACAAGGTGAAGGTGGTGACCGCTTTGGGCGTGAAGCTGGGGCTTCCCGACATGGTCCGCAACTTCCTGCGAATTCTGGCCGCCAACGGTCGCATGGAAATCATCGGTCCCGTGGCCGAGGCGGTTTCTCAGCGCCTGGACGCCCATCGCAATATTCAGGCAGTGCGCCTGACCACCGCCGCCGAACTCGGCCCCGATGACGTGGCGAAGTTCAGCGAGGCCATGGCGGCCATGTTGGGCTCGAAGATCCGGGTTGAAACCACGACCGACCCTGCCATTCTGGGGGGCGCTGTCGCCCAGGTGGGCAGCTTTGTATACGACGGTAGCGTCCGCGCTCAATTGGATCGACTGCGCGGTGAGCTGATTAAGGAGAATTGAGGGACATGGATATCAAAGCCGAAGAAATTAGCAACATTATCAAGGATCAGATTGCAGGTTACGAAGCCGATATCGAGGTTTCCGAGGTAGGCACCGTTATTGCCGTCGGTGACGGTATTGCCCGCGTACACGGTCTGGAGAAGGCCATGGCCGGTGAGCTGCTCGACTTCTCCCACGGCGTGGTGGGCATGGTGTTGAACCTTGAAGAACAAGATGTCGGTGTGGTTCTGTTCGGCGGCACCGAGAAGGTTAAAGAGGGCGACCAGGTCAAGCGCACCAAGCGTCTGGCTTCCGTCCCCGTGGGTCCCGAACTGGTCGGCCGCGTTGTCGATCCCCTGGGTAATCCCCTGGACGGTAAAGGCCCCATCAATAACGACGGCTATAACCCGGTCGAAAAGATTGCCCCCGGCATCATCGCCCGCGAGGGTGTCAACGAGCCCATGCAGACCGGCCTGAAGGCGATCGACTCCATGATCCCCATCGGTCGCGGCCAGCGCGAGCTGATCATCGGCGACCGCCAGACCGGCAAGACCGCCGTTGCCCTGGACACCATCATCAACCAACGCGAAACCGGGGTAATCTGCATCTATGTGGCCATCGGCCAGAAGCGTTCCACCGTGGCCCAGGTTGTGGCCAAGCTGGAAGAGCACGACGCCCTGAAGCATACCATCGTGGTGACGGCAACCGCTTCCGAGCCCGCGCCCCTGCTGTTCCTGGCTCCCTTCTCCGGTGCGGCCATGGGTGAGTACTTCCGCGATCGCGGCCAACACGTACTGATCGTTTACGATGACCTTTCCAAGCAGGCTGCCGCCTACCGCGAGCTTTCCCTGCTGCTGCGGCGTCCGCCGGGCCGCGAAGCCTACCCCGGCGACGTCTTCTATCTGCATAGCCGCCTGCTGGAACGCGCATCCAAGCTGAGCAAGGAACAGGGCGGCGGCTCCATGACCGCGCTGCCCATCATCGAAACCCAGGCCGGTGACGTTTCCGCTTACATTCCCACCAACGTGATCTCCATTACCGACGGTCAGATCTATCTGGAGGCCGACTTGTTCAACGCCGGTCAGCGACCCGCCGTGAACGTGGGTATTTCGGTCTCCCGAGTCGGCGGCGCCGCCCAGACCAAGGGTGTCAAGAAGCTGTCCGGTACGCTCCGCCTGGATCTGGCGCAGTACCGCGAACTGGCCGCGTTTGCCCAGTTCGGTTCCGACCTGGACAAAGCCACACAGCTGCAGTTGGCGCGCGGAAAACGCCTGACCGAACTGCTGAAGCAGGGTCAGTACCAACCGCTGCCGGTCAACAAGATGATCTGCATCCTGTACGTGGGCACCAAGGGCCACCTGGACGACATCGAAGTGGAGCACATCCGCGAGTTCGAGAATCGCTTCTACGAATACCTTGACGCACACCACGGCGAATTGCTGAACACCCTGACCGAAAAGCCCGCCCTCAACGACGACGTCGAAAAGGATCTCAAGGCGGCCATCAGCGCGTTCAAAGAACAATTCAAGGCGGAAATGGGAGCCTAAACCATGCCCAATCTTATCGATATCAGGCGGCGGATCAAGTCCACTAAAAATACGGCGCAAATCACCAAGGCCATGAAAATGGTCTCGGCCTCGCGCCTGCGCCGGGCCTCCGAGCGCGCTACCGAGGCGCGCCCGTACGCCGAACGCCTGTTCGACGTGCACCGTTCCATCCTGGCCCGCATGCAGGAACTGGACGGCGAACTCTACCAGACCAAAAAAGGCAAAACCCTGCTGGTTGTGGTCGCCGGTGATAAAGGCCTTTGCGGCTCGTTCAACGCCAACATCTTTAAACACGCCGAAAATATCTTCCGTCACGACGGCCTGGAACATTTCGTGGTCCTGCCCGTCGGCCGTAAGTCGGTTGCCTACTTCGCCGAGCACGAGGCTGAAGTACTGGACGGATACGAGAACATCTTTCGCAATGTCACCATGAACACCGCGGAAGATATCGGCGAGACCCTGGTCAAGGCGTTCAGCGGCGAAGGCATCGGCAGGGTTCAGATCTTGTTCAACAAGTTCCGCAACGTATTGGTGCAGGATGTTACGGAGTGGCAGTTACTTCCCCTGGCCGAGGAGCCCGAGGAAGAGGAGGAGACCTCCAACGCCGGTCCCGAGCACCTGGCGGAACCGGGTCTGGAAGAGATCTTGAACGATCTCTCGCCGCGAGTCATTACGACCCGCTTGTACCAGGCCCTGCTTGAATCTTGCGCCTCCGAACACGCGGCCCGCATGACCGCAATGGACGCCGCAACCAACAATGCCAAAGACATGATTGAACGCTTGACCCTGGAAATGAATAAAGCGCGCCAGGCCGCGATCACGACGGAGCTCATCGAAGTGGTGAGCGGCGCCGCGGCGCTATAGTGCCGGCAGGAATCACAAGGAGCCATTCACAAATGAATAAAGGTAGAGTCATTCAGGTTATCGGCCCGGTGCTTGACGTCGAGTTCGATGAAAAGCTTCCCGAGATTATGAATGCCGTCAAAGTAACCTTCCCCGACCCGAGCGGCGACGGCGACATTACGGTGACGGGCGAGGTAGCACAGCACCTGGGAGAAAACAAGGTCCGCTGTATCTCCATGGAGCCCACCGAGGGTATGGTTCGCGGTTCGGAAGCCGTGGATCAAGGCCAACCCATCACCACCCCGGTCGGTGAAAAGATCCTTGGCCGTATCCTCAACGTCATCGGCGAACCCGTAGACGAAGCGGGCCCGGTTGAGGCCTCCGAGCATTGGCCCATCCACCGCCCCGCTCCCTCCTTTGAAGAACAGTCCACCACCCTGGAAATGTTCGAAACCGGTATCAAGGTCATCGACCTGCTGGAACCCTATATGAAGGGCGGCAAAACCGGCCTGTTCGGCGGCGCCGGTGTGGGTAAAACCGTTTTGATCATGGAACTGATCAACAATATCGCCAAGGCGCACTCCGGTTATTCCGTTTTCGCCGGTGTGGGTGAGCGTACCCGTGAAGGCAACGACCTCTACGAGGAAATGAAAGAGTCCGGCGTTATCAACCAGACCGCATTGATCTACGGCCAGATGACCGAACCTCCCGGCGCCCGCGCCCGTGTAGCCCTGACCGGCCTGACCGCGGCCGAGTACTTCCGTGAGGCAGAGGGTCGCGACGTGCTGTTGTTCGTTGACAACATCTTCCGCTTCACCCAGGCCGGTTCCGAGGTGTCCGCACTGCTGGGCCGTATGCCCTCCGCCGTTGGTTACCAGCCCACGCTGGCGACCGAGATGGGCGAATTGCAGGAACGCATTACCTCCACTCGCAAGGGCTCCATTACCTCGGTGCAGGCCATCTACGTTCCCGCGGATGACTATACCGACCCCGCGCCCGCAACCACGTTTGCCCACTTGGACGCGACCACCAACCTGTCTCGCCAGATCTCCGAGCTGGGTATCTACCCCGCCGTGGATCCCCTGGCTTCCTCCTCCCGCCTGCTGGACCCCACGGTCCTGGGCGACGAGCACTACGCGGTTGCCGTCAAGGTGAAGCAGATCCTGCAGAAGTACAAAGACTTGCAGGACATCATCGCTATCCTCGGCATCGAGGAACTCTCCGACGATGACAAGCTGACCGTCAGCCGGGCTCGCAAGATCCAGAAGTTTCTCTCGCAGCCCTTCCACGTTGCCGAGATCTTCACCGGCATCCCGGGCACTTACGTCAAAAAGGAAGATTCCATCCGCGGTTTCAAAGAAATTGCGGACGGAATGCACGACGATATTCCCGAGGCGGCCTTCTACATGGTCGGCACTATCGACGATGCCCTGGAGAAAGCCAAAACGCTGGCCGAATAAGGCGAGGATCTAATGAACAAACTAACATTAGAGGTATTGACCCCGGAGAAAGAGGCCGTCAACCGGCAGGTAGATTCGGTTTATCTACAGGGAACGCTTGGTCGATTGGGCATTCTGCCCGAACACACCACGCTCATTTCCACCCTGGATTTCGGCGTACTTGAATTGAACGACGGCGGCGTCAGGGAGGAAATGCTCTGCGGGACCGGCCTGGTAGAAGTCGCCGATAACCGTGTAACCGTCCTGGTTCGAAGCGCTGAGGCCAAGGGCGATATCGACGTGGAGCGCGCCAAACAAGCCATGGACCGCGCACGTCAGCGTCGCGACTCCAAGGCCGAAGACATCGACATGTTGCGCGCTGAGGCCTCTCTGGCTCGCGCTGTAGAGCGTCTTCGTTTCTCCGGGCATCAATAGAACATTCGCGGCGGCGACCGACCGGGAGACCGTTTATGTCGCAAACTCAGTGGTCGCCGCCCGAACTCAGTCAGCCGGAACACGGTTATCGCTACACCACCGATTCCTGGCTTCTGGTTTCCTACGCCGCGGCTTTTCAGCCGCGGCGTTGGTGTGATATGGGAACGGGTTGCGGTGTGATTGCCTACGGTTTGGCCCGACGCCTGAACCACTCAACGGGCGTTGCCGTGGAGCGCCGGCGGGATCTCGCTCGTTTCGCCCGGCAGAATCTGGCCGAGCTTCCCGTAACCTTAATCGAGGGAGATCTGCGTTTCTTCCCCTGGCGCCCGCGTCAATTCGACCTGCTGGTGTGCAATCCGCCCTATTTCGAAACAGGTACGGGGCGACTGAGCAAGGTAAGGGCCAGAGCGGAAGCCAGGCACACACTACATGGCGGCATCGGTGAATTCGCGCGGGATATGCGCCATGCCCTCAGGCGCGACGGCCGTTTGTGTTTTATCTTTCCCACGGACCGGTTGCAACTCGCTTTGGATGAAATGACCGACAGCGGCTGGCACGCCGTTGATCGTCTGGACATCCTGAGTTACAAGGATCGCGACCCGGTTCTGAGCTGCATGTGTATGATGCCCCGACCCGCCGGACAAATGACGCGGAACAGGCTGGTTTTATACGAGGCACATCGGCGGTTCACACCGCGAGCTGTATCCTTTTTAGGGCGCTTCTGAGCGGGCGAACCACTCCGTTTACATTGCTTACTGAAATTTTTCGCAATGTTTACTCGTGCTCTTTGCCGGCAAACAAGCTTGGGGAGGGTGATGACAACATAGGAACTAACGGTGTTGCCCTTGTGCTGATCTATTCTACGAACCCAAGTCCAGCTTGTTTCACGGCGTCGACTAAAGACTTTAATTTGTGCAGGTTAAAGAGAGATCAGCAAGGCGATTGGTTCCGATGAGCGGATGGGGACACGGGCCGGCGAGGACCGAGCCGGGTCCCGTGCCGGTTCCTTTTCGCGGGCAATTTCCGGTTCCCGGTAATGCACTTGGTTTCAAAGGAAATCCCTGCTAGAATATGGTGCTCATTACCGGCTGGTAACACGGGTAAATTACATCGAGGAGTCCGATTCATGAAGTGTATGAGGGTGGTGACATTTTTTGCCCTGATCGGCTTTGCGCTGCTGACAAGTGGATGTTTCAATACCGAGAATGTCAAGGTCGGGGTCATCATTCCGGAAAAAGGCAGCCTCGCCCAGTACGGCTATCAGATCAAGTCCGGGATCGAAATGGCTCAAGAGGAAATTGCGGCTTTGGCCGGCCAGGAATTGACGATTCAACTTGCTCCCGACGAAATCCGTACGATAACCATGAAGAACTACGAGTTCTTTTATGAAGTTGAGGACGAAAACAACATCGAGGCCATCAAACAATCGTTTGAAAACCTGAGGAAGAAGGGCGTTTCCGTGATTATCGGACCCGCGTCCAGTGCCGGTACGCTTGCCCTGACGGAACTGGCCAACAAAAACCGCATTCTGTTGCTGTCTCCTTCCGCGTCCTCGCCCGAGATCAATTCCGAGGGCGGTGACTGGGTGTTCCGGAACTATCCTTCCGATACTCTCGAAGCACAAAAGCTGGCAAGTACCATCTTCAACAAGATGCGTATCCAAAAACTCCTCGTTGTCCGGGCGGAAAACACTTTTGCCGAGGGTATCAGCATGGAAATGCTGCGCTTCTCCCGCCAGAACAGTAAAGACATCCCCAACACGGTCGTCAAATTCAGCCCCAATGTCAAAGAAGCCGATTATAAGGCCGCTGTCGATAAGATCGTAGACATTGCGCCCCAGGGCATTTTTTTGGCTGCCTACACCGATCAGTTGATCGAACTGATCAAAGAAATCCGCAGCCGTGAAGAACTGAAAGACCTGTACATTTTCACCTGCTCCGCTTTCGTACACAGTGATGTCATGGAAGAGTTGGGCAAGGAAATGATCGAGGGCATCATGTTCACCGCTTACGAGTGGGATCCCAATTCTTCAAAGCCCGAGATCAAGGCGTTTTCCGACAAGTTCCAAAGCAAATACCACGTGGCACCCAGCATTTTCGCGGCCACGGGTTACGATTCGGTGATGATCATGGCGCAAGCCGTTAACTTTGCCGATCACTGGATTGTCGACGAGGTCCAAGACCAGTTCAACCAGATCAACTACAAAAGCCCCCTGTTGGGCGAAACGGCCTTCAGTAAGAGCGGCAACGTAACCCGCATCCCGTTGGTCTACCAGATCCGGGACGGCGCTAAGATCATTCTGAGCGAAGAAGATATCGCCAAGATCAAATCCGCTGTGCTGTTGAGTATGTAACCAGATTTCAAGCGTCCGCTTGAATTGAAAATCTTATCCTCTGAAAGCCCGCCGTTGCGCGGGCTTTCTTGTTATGGTTGCATGGATTACCCGGTTCTACTTTCGACAGATCATTTCGATGGTTAGGGCCGGGCAGGACCAAAAAAAGTTAATTCGCTTGAGCGGTATCGGGATGGGGTAAACTAAAATATCAGCCGTCCGTGTTTTGGAGCAGCCGATGCCGCTGACCGACCTGATACATCGCCACAATATTGTTCTTCTGGAAAGCCACACCAAACAAGCTGTTTTAGAGGAGTTGGTTTGTGCTGCCGCACGGAACCCCCAGGTCAAAGATGAGGAATCTCTTTTGGCGGCTATCCTGGACCGTGAATCAGAGTACACCACCGGTATCGGTTTCGGTCTGGCGGTGCCTCATGCGCGGGTGGATGCGGTTACAGAACGCATTGTAGTGCTGGGTCGCAGTATTCGTCCCATCGACTTTCAGGCTCTAGACGGTCAGAGCGTCTCCATCTTTGTGTTGATCGCCGTGGGCACCGACCAGCATAAGGAATATATCAGGGCGTTGGCCCGGTTTGCCCAGGCCTTGAAACAGGGATCGGTTCGAGAGGCCGTGCTGAGGGCATCCAACCCGGATGAAATCTACACCGTCTTGGAACAGACCTGATACGGAGCCGCTGGAGTCGGACTCTATGGATCTATGGAAACGGTTCACCAATAATCCGGCAGTCAAGATGATCCTCCTCAGCCTTTTAGTTGGGATCATGGCCGGTCTGGCCGCACTGCTGTTTCTCTATGGTCTTGAAGTTGCGAGTACCTGGTTTCAGGGACAATTGATGCAAGTCTTTCACCCGCAGCCGACCGGCGAGCAACTTGGCTTGATCGACGGCGGGGAAAGCCTGGGCCTGGGCTTTCGGCACGCGGGCATTGCCTGGTTGGTGGTTCTGGTACCGGCCTTGGGCGGTTTGTTGAGCGGCCTGTTATGTCATCGCTGGGCGCCGGAGGCGGAGGGCCACGGCATCGATGCCGTAATCAGGGCCTTCCACAATAATCGCGGCAAGATCCCGGTGCGCGTCCCCCTGATCAAAGGACTGGCTACCTGCTTTACGCTGGGCAGCGGCGGTTCCGGCGGTCGCGAGGGTCCCATTGCCTTGATCGGCAGCGGTTTGGCTTCCTGGGTTGCCGAACGTTTCCACCTCTCGGTTCGGGACCGGCGCATGCTGATTCTGGCGGGCGCGGCCGGAGGGATCGGGGCCATGTTCCGCGCCCCCCTCGGCGGCGCCGTCAGCGCCATCGAAGTGCTGTACCAGGACGATGTGGAAACCGAGGCTCTGGTAGGCGCGGTGGTTTCCGCGGTGACCGCGTATTCGTTGTTCCTGGTGCTCTCACCCTACTTATTCGGTTTCGAGAGTCCGGTCATCTTTGCCATTCCCGAAATCACGTTTCAACCCGTTCACCTGGTCTTCTATCTTTTACTTACTTTTGCCTGTGCAACTCTGGGCAAGCTCTATGTCTCGGTTTTTCACGGCATCAAGGAGCGGTTGTTCAACGCGGTGCCGTTGAACGGAATCTTGAAACCGGCCTTGGGCGGATTGTGCGTGGGGCTGATCGCCCTGATGGTTCCGCAAACACTGGGCATAGGTATGGGCTATGTGCAGGAGGCCTTGAATTTCGATCCCGCCGCGACGGATTTGGGACCGGTGATCCGGTTTTGCATCATCCTGATCCTGCTCAAGATTTTGACCGTGTCCATCACCATGGGCAGCGGCGGGTCCGGCGGTGTATTCGGCCCCTGTATGCTGATCGGCGGTTTGACCGGGTTTACGGTGGGCCTGTTGGTCTACCAGTTACAGCCGCAGTTTTTTCCCAATATCGCGCCGCCTTCGATCAGTGCATTTGTCATCCTCGGCATGGCTGCCTTCTTCGCGGGATTGGCCAACGCTCCCTTGGGCGCTCTTGTCATGGCCAGTGAAATGACCGGCGGCTACGCCCTGTTGGCGCCTTTGATGCTGGTGAGCGTGTTGGCCATGATCTTCAACCGTCGTGATTCCATTTATCACGGCCAGGTGAAGGATAAGTTCCATTCACCGGCTCATCTGTGCGATATCAGTTTCGAGGTGTTGAGTAATATCAAGTTGGCCGATGTCTATAAACCGGCCGAGGTCTTGACCGTGGACATCACCAGCACCCTGGCCAAGCTTCGCAAAATCATCAGCGATGATCGTTACCAATTCCCCCTGGTGGTGCACAATCGCGAAGGGAAATTGGCGGGCATGCTCAGCCTGGGTACCATCCGCGAGGCCATGTTCGACGTGGAGTTGAACCACTTGGTGATTGTTCACGATGTGATGACCAAAATCGTCGTTGCGCACTTGCATGAAGATCTGCACACGGTCTTGGTCAAGTTTACCGAACACGGTTACGGCCGCCTGCCGATAGTGGCCAGGGAGGAACCGGATAAGGTTCTGGGTTATATCGCATATCAAGAAGTGATGGATGCCTACCAGAAGGAAATCGCCCGATTGAAAAGCAGTGAATGAGGCTGACATGACAATGTGCGCGTCATTGACACGTCAGAGCACGTCATTTTATGAGGTCGGCACGAGTCAGGGAATCTGTCCGGGTTTGTGAATTTACCGAAATCCGTTACCTTGTAAGGGTTCGCGGGCAACAGGTCCCGGCTGACCAAAAGTGGCATGGTTACTGCTCTATAGGTTGGTGTGACGACAAAGACGTCACTCAATCAAACGGATAGAGTCTCACCACCTTTTATATCCCGGCTCTTCCACCGAACTCGTGATTCGGGACCCTTATATTTCATCCCCGAAACCTGAAGTGATCGACATCGAACCTTATATCGAACCAACCATAACCATTCGCATTATTCTAAAACGTAGCACCCCGGCCATTACGCTTGCTCGTTTATAGGTCGGAATCATCCAGCTTTTTTGAATCGTTCATCGAAACTCCGGTCTGAATCGCACACCCGACGCACTCTTTTTAGCCGCCGTAACCTCAACCTCGGCGATATCGGACCCCGACGGGTTTCCAGCCTTTACAATCTACTGCTTGCTGAGCAGGGGACGTCCGAGCACGTCCCCCGTCTCATTTCTAAGCCGCCGGTTCTCCAACCAACCACCCGGGAGATCAGGCGGCTTGTTTGTTTTTCAGGCTGGGTTATACTCTTTGTGTCTTTCTTCGGATCGAATGCCCTAAAGCCCTGGCGGGCCAGGGTGTTAGTAAAAAAAGTCCTGGCATTCTGGAGCCGGCCAGGGTATGATGCCGAGCAACCTGGTAAAAGCAGGGCAGCAAAAGCCTGGCCATAAAGGATTTGTGTAATTGGTGCGCTTCGGAGCCAGGGTAGGAGTGTATCCCTCTATGGACGTTTTTTGGAGGTGAAGGCATGCGGACGGACGAGTTGTTCTATGAATTTTTCAGAGAGAAGCCCAAGGACTTGTTCCGTTTGATCGGCCAGGAGGTCTATGGAGACTATACCTTTGAAAGCATTACCATCAAAACTACCGAGAAACGTTTGGACGGAATCCTGATCCGCGTTCAGCAGGGCGGTGTCCGAACCTTTTTCGAGGCCCAGGGCTATCTCGATAAGAGAATCTACTGGCGTGGTTTTCGTGGTTTGGCCACCTACCACGAGCTAAACGGCGATGAGGGACGGTTCCAAATCGTATTCCTTTTCCTTGACGAGGCTATGGATCCGGGTATTCCGGAAGCATTGGCCCATTGGGAAGAGACCGATCCGCTCATACTGTGCCGCCGTTATTTAGTTGATTGCTTCAAAAAACTGGGCGAGGATGCCGGCGAATTAAATGTCTTGCGGCCTATCATCACCAAAACTCGAGAAGAACTGTATGAGCATATCGGCACTTGGCAAAACCAGATAAAAGCATTATCTTTAACAACAGAGCGATTGAGAACGCTGATGGACCTGCTGATCTACGCCGTCACGGCGCGATTCCAGAACATTACTAGAGAGGAGTTGGTCAAGATGCTGCAACTCAGCCCCATTGAAGAAAGCGTAGCCTACCGGGAGATTAAGGAAGAAGGCCGGGTTGAAGGTGAGCTAATCGGCGCGATCAGGCTTTTACAAGAAATCAAAGGCTTTCCGATTCAGAGTTCAAAGGAACTGAGCATGCTCAGTTTGGGAGACCTCAAAACCATTCTGGACCAATTGCGAAATTGATTGGGGATTTTATGCTGCAACTCAGCCCCATTGAAGAAAGCGTAGCCTACCGGGAGATTAAGGAAGAAGGTCGGGAAGAAGGCCGGGAAGAAGGTCGGGAAGAAGGCCGGGAAGAAGGTCGGGTTGAAGGTGAGCTAATCGGCGCGATCAGGCTTTTACAAGAAATCAAAGGCTTTCCGATTCAGAGTTCAAAGGAACTGAGTATGCTCAGTTTGGGAGACCTCAAAATCATTCTAGACCGGTTGAGAAACGAAACCTGATATCCTGGAATCCAGGCCGACCCTGTTTCCTCTCTTAAAACCCCCGATCGAAGTAGTTCTGCGGCGCCCGGAAGTAATACTCCAGGCGGTTTTGCCGCCCGACAGGATCGCACTCGTTGGCCAGGACCTCGATAGTGCGCTCGTGCAGCTCATGGGTTTCTACCCGCGTATCGCCGATGCAGGTAATACCCAACTTTCCACATTCGCTCAAGGCGCCGATCATATGGTAGGCCACGCCTCTTTGCAAGAATGAGTGAAAGTGCAGGTCGTTGAAGACCATCACGTCGATCAGGTCTTCCGGCCCCATGCCCACGTACTTGGGGTCCAACAGGTTGTCCGTGGCAAAATAGTATTTCTCTTTACCCTTGGACGAAACGAAGATGCCGTGTTCCTCGTCGTAATTACCCTCGATGAGGAATTTCATCATGGCAAAGGGGTGCGTGGTGCCGCCGCGGCGCAGGTTGATCTCGATCGCATAGCGATCCCAGCCGCCCTTGCCGTCGGGCACCATGATGAAATCCACGGCGAAGCGGCCCATGACGCCCTTGGTGCTCAGTACCTCGGCAACCTTCCGGCCGTCTTCTTGGATCACCAGCCGGTAGTCGCGTTTGGCCGGAAAGCTGCACCCCATGAACATTTGCCCGGTGGGTCCCCCCAAGATCTGATCGTGCGTGGAGATGACCTGAGGCTCTTGGATTGCATTGACGCGGGCCTGAACCGAGGGGCTCAGCTTGTTCTCGCCCTCGATAAAAGCTTCCACGATGCCGTGTAACCGGTTGTATTGCTGCTCGAAGTTGGGCCAGGTTTCTTCTTTGGCCTCGAACTTCATATTCGCCAGATTATTTTCCAGGGCCTGCTTGCGCTCGGCCTCGTCGCTGTCGCGGTATGCGGCGATGGGCCGATAATCGTACATGGCATTGCCCTTACCGGAGAAGCCCTCGTTCAGCTTGACCACCGCGCGTTTGATGTTGGGGTCATGCGTCCATAACTTGTCCAAGGCGTCCACGATATCCTCGCGGCAGGTCAGGTTTTCGAATCCGTAGGGCACCGGAATGTTCGCATCCTTCAAAATGGTACGGCAACCACTCTTGGAACCCAGGTAATCCAGATCCGGGTCGGTACCGTAACAGGGAATTCCCAACCGGACGGCCAGGGTGCGTTCAAACGGCGTGGTGTTGAAGACTACCAGGTGTGCGCGTTGCGGGTCGCCGATATTCTTGCGGATGCGGTCCATCAACCAGGGGCTTTCCAAAATCTTCTGGGTCAGGGGTTTGGGGCTGGTGTCGTTGGTATCCATCATGGTCAATCGTCGCATGGCGTGACCCAGCGGAATCCCGGTCAGGAAACTGAGGTAGTACTGGGTAATAATAGGGTGAATTTTAGCGGAGGAAATAAAGACCATACGCGTACGGGGCCGTCGCAACAGCATGAGCATGCACAACAGACGCTCTTCGTAATACATGGTGCCCTGGATTTTAGCCAATTCCGCCCGGTCCAAGGTCAATGAAGGAACCACAATCGTAGTGTGCGCCTCCTGGCGCGATTCGGCAAGCCGCCGGTAGATGTCGGGCAGTCGGGCTTGGAGCTTATGGAAGGCTTCCTTCTCCGCGTCCGACCCGGGGATGGGAAAACCGGATTCTCGGTCCATAGAGAGCACCTCTTACAAATTCACTGAAGACTCGAAGTTCATCTGCAAGCATAGAACAAAACGCATTCAGGTGACAACAAGGATATTCAAAAACAGGTTCAGGGTGAACGTGGAACCGAAACGGCGAAGCCGACGAATTGCCGCTTCTCAAGGCTTCAGGCACGATGTGTTTGCGGTATTTTCTTGGCCTTGGTCTTGCCCTTCCTGTCTCGACCGTAGGCAACCGCCTCGGCCATACCCCTGAATACGAAGAAATGGATCGGACACAAACTGTACCAGTAAAGGCGCCCCAGGAGACCGCGAGGTCGAAAGGTTGCCGTTTGCGTCAGGAACCATCGGTCGTCCGTGCGGTCGATGCGGAACTCCAACCAGGCTTCGCCGGGCATTTTCATTTCCGCGAATAACACCAGGCGATCTCTCTCGGCGGTGGTTACAAGAGTTCGCCAGAAGTCGACCGCGTCCCCGATGCGTAGTTCGGTCGGATGTCGACGACCGCGACGCAAACCAACCCCGCCGGCAAGTTTGTCCAAAAAACCGCGCACTTGCCAGGCCCAGTTCATATGATACCAACCTCGGTCTCCGCCGATGGAGAAGATCCGCGTTCGGGTTTCTTCGCCGTGGTCAACCAGTTCCAAGCGTTGAACATTTTTGAATACACCGTAATCGGGCACATCCACAAAGTTCAGGTAATCGGTTCGGATGGTGCCGCTGACCAGCGAGTCCTTCCAGCTGGACAGCACTTCCTTACTCTCGATCTTCGCCATGGCGCGTGTCAGGGCCTGTTCCAGACCCAGGCAGCGATGAGGAATCACCTTCTCGATGTGATCCGGACCGCAGACCACCTCGTTGCGCAAGCTGTCCACCAGGCTGCGAGCCAGGGTAAAGCTGGTCGCCGTAATGAAATAGAGCCAATATGAAGAGAGTCGGGGTGTGAGTACGGGCACGGACACCATATACCTACGCAAGCCCCTGACCTTCGCATAGAGCAGCATCATCTCCCGGTAAGTCATTACATCCGGCCCGCCGATGTCGAAGGTGCGTCCCAAGGTCTCCTCATGTAACATCACCGCCTGCAAATAGAAGATGACATCCGCAATACCGATCGGTTGGCAACGGCTTTTCACCCATCGCGGCGTGATCATAAACGGCAGCTTTTCAACCAGATCCCGTAAGATTTCGAAGGAGGCGCTGCCCGATCCGATAATCACCGCGGCGCGTAGCGTGGTCACGGGAACCGGCCCCCGCTGTAACGCGATTTCCACTTTATGGCGCGAGCCCAGGTGTTTGGAAAGATCCCGGTCGTTGCAAATCCCGCTCAGGTAAACCACCTGGCGGGCTTCGGTCCGGCCGAGTGCCGTGACGAAGTTCGCGGCGCAGGTTTCTTCCAGGGTCTCGAAATCCTCATCGATCGTACTCATGGAATGGACCAGGTAGAAGGCCACGTCGATTTGAGCGGGCCAGTTCTGTAAGCTGTCTGCATCCAGTAGATCGCCCTTCAGGATATGCACGCTGTCGCGATGATGCGGATAGGAGCGCATCCGCCTGGGATCGCGAACCAAACACCAAACCCGATGACCGGCCTCCAACAAACTGGGGATCAACCGGGTGCCGATATAACCGTTTGCGCCGGTAACGAGGATGTTCATACAAGCTTCCTCAGAAAAACGGATTTTACGACCGGCACTTCGCCTTCTCCAGAGTAACGCGAGAACGCGGCGCGGTCAAGCTTTACGGGAGCAAGGAAGAGCAAGGAAGCAAGTTCGGGCGACCCCATCAGACGAATCAAAAAGGGTCATGCATGCCGAACATCGAAGATCGCTGACTACGGCTTTTCAGTGATTAATCGGCACATTGACCGGTGCTTGCCTGGAAAATCAGGGCCAACTCATAGAAGTCGTGGACATCAGGCGGTAATAATGGGCAAAATTTCTGCCCAATGCAACCTGTTCTTATCCGACAGCCCGGCGAAACAAGCCGACCTTGTGCATTCGGGCCATGTTCCCCGCACATTTCCAGGCTGTGAGGAGGTTGTCTTAGGGGCTCGTTGTTCCGAGAACCATCGATCTGATCCGCCGAAATGGGCGTATCATGAGCTTCACGGTGCACCTATCGGCCGGTTTGGATACGACAGTGCGTCTTACAATACGTCCAAATTCACCGAGTACAGCCTTGAAGTTCGCAACAATGCGTCCAAACTGATATGGCACAACCTTTTGGATATGTTGTTTGACTCATTCTCTCACTGAGTGGGCGCTTTGGTTGCTTTGTGGTTGTTTTTGCGTCTTCCAATTGGCTTTTGGTGTGGTTCCCACCCCGGCCGTAACCGATGTGCGATGCTTCCTGCGGAAGTCATTTTGCGTACGCGAATCGCCGGCCTGCCGATGTTGTCACACCCGTCCGGTTCTCAATTCAAACCGGTATCATCAGGACCAGTCTTCGCTTTTAAAGTCTGCCAGGAAACGGAGACCTTTGATACTGGGGAAAAACACATAAAGCAGGCCGCGCTGAATGACGAACTGGGGAATGCCCCGCAACATCATATTCTGCTGGTTGGAAAGCGGAACGGTAAGCGTCCCCCCCTTGCTGAGATCGTTTTCCTGCATTTTATTGGAATTACCCACAATGGGGTCGCGTTGCTGATCCACAAGCCCCGCGAAACGACCGGTTAGGAGCCATCTAAAAAAGACTGTTTCGAACTGTTGTCTGATCATGGAACACAGGAAATAGCCCACCATGCCACGCTTTTCAGGAGCATAGGGGAGCTCCGCATTGAAGACCGGACCGTAGTTCATTCTCTGACGAATCAGGCGGCGCAGATCGGACCGTCCGGCGATGATACTGTTGCGTGGATTCGCACGCCGAATATGGGCGCCGACGGGACACAACGGCAGGCCGCCCGCGTAATCGAATTCGTTAATGGTTTCCACCGCGTAGCGGAGTTCTTTATCCTGCAGGGCCTTCTTGTCAAGGGGTAAGCTTCCCTCCATATAACTTCCCAGCAAATCGTAGACTTCCTTGGGCGCATCGGGACAGGTGACCACCGGCGAACCATTGGGCCAGCGTCCGAATAACCGGGAGGACACCCAGTCATTACTTTTCCCGGAGACGAGCGAAGCTTGAATCAGGTAATCACGGAAAGCGGGCACGTCTTGTTCAAATTTAAAAAAGGCGGCGAAGCTTCCGTTGAGAAACAAGTGCCTTGCCAATTTGTTAAAGGTTTTGATCTGGTCTGAAGGGGGCAGCCAGGGCGCGTCCATGGGATGTTGCAAACTATACAAACCCCTGTAAAAATCCCGAACTACCAGTACCCAGGGCTGGGTGGCCTCGCCGTGACCTGGAAAAGGCGGCGGTGGTCCCCCCTGGATCCAGGGTAGGGAAATGCCGTCCAACTGCCCGAAATGTTCCCGGCCCCCGGGCAAGGTTCCCGCCTCGACCTTGCCACCCTTGATCAACTCAAGCCCGGAGTCTCGGAACAGCTGCTCTTCCAAGGAGTGTGAAGAGGTATAGCGCCCGGTGTAGTGAACCGTCAAGACGACGTGGGCGCCGGCCTCCGTGGTATAGGAATACTCCCAACTGTCCACCGCCCGGGGTTTTCTGTAACGCATGCGCACATAGGCGCCTTCCTGGTACGCGGGAAAATTATTGCATAGATAAGCATTCATGCTTTCGGCCAATGGGCCGGTCAAGCCGAGTACTCGGCTCAAACCCTGGTTTGTAAGACACAAGTTGAACGCGATCTCGGGGCAGACGGGCTCCCCGTCGGGCTGCCCGCTCCCGTCGAAAATAGCTCCCGTTGTGACGCGGGGGAAAGACGTTCCCGAGGGGTCCCCATCGGGAAGGATTCGCCGCAGGTATTTTTGAAACAAGGCTACATCGTCGATGCGGCAGACAAAATGAAGGCCGCGATTTAACTGAAAATCCAAAGCCTGCAGGGAAACGGCCTGGAAAGACGGCCATTCCCCGCGTGTTAAGGCATTGGGTTGATTCCAGGCAGGTTCGCTGTGTTGCATGGTTCACCTACACTAATATGTTGCCGGTTTTCGGAAAAGTACCAAATCCAGATTCTCCTGCAGGCCCAATTCGCGAATACTCGCCACGGTACTGGCCGAGGGGGTGTCGGAATAGGCGTACTTGGTATCCAACTGGTGAACGCCGAACAATATAGCGGCCTTGTACAAAGCTTTCTGAACGGGCGTAAACGACCAAAACCCCGGCGAAACATTCTTGAGCCCAGTTTTGAGTTCATCGCAAATCACCCTAATACAGGCTTTGCTCAAGTGGAGTTCTTTTTGTATGCCCAAAGCGATGACTCGCTCATATATCCGCGACGCGGGCCCCGCGACTTCACTATCCCAGGCGAGGTGACTGAACATGCAATTGGCCTTGACCATATTATCGAAAAAACGGTCGTACATATACTCCATCAGACTTACATCGGCCACGTCGACTAAGGTGAATTTCTTGTTAAAAATCAAGGGTTGTCGGCGCTCCTCACGCAGGATGCGGATGGCAAGGTTTTCCATTCTGCGCACTCCGTAGAACAAAACCCCTTCTTGCGGGCCCAGACTACCGCGAGACTTCCCAACCTGGAGGCGTTTTTTCTCAGTCAGAATATCATAGGACTTCTTGACGGCCCATGGGATGGTCTCATGGTCCAACTGCTCGTATTCGGTCCTGGAATAATCCCGCGTATGCCCGGTGAAGTACGGTAGCAATTTCCCGGAATCAAGCACATCCTTCATCGGGTGTTGCAGGAGTTCCCCTGGTATTTTGAAAAGGGCCTTACTTTGGGAGGCTATCTGGTCTCGGTTCAGCGCATTGAAGTGTTGGTACAGCGTGGAAAGGAAAAAGAAAAAAGCGAAATGGTAGATAATGGGATCGTGTATGAGCAGGGTTTGACAAAGTTCTTCCACATAGTCTTCGATTTCCTCTGGTGGGCTTGGGGTGGGTTGAAAGCCATGGGCGACTCGATCAAGAAAAGTCTGTACAAAATCTTCCTTGTCGCGGATTTTTTGCTCGATGCTGCGGACGGCAAGGCGAAGTGTTCCCTTCTCTTGTGCTCTAAGATATTTACGGGCCAATGCCTTTAACTCGTAGTGACGGCTATTAAAGGCCGTCATGGCATAGGAGTGTAACCTTTTTATGGAGATCCGTCTCTGTCCGGAATAAGAAAAACTGCAGTACTGAATACCTGCCGCGCGGTAGGAGGCGATACGGAGCGGAGGAGATGGTTTGCGAAGCTTGCCCTGACAATACTGCCTTAGGAAATAGGCCTCCAAGCGCTGAAAATTTTCCCAATAACCAAAAGAAATCCCTTCTGGTCTTGCATTGGGATCGTACCCCACCCATCCCTTACGGGTATTCATTTGTTTATTGTTGATGTTCATGGTAAAGACTTGCGCTTTGAAGCTGAGCCTTTTCAGGTCGTAAGATTCTCGTGTTGGCATATGCATGCTTCTTATGTTAAAGTAGTTGTAATCGACTATTTTGACCATAATCCATTTATTCACGTTTGTCAACATGCATCCTTCCAAGGCCGGGTAAAAAATTAGATCCGTATTAATAATTATACAATGTTAAAAGAAAAGTTAGAGAGTTCTATAGCATTTAAGAACCATGGTATTTACGGCTGAAATAAGAGGAGTTATTTTATGGCAATCATTGCCGGTCACCGAATCACCACAAAAATTTATGAAAGTGCAAGTTCTCTTGTCTACCGCTCAAAAAGGCTCGAGGACGGTGTTCCGGTCATTCTGAAAGTTCTCAAAGAAGACTATCCTTCTCCGGAAGAACTGACTCGTTACCGTCAGGAGTACGAGATCACCTCCTCTCTGGACATCCCGGGCTGCATTGAAACTTACGGGCAGGCCGCTTACCGACACACTCTGGTCATGTTTCTCGAAGATTTCGGCGGCGATTCACTGAAGCTGCGGCTTCAAGACAAAGCCATGAGCATTGCCGAGTTCCTGGATGTGGCGTGCAAAGCGACGGCGGCCCTGAAGCAGATTCATGCCGACCATGTCATTCACAAAGACATCAATCCTTCCAATATCGTGATGAACGGGGAAACCGGTGTGTTGAAGATCATCGACTTCGGTATCTCCACCCGGTTCAAACACGAAAGCAAGACGCCGATCCACCCCAAGGTCATGGAAGGAACCCCGGCCTATGTGTCCCCCGAGCAAACAGGACGCATGAACTGCACCATGGATTACCGCACCGATCTTTACTCTTTGGGTGTAACCTTCTATGAATGTCTCACCGGGCGGTTGCCGTTTGTTACGGATGACATGTTGGAACTGGTACACCACCATCTGGTCAACGAACCCGAACCGCCCGTCGCCCTGCGCCCGGACCTACCCGACATCCTATCTCGGATCGTTATGCGCCTCATGGCCAAAAGGCCCGAGGATCGTTATCAAAGCGCAGGGGGGCTTCTGGCCGATCTGGAAACCTGTGCCGCCGGATGGGCGGAAGCACGACAGATTACCTCCTTCCCACTGGGTAGTCAGGATATATCCGACCGGTTCGAGATCCCCTCCAAACTGTACGGGCGCACGCGGGAGAAAGAGAAGCTGTCGGCCGCTTTCGATCACGCCGCCTCCAGTGGTGTTCTCATGTTGGTGGCCGGGTATTCCGGTATCGGTAAAACCGCCCTGGTGCAAGAACTTTACAAGCCGGTAACCGCCCGGCGTGGATTTTTTACCAGCGGCAAATTCGACCAACTACAGCGCGAGATACCTTATGCCGCACCCGCTGCCGCATTTCGTTCCCTGGTTCGGCAATTGCTCACCGGCGATCCCGACCAACTGGAGCACTGGCAGGAGGTCTTGAGTGGAGCCCTGGGTCCTAACGGTCGGGTGATTACCGAGATCATCCCCGAGTTGACCCACATCATCGGTGACCAACCGGTCCTGCCCGAACTGGGGCCCGTCGAATCGCGTAACCGCTTTACCCTGACGTTTCTCAATTTCCTACGTTGCTTCTGCCGCCCCGAACATCCCCTGGTGTTATTCCTGGATGACCTGCAATGGGTGGACGCTGCCTCGCTCAGCCTGTTGGAATCCATTCTGACTGACCAGGATAACCGTCATCTGCTTGTCATCGGCGCCTATCGCGATAACGAGGTAGAAAGCCACCATCCCTTGATCTTCTTTAAAGAGAGGATCTTGAAAAGCGGTACGCTCGTGGAGCAAATCAATCTGGGCCCGCTTCGAGACGAGGACCTGACCGCTCTAACAGCCGACGCGGTGAAAGAGAA
The DNA here is from genome assembly GCA_030066195.1 of Acidobacteriota bacterium. Classification (GTDB taxonomy): domain Bacteria; phylum Acidobacteriota; class Holophagae; order Acanthopleuribacterales; family Acanthopleuribacteraceae; genus JASJCB01. Next base: position 56,226 of record JASJCB010000037.1, read on the forward strand.
GCCCGAGACGGTCGGCGATCTTGCCTCGCTGATCCGGAACAAAACACTGGGCAACCCCTTTTTCGTCAATCAATTCCTGACCACGCTTCACGAGGAGGGACTGTTGTTTTTCGACAACGCCTCCGCCCGCTGGCGGTGGGACCTCCCCCGGATTACGGCCATGGACATTACGGGTAATGTGGTTGATTTACTCATCGGCCGTTTTATGAAATTGCCGGAAACCACTCGCGAAGTGTTGCGTCTGGCCGCCTGTATCGGCAACAGCTTCGACTTGAAAACCCTGGCCGCCATTTACGAACAGTCGCCCGTGCAGACCTACGGTCACCTCCTACCCGCCGTCCAGGAAAGCCTGGTCTTGCCGCGATCCGAACTGCAAGCTCTGGGTTCGAACCCGGCGGAAACGGATCTGGTCATTTTCCAGTTCAAATTCCTGCACGACCGGGTTCAGCAGGCCGCCTATGCTTTGATCGACGAAACCGATCGCGAGGCCTTGCACTACCGGATCGGCAACTTACTCCTGGCTCAAATCCCCGAAGAAGAACAGGACGAACGCGTATTCGAATTACTGGACCACCTCAACCTGGGTAAGAAGTTCTGCACCGATGCTCCCGAACGGGAAAGAGCGGCTCGCTTCAATCTGACCGCCGGCACCAAGGCTTTGGGCTCCAACGCCTACGACGCCGCCCTTACCTACCTGACCACCGGGTTGAGCCTCATTCATGAGGAGGAATGGGATCGGGCTTATGACCTGGTGATGGACCTGCTCAAACAAACGGCGCGCGCCCAATACCTCACCGGCGATTTCGAGGAAGCAGGCCGCACCATGACGAGGGCTTTGCAAACCGCCCGATCCGACATGGAAAAAGTCGACATTCACCAACTGGCCATCATTCAAAAAACCACTGTCGGCAGGTATGCCGAAGCCATCGAGGACGGGCGAAAGGCCCTGGCTCTGCTGGGTGATGTCTTACCTGAAACCGTGTCGGATGAGTTGATCGAAGCCGAGTTGGCCGCGTGTAAAAAAAATCTGGGCGGTCGCCCGGTGCTTTCCCTGGTGGATGCGCCGGAAATGACCGATCCCATCCATCGCACCATGATCACCATTCTCAGCGATCTCATCTCTGCCAGTTTTCTTTCGTCGCCTTCAATCTACATCGTGATTACAGCGAAGATGGTCAACCTCTCGCTCTTGCATGGCAATACGCTTGAAACCAGTTCGGCCTATTCATCTTACGGCATGATGCTGTCAGCTTTCTTCGCCGACTATTCTACCGCCTACGAGTTCGGCAGCTTGTCACGGGCGCTGAGCGATAAATACGGCAACGCCAACCTGATCTGCCTGAACTATTTTCTGACCGTCGGATATACCAGTTCATGGCGCGAGCCTCTGGCCGATACCATTACCGATTTAGATCGTGGGTACCAGGCAGGTCTGGAGGCCGGTAATCTTAATTTCGCCGGGTATACCCTGGATTTCCGGACGCGGCACCGTTACTATCATGGCAAACCCCTTCCCGAATTGTCGGCACGGGATATACCCTCCACTCTGAAGTTCGTTGAAAAACGGGAGATCCTGATTGCGTTGGACCAAATCATCTCTACCCGGTTGGCCGTCTCCACACTGACGGGAGAACAGGAGCATGCGGATTACCTGACCCGGGAAGCGGGCTTGAAGCATTTGGAACAAGCCGGGGCCCACCAGAGCCATCAAGCAATCTTTCATGCCTATCTCTTCCAGGCGCAGGTGCTCTACCTCTTGGGCCGGCCGGAAAAGGCGCTCGACAACATCCTTAAGGCATTGGAAGCAATTACGTTTGCAGGCGGAACCTTCAGCGTGGCCGAACATAATTTCTACCATTCCCTTATTCTGGCCGAACTGATCGGTCAAGGCCTCGGAGATACTGCCGCCCACTGGGAAACCCTGAGAGCCAACCAGGAACAAATGGCGCAATGGGCAGAGATGTGCCCTGAAAATTTTCGACATAAATACCAGTTGGTAACCGCTGAAACACAGCGCTTGGAAGACCGCTTCACCCAGGCCATGGACAGTTATGATACGGCCGTTGAAACCGCGGAACGCCATAACTTTCCCCAGGACGAAGCACTGTGTAATGAATTGGCGGCCCGTTTCTGGCTGGCGCGCGGCAAGCAGAAGATTGCGGGGGTCTACCTGCGTGACGCTCATCAGGGCTACCGCAATTGGGGTGCAACCCGCAAGGTAAACGCGCTGGAAAAAGCCTATCCGCAATGGCTGGGCCAGAGTAAGCGACGAGTCGCCGACGGGGAGATTCGAGTTTCTACAACAACCACCGGTCATGGGAGCGATCTGGACCTGGCCACTGTCATTCGCGCCTCGCGCGCCATTGCCGCCGAAAAAGAGTTGAGCGGCCTGCTGGCCAGGGTCGTCCATATTTCATTGGAGAACGCGGGCGCCGAGCGAGGTTATCTGATCCTCAATCGGAACGGAAACCTGATCATCAAAGCCATGGCCGATGCGAGTAAGGAAATAAGTGTGCGCGGAATGTCACAGGAGCTGACCCAAGCGGAGGGGCCGCAGGGTATGGTGCAGTATGTGGCCCGAACCCAGGAAGCAGTCGTGCTTGAAGACGCCGCGGCTCAGGGCAGGTTTACCAACGATCCATATGTGCTGAAACATGCCTGTAAATCGGTGCTGTGCATGCCGCTGCTAAGCCAGGGCAGCCTGATTGCCATTGTTTTTCTGGAGAATAACAAAGTTCCCTCGGCTTTTTCCGCAGACCGGTTGGAAGTACTCCAGTTGCTTTTGACCCCGGCCGCCGTTACCATCGAGAACGCCGTGTTGAAGGATGCGACCGCCCCGACTGACTTCAGCTATCAGGTCGGCGGCAGCTTGCCCGACGGCGCGGCCAGTTATGTCACGCGTAACTGTGACCGGGAGCTTCAGCACAGTATCCTGCAAGGCCGATTCAGCCTTGTGCTCAACTCACGTCAAATGGGCAAGTCCAGTTTGCGCATCCATACCATGAAACAATTGCAAACCGAGGGCGTCACCTGTGTTGCGGTAGACCTGACCATGATAGGCAGCAGGCAGGTTACCCCGGAGCAGTGGTATGCGGGTTTTGCACGCTTCGTACTCAGCGGTTTGCCTTTCGACGCCGAAATCAATCTGCGTTCCTGGTGGCGCGAACGTGACCACCTGTCCCCCGTACAACGTCTGGCCGAACTGTTCGATGCAGAGATCCTGACCCGTGTATCCGGCAAAATGGCGGTCTTTATCGATGAAATCGACACGGTGCTCGGTTTGCCGTTTAATACGGACGACTTCTTCGCCCTGATTCGCGCCTTTGCCAACAAGCATGCCGATGATGAGCGCTACGCCAATCTGACCTTCGTGCTGCTGGGCATGACCACTCCGGACAAGTTGATTGCCGACAAGCAGCGAACACCATTCAATATCGGCACGGGAATCATTGTGGAAGGCTTTAAACCCGGCGAGGTGTCGCCGCTTTTTGCGGGTTTCCGGGATAAGGATTCCGACCCGGAAGCCATCCTCACGGCAGTGTTGGCCTGGACGGGCGGGCAGCCGTTTTTAACGCAAAAAGTCTGCGCCCTGTTGAGTGGGCAGGAAACCAGGCCCCAACCCGGTCAGGTGAGTGAGTGGGTGGGTCACGCGGTGCGTAACCACATCATCACCAACTGGGAAGCCGGAGATGAACCCGAGCACCTGAAAACCATCCGTGACCGCATTTTGGCTTCAGGCGAGATGACACGCCCTTTGTTGGAACTGTATCGCGATGTTTTGTGCCGGGACGAGGTACTTGCCCTGGAAACCCCGGTGGTCACCGAATTGCGTTTGACCGGTTTGGTCACCAGCGCTTGGGGTAAACTAAGGGTAAGCAATCCAATCTATCGTGAAGTTTTTAGCCGACAGTGGGTCGAGACAGCCCTGGATGCGATGCAACAACCCGACCATGTATGAGCGCAGGGAGGATGGATGAATATTGCCCGGCACATCAACACCGCGGCCGTGGAGACACCGGATCGAACGGCGGTTTTTTTCGGCGATAGTGTGATCACTTACGGCGCTCTGAACCGCATGAGCGATCAAATGGCCGCGCGGTTACAGCAAAGAGGATTGGGTCGGGGAGCCAGGGTCGCGCTGTTCCTGCCCAATGGACCCGGGTTTATCGCGGCCTATTTGGGTATTCTGAAAGCGGGTATGGTGGCTGTTTCCATCAATCCAACCGCCAAACCCGCCGAGGTTGACTTCATTCTAACAGACTGTGGTGCGGCCGCCCTGCTGACGGCAAACCGGCCGGGAGCCATGGTATCCGATGTTCCACCTACGCCGGCCTGGGTTCATGTAGTTGACGAAAAAACGTTAGCCGGGGGACCCGTTCCCGATTTTGAAATGACCCATGTGTCGGATGATGAGGCAGCCTCCATTCTGTATACATCGGGGACAACGGGGCGACCCAAGGGCGTGGTCTTGACACATGGTAACCTGGCAGCCAATAAAAGCGCCTTCAGCAATTGCCTGACTCTGGGCTCCGCCGACAAGGCGCTGTTATTTTTGCCGCTTACCCATGCGTACGGTCAGAATGCCGTGCTGCAACCTTGCCTGGAAGCCCGCGCATCGATCGTTCTGCAAAACGGTTTCCAACCGGCCGACGCCGTCCGGGCCGTCGCCGATCATCGAGTCAGCCTGTTCTTCGGCGTGCCCGTTCACTTCATCGGGTTGCTCGGAAGAAAACCCGGAAACCTATCCTCGTTACGCTTGTGCTTCTCCGCCGCCTCCACGCTTCCCGCGGAAATTGCCGACCGATGGCGCGCCTTGACCGGCTGCTCCATCGTGCAGGGTTACGGCATGACCGAAAGTACCGCCCTGTGCACCTATAACAAAAGACCCGAATCCAAACCGGAATCGGTAGGCACGGCCATGCAGGGAATGGAGGTACGCATTGTCGATCCTGAAAGCGGTGCGCTTTGCCGGCCGGGCGCCCCGGGCGAGTTGATCTACCGCGGCGCCTATGTCATGAAGAATTATTGGGGCCGTGAAGAGGAAACCGCCGGGGCGATCGTAGACGGTTGGTTTCATTCCGGCGATCTGGCAACCATGGATGAGGACGGCGATTGTTTTATCGTGGATCGCTTGAAAGACGTGATCGATGTGGGCGGCCTCAAGGTTTTCCCGGCGGAAGTAGAAAATGTCCTGTACCAACATCCCGCCGTGGCCGAGGCGGCCGTTTTCGGTCTGCCGGATACCGGTTTCGGTGAGGCGGTAGGAGCCGTGGTTGTACCCGTCCGGAATCGGCAGGTAACGGTCGGCGAACTTTCGGCGTTCGCGCGGCAGCGTTTGGAAGAGTACAAGGCGCCCGCTCATATCGACCTGGTGGACACCATCCTCAAAAACCCGACCGGCAAAGTACTCAAGCATGTGCTGCGGAAGGTGAATCCACCGACAACCGCGAACCGTCATATCATTGCAAACTGGATCACCGAATGGATACTGGCGCTGCCGGAATGTCCTCCGCCTCCCTTTCCCCCGGAGGCTAACTGGAAACAACTCCTGCCCGATTCCCAGATCCTTATCCAACTTGCCGGAGACCTTTCCTTCCGCTTGGATAGGAAGGTCTCACCCTCCTTATTCTGGGAGTATTCCACCATCGACTCCCTGGCCCGATATCTTGCCGAGACTCCGACCGTGCAGGAAACGTCCCAAGGCGATGAACCGACCCCAAAAACCGGGACCACGGAAGCCTTGATCGCGGCCCTGGAAGATGCTGTCGCAAATTCTGGGAAGGGGGAGAGTTGATGACGCCCGCTCAAGAAGAACGCGGTCTCCTGAAGAATGCCCTCGAAGAGATCAAACACCTGAAAAGACAGTTGGACCGGCTTCAGGAGCCCGTGGCGGTAATCGGCATGGCATGCCGGTTTCCAGGCGGCGCGAATACACCTCAACAGTTTTGGCAAAACCTCTGCCGGGGTGAAGACGCCGTCACCCGCGGGCCGAGCCGGGCGCGCACGATTCCCGGCGAACCTCCGCTGACCGCCTATGGCGCCTATCTCGATGATATCGACGGCTTCGATGCTCGCTTTTTTGGGATTTCAGCCTTGGAAGCGGCTGAGATCGACCCGCAACACCGGCTCTTGTTGGAAGTCGCCTGGCACGCCTTGGAAGACGCGGGTATCGACCCGAAGTCGATCGACGGTTCGCCTACAGGCGTCTATGTGGGTCAGTACGCCGATGATTACCCTCAGTTACAACTATACCGCGGGCCGGCCGAAACGGTGCAAGCCGGTACTTCACTGGGACTGTTGCGCGGGCTGGGCGCGGGTCGAATCGCCCATTGCCTGAATTTGAAAGGGCCGGCTCTGGTAACAGATACTTCCTGTTCCTCTTCTCTGTCGGCGGTGCATCAGGCGATCATCGATTTGCGACGGGGCGCGTGTTCCCTGGCTCTCGCCGGGGGCGCGAACCTGATCGTTTCCAGTCGAATGACCCATGGTTTGACCCGGCTGGGCGCCTTGTCTCCGGCCGGACGCTGCAAGGTATTCGACGCGCGTGCGGACGGCTTTGTCCGTGGTGAAGGGGTGGGACTGGTGGTGCTGAAACGCTTATCGGAAGCGTTGACCGACAACGACCCGATTTATGCCGTGCTCAACCATTCAGTGGCCAACCAGGATGGACGAAGTAATGGTTTAACCGCACCCAACCCGGTCGCCCAAAAAGAATTGTTGGCTCAAGCCCTCAAAGAAAGCGGAACAGACCCCGAACGCATTACCTATGTAGAAACCCACGGTACCGGCACCCTCCTGGGAGACCCCATCGAGACAAACGCCTTGGCCCGGGTCCTCTGTGAAGGGCGCTCACCGGAAAACCCCTTGTACCTGGGATCGGTCAAAGCCAATATCGGCCATTTGGAAGCGGCGGCCGGTGTGGCCGGTCTGATCAAAACCATTTTGATGCTGCACCATCGCAAGCTGGTGCCGCAACCCCATTTCCGAGAACCCAACCCGCATATCCCCTGGTCAGACTACCCGTTGCGGGTTCCTGACAAGGTCCTGCCATGGCCCGCTTATCATCAGCCCGCCCTGGCCGGGTTGAGCGCATTCGGTATGACCGGCACCAATGTTCATATTCTGGCATCCGAAGCTCCGTCGGGAACACGCGACCGTCACTCACCGCCGCTGTACCGCTTCCAACACCGGCGGTTTTGGCTGAATACCCATGTGGACAGTGAGCTCTCGCCGGTGGAACACCCTCTGCTTGGCCTTCGTCTTGATTTGGCCGCGGGCCGGACGATTTTTTTCGAGAAGAGGCTGAAGACGGTGCAGCCGGCTTTTTTACAGGATCATCGACTGCTGGGGGAAATTGTTTTTCCAGGGGCGGCCTTTCTGGAAATGGCGTTGGCGGCAGGCAAATCGGGGCTGGGTTATACAAGGCCCACATTGGCGGATATCACTTTCCTCAGGCCGCTTACCCTGTCCGAGGAGCAAACCCACGTACTTCAATTAACCCTGGAACCGGACGATGCCGGCGGAGCCGCGGTTCACATTTACAGTCGAAACGACAATGATTGGACGCTTCATATGAGCGGCCTGATCGAGGCCCCGGTTGAATCGAAGCCCCGGGTTCCAACTTCAAGCCTTATCGAGGGTACAACCGAGGATCATTATCGACGGCTGGATGAACTTGGGCTTAATTACGGGCCGGGTTTTCGGGTCATAAAAGGGATTCGGGTACAGGGTGAAGAATGCTGGTGCCGAGTGCGTCCCCCCCAAGAAAACGGGGCCTATATCTTACACCCGGTGATGTTGGACTCTTGCTTCCAGGCCGTTACGCCGCTGCTTGATCACGAAACTCCGGTAATTCCCTTTTCCCTGGAGACATTGACCCTTCATGCCGACCCCACGGCCTGCAGCATCATTCGGGTAAAACGGCGCCCGTCATCACAAGACGCGGTGATTGCCGATATCCGGTTTGCCCACCCTGACGGTACAGTTGCGGTCGTCATCGAAGGCCTCATCCTGAAACCCCCTGCGCACATCACCCCCGGTCTGTCTCCCGATTGGTTCTATGCATTGCATTGGGAACCTCGTTTCCCTCCGAATCGCGATTTCGCCGCCCAAATAGAAGCCCGTAGTCTCCATATCATCCAAAAAACCTTGCGAGACCTGGGCTGGGAATGGCAACCCGGAGCCTGCTTCACAACGCTTGAACTGATGGCGAAATTAGCCGTGCATCCGGATTATGCGCCCCTAATCCGCCACATTCTAAGCATCCTGGCTGAAGAAGGCTTGGTCAAACCGAACGGCGATGAATGGATGATGTGTCGCCCACTCTCCAGTGCCGAGGCGCCGCCCTTGTCTTCGGACGAACCGGCCGCCCGGATTTTGGAGCACTTTGCACCGGCGCTCCCGAATATTCTGCGAGGCGCCGAAGATCCGTTGCAACACATGTACATGGACAGCATAGAGAACGTCGCGGCTCTGTACTCGGGTACAACCGCCAACGAACTGGTGCGAGATGAATTAGGGAAGACACTTCAACGGGTTAAAGGCTCTGTTCATATCTTGGAAATAGGCGGCGGCACCGGCGGTACAACGGCAGACCTCTTGCCCGATCTACCTGCCGGTACCGATTATTGGTTTACAGACATCTCACCCTTTTTTATCAACCGGGCGCGGACTCTCTTTAAGACCGGTTCCAACATCGCCTTCCGACGCTTCGATGTGGAACAGGACCCGGAAGCACAGGATATCCCCGTCGGGTTCTTCGATATCGTTATTGCGGCCAATGTGCTGCACGCCACCGAACAACTGGGCACCTGTTTGCTGAGAATACGCCGGTTGTTGCGCCCCGACGGGAGACTGATCTTGTTGGAGGGCACGGATCGACGTCGCTGGGTGGACCTTACCTTCGGCCTTTTGAACGGCTGGTGGAAGTTCTCGGGCTGCGCTTATCGGAAGCAATACCCGCTGATAGGCTGCCGAGACTGGATCAAGGTACTGCGAGATCACGATTTCAAGTGTATCGAAACCACGGTCCTGGATGATGCTCTTTTCCCCCAGGCCGTCATTACTGCCGCCGCTACAGCAATTGACACCTGTCAAGATACACCTTGGATCATTCTCGTCGACGAGAACGGCTTGGGTGAACGGGTGGCTCGCCGACTGGAGGAGCGGGGTAAATCCACGCGTCTTGTTCATCGATACGACGACTCCGGTAACATTCCGAACAATGCTACCGTACTTGACTTGCGGCCGTTGAACCAACCCGACGGCGATGTACCCGAGGCTTGTCTGGGAGCAGCCTCGGAAACCCTTGGGTTCATGCAAGCCTTGAGGAAAATTCCCGGGGCAAAGCTATGGCTGGTGACCCGCGGCGTACACGGGCCGGGCAAGAAAACGCGGTCGCTGATCGGCGCACCGCTTTGGGGCCTGGGCCGGGTTTTTGCCAACGAGAATCCACAATGCAGAACCGGTATGATCGATCTGGGCCCCGTGGAGGAAGTCGATGAGGCGGTGCGCCTCACCGCGGCCCTGCTCGAGCCGGGCGGCGAAAACCAGTTGTTGATTCGAGACGGCCGAATCCACGTTCCACGCCTCATCCAAGATAAACCTTTAAGAGCGAAGCCCCTTCGCAAAGATGCAACCTATCTCATCACCGGCGCTTTCGGCGGGATTGGCAAGCTGCTGACACGCCACTTATTGGCACAAGGAATCGCCAACCTGGTTCTCATCGGCGGCAAAAACACGCTCGCACCACCGATCGAAGCACCTGCAAACGGCAATCTCAGCATCCACGAGTGCGATCTCGCCAATCGAAGTCAACTACAGAAAATCATCGCGTCCGTACAGACGACGATGCCGCCCTTGCTTGGTGTTTTTCATCTGGGGGGAATGGTAGCGGACGGCACCCTGGCCGGCCAATCGACCGGACGCCTTCAGGCGGTGTTCGCGCCTAAAATCAACGGGGCATGGCACCTGCACACACTCACCAGGCAGTTGGACCTGGATCATTTTGTTTTGTTCTCTTCATCATCATCGCTATTCGGCCATCCCGGCATGGGGCCGAGCGCGGCGGCCAATAACTTCTTGGACGCACTGGCCCGTCGACGGCGTGCATCGGGTCTACCGGCGCTCAGTATCGCCTGGGGACCCTGGAACAATATCGGAGCCGCCGTAAAGGGAAAGGGCGGCATGCCTTCATGGGCGGGATTGAGCAGCATCTCGCCGCAAAAAGGTCTGCTTGCCTTTGACCTCCTTCTAAGTCACAGCGGGCCCAATGCCGCATGCCTCCCTATGAACCTCCCTGTTTTTCTCCGTTCCCACCCCAATAACCCCTTACTTAAACGCCTGGACGAAGATTCCGGTACTCCGGCCTCCTCCACCGAGACCTTTTCATCACGATCTCTTGCCGAAGCACCGCAACAGCGACAGCGGCCCATGTTAAAGCGATTCCTAACCGATCTGGTAAAAGAGATCCTGGATCCGGATCCCGACAAGAATTCATTTGACGATATCGGTTTTCAAGATATGGGTATGGACTCGCTTGCCACCCTGGCTCTGCGCAATCGACTGTCCACGACGTTTGATTGCGACCTGCCCACAACACTGCTGTTCGATCACCCCACGATAGACAGCTTGACGACCGGTCTCCTGAATATCCTGGGCCTGAATCAAGCTGCCTTAGAAAGCCGGCCGTCGACGCCGACCGAGCCGGTCGATGACCTGGATCAATTCTCTGAGGATCAACTGCTGACCATGCTGGACCGGCAACTGGCGCAAAGTGACCAATTGCTGAAGGATCTCTCGTGAATCAAGCCTCCAAGGACAAACTGAAACAAGCCGTTCGGGCCGTCGAAATGATGCGCACCCGCTTGGAAACCATGGCTGCAGAACAGCGGGAACCCATTGCCGTTATCGGGCTGGGCTGCCGGTTCCCGGGCGGCGCCGATAAACCCGAGGCCTTTTGGCAACTCTTGAAAGACGGTCGGGAGGCAGAGGGACCTGTCCCCGAAGACCGCCGAGCCGTCTTCGGCGACTCCATCATTCGCCGGAGCAAGTTTCTACCCGATGTCTATGGCTTCGACGCGGCTTTTTTCGGCATTCCTCCAAGAGAAGCGGCCCAGATGGATCCGCAGCATCGCCTTTTCCTGGAAGTGGCTTGGGAAACCCTGGCGAATGCCGGTATCGACCCAAAATCCCTGATGGGTAGCAAGACGGGTGTTTTCCTGGGTATGAGCAGTTTCGATTACGGCATGACAGTACTTGGCCGGAATGTGAGTGATATGGACGGCTATTCGGCAACAGGCCATGCCGGTGCGTCTGCCGCCGGCCGTCTTTCGCATCTGTTGGGTTTGCACGGTCCCAGCATGGTCATTGACACCGCCTGTTCTTCGTCCCTGTCCGCGCTGCACATGGCCTGCCGCGGGCTACGTCTGAAAGAGTGCGATATGGCTTTGGCGGGCGGGGTGAACCTGTTACTCAATCCTGCTTCTTCCGAAACCCTGCTAAAAGCGGGGGTGCTTTCCCCCGGTGGTCGCTGTAGGGCTTTCGATCGTCAAGCCGACGGTTTTGTCAGATCGGAGGGCTGCGGCATGGTACTGCTGCAGCGACTGTCGGACGCATCGGCGGCCGGCATGCCCGTTTTGGGTCGGGTTCTGGGTTCCGCGGTCAACCATGACGGACGAGCGGGCGGTTTGACCGTGCCCAACGGCAAAGCCCAGGCCGATTTGATCCTTCAGGCTTTGGGCGATGCCGGGGTGAAACCGCACGATGTGTCCTATGTGGAGGCACATGGAACGGGTACCGAACTCGGCGACCCCATCGAGGCCGCCGCTCTTGGGGAGGTTTATACCAGGCAGCGGCAACAGCCTCTTTTAATCGGTTCGGTCAAAACCAACTTGGGTCATACAGAAGCGGCTGCCGGCATGGCCGGACTCATTAAAGTGGTGCTGGCTCTGCACCATGAAGCGATACCCGCGAATCTGCATCTCACCCAGCCGTCCCCCCATATTCCCTGGCAGGCGCTCAAGCTGAAAGCAGTCGCCGGTCTCATCCCCTGGCCACGATCTGACAAACCCCGCCTGGCCGGGGTTTCCGCTTTCGGTCTCAGCGGCACAAATGTCCATGTGGTAGTGGCCGAAGGGCCTCCTGTAAAGACCGGCGCGTTCCAAAACCGGCAGGCGCCGGCCCTACCCGACGTGTCCGCCGGGCGACCAAAATACCGGCTGACCGAATCGAAACCACGAACAACAGTTCAAAATCGGTTTACCGAACCGAAAAATCGGGACCATATCCTGCAATACCTACGCGCCCATCTGGCCGAACTGCTCTTTCTTGAAAGGGACACCATAGAGACCAACCTGTCGCTGTTGGAACTGGGCGCCGATTCGCTGGTCCTGATGAGCCTGCGCTCGGCCGTTCAAACCGACTTCGGACAAGAAATTTCGCTTGCCGATTTAGGGGATAATGCGAACACTCTGGAAACGCTGGCCGGCATCATCGCCGCGGGCGCTGTCTCCGAACCGATAACCCCAATCGCGGCGACCAAACCGGCATTAAAAGAGGCGGTCGGGCTGCCGTTGCCACCCCAGAACGCCGAATCCCCGGACCCTTTCACACCCGAACGGTTATCACCGCAACAGCGAACTCACCTTGGTCGACTCATGCAGACCCTGACGAAACAAACCGCTGGTTCGAAGATCAAAGCGGCCGAAGCCGGAAGTACCCTCGCCGACCGTCGCCGGATCTGGAATCTGCATCCGTCCCTTAAGGCCATGTCCTACCCTCTCTACCTTCAGTCGGCACAAGGCTGCATGATAACCGATGTAGACGGCAATCGTTACATTGATCTGACCATGGGCTTCGGGTCCCATTTTTTCGGTCACAATCCTGCCTTTTTGCAAACCGCCCTTCAAACATGTCTTCAAAATGGTTTTGCCGTCGGCCCCATGAGTGCTCAAGCCGATTCGGCCGCAAAAGGCATCGCGGAAATGACCGGCGCCGAACGCGTCGCCTTTTTCAGTTCCGGGACTGAAGCCGTGATGGCGGCGGTCCGGCTGTCACGAGCCGCGACGGGACGGTCGGAGATAATCATGTTCTCCGGGTCCTTTCACGGCCAGTTCGATGCGGTACTGGCAGCCTCAAACGGGCCGAGACCGACCCGGCCCGGGTATCCCGGCATTCCGGTCGAGGCTGTTGCCAACACGCTTGTGTTGCCATACGGCGAGGATGCTTCACTGGAACTCATTGCCCGAAATGCCGAACGCATCGCCGCTATTCTGGTAGAGCCCGTGCAAACAGCCCGACCCGGTCTTCAACCAACGGCCTTTTTGCACGCCTTGCGGAAGCAAAGCCGTGAATTGGACATCCCTTTGATATTCGATGAGATTGTCACGGGCTTCCGTTGCCACCCCGCGGGGGCGCAGGGCCTCTTCGGCATTCAGGCTGATTTAGCAGTTTACGGAAAAGCTGTCGCCGGGGGCATGCCCATCGGCGTGGTCGCCGGGCAACGCCGATTTCTGGACCGGATCGACGGCGTAGAGCGAACAACCTATTGCGCCGGAACCTATCAGAAACACCCGCTTACCATGGCAGCCGTCGTGTCGGTTCTGGATCACCTGAAAACTGCGGGACCGGACCTTCAAGCCGATCTCAACCGGCGGACGGAGACCTTTGCGCGCCGTTTGAATGCGGCTCTTGATTCGGAAGCCGTACCCATCCGCCTGGAACACTTCAGTTCGTTCTTCCGCATGCACCATACGCCTGAATGGGACCTTTTATACTATCACTTGCTGCAACGGGGAATTTACATTTGGGAAGGACGACGTTGCTCGCTGTCCACCGCTCATGATGAAACCGTTTTGGAGGAAGTAACCAACGCGGTTATAGACAGCGTACGCGCGCTTCAGTCGGGCGGCTTCGGCCGTTCCCGGCCACTAAATGACCCTGCGCCCAAGCCGAGAGTGCAAGTCAAAGTAAAGGCGAAAACGACGGATCGACCCTTGCCCGCCGAACCGCTTCCCCGACCCACACGGCTCAGCTTCAGCCTGGCTTTTTTCGGCGCTATGCCTTCAGACGAACCCGACTACGAACACATCGTGCAATGTGCGCGTTTTGCCGATCGACATGGTTTCGAGGCCATCTGGTTGCCCGAAAGGCACTTCCATGCCTTCGGCGGCTTCTCTCCCAACCCGGCGGTGTTATGCGCCGCTCTGGCCCGGGAGACCAGCCGCTTGCATTTGCGGGCGGGTAGTATTGTGCTGCCGCTTCACAATCCCATCCGCGTCGTCGAGGAGTGGTCCATGCTGGATCACTTGTCAAACGGACGCGTGGGCGTAGCCCTCGCCTCGGGCTGGCATGCTCGTGATTTTGCTTTCTCCCCCGAGCGCTTTGCAGATCGCAGGGCCTGGACCTTCGACAATGTGCAACCCCTGCAGCGTTTGTGGCAGGGCCGGCCCGCTGAAATCACCACCGGAGAAGGCAAAACGGATTATGTGCGGGCCCGGCCCAAGCCCAAACAAGCATCGCTGCCGTTGTGGCTTTCAGCGCTTGGAAATGCCGAAACCTTTATCCGAGCCGGCCGGCTGGGTGTTCATGTATTGACAACCCTCATCGGTCAATCGCCGGAACAACTCGCCGAAAACATCCGCCTCTACAGGCAAAGTCTGGCAGCCGCGGGGTTCCCGCCGGAACGCGGCCGCGTAACCTTATACCTGCACACCTATCTGAACTCAGACCATCTACAGGCCGTGGAAGATGCCCGCGAGCCCTTCAACCGATACCTCGAAACCTTTCTCAACCTGCGTCAAGGACAATATCCCGATACCGTGCAATCCCAAGACCGCAAAAACCTGCTGACCAATGCATTCCAACGATATGTCGATACCGCGTCATTGATCGGCAGCCCGGAAACCTGTGCTCCCATGCAGGCTCGTTTGCAAGAAATGGGCGTGGACGAGGTGGCTTGTTTGTTGGACTTCGGACTGCCCAAGCAAAAAGTGCTGGAAGGTCTGACCTGTCTTGCCCGACTGACCGGTCCTCGGACCCTACCTCTGACACCCGCTCAAAAACAATTCTTGTTCCTTGCCGAAATGGGCGAAAAGGGCGTGTCGGCCTACCAGGACCAGACCGCCATGCGAATCCAAGGGCCTTTCGATGCCGTACGTCTGAAGAAAGCCATAAGCAGATCTATAGAGCGCCATATGCTGCTGCGCGTTTCAGTGGATACAAACGGCGGGGTCTTTCGATTGGCAGCGGTGGATGATCCCCCGCTTACTCTTTTGGACTTAAGCGGTTTAAGCAATAGAGAAACGCACCTTGAAGCCTGGAAGCAGCGGGCCGCGAACCATCCCCTGGATCTGAGCCGATTCCCGACCTTCCGGGTGACGCTTATCCGCATGGCCCCCCGCGATCATTTGTTGGTGTTGACCAGCCACCAAATAACCATGGACGGTTTTTCCATAGGCCTGTTCCTGCAAGAGGTCTCCACCCTTTATCTGGCGCGTGCCCCCAAACCGGCCGGGTCCTTTCAAGAGTGGGTTCTCCGCGATCGCCCTGAAAAATCGGAGGCCTGGTGGAGGAAACATTTGGAAGGCCCCCTGCCTCGCGTCACCTTTCCAAGCAAGCGTCCACGGCCGACAGTGAAAGCCTATGACGGCCGGCGGCATATCCTACCCCTACCCCCGGGAACGGTTCGCACGGTCAGCGGCCGGGCCGGGAAACTTGGCAAAACTCCATTCGTCCTATATTTTGCTGCCTTTACGCGTTTACTTCACCATCTTTCCGGCGCGAATCAGGCTGTTATCGGCATCTATGCGGCCTGCCGAGACCGCCCCGAGGACCAAACCCTGATCGGCCCTTGCCTCAACCTGCTGCCGCTACGGGTACCGCTGCCGGAGGAGGGCACGGTTGCCGGCTTCATCGACCAATTGGGCGAGCTTTGCTTACAGGCATTGAATCACCGGCATGAACTGTTTGCCCGGATTCTGGCCGGGAGACGGCCCGAGCATGACCCCGCCCAGGCCCCGCTTGTGAACACCGCGTTCAACTATGAGCGGATGAATATGAGCCCCCATTTCGGTCACAGAGTCGATTGGCAGCCTATGCCGATTGCCGGGCACCCCTTCGATCTCAGCATGCACATCCAAACGGCAGGCGATCAGCTCATCCTGGCCTGTGACTACGATACGGCCCTTTACGATCAAACCGATGCCGCCCGGTTCTGCGGCTATTTCCAGAACATCCTGGGTCAATTACTCGTGGAGCCGACCCTGCCCCTGAAATCTCTATCGCCGCTGACGGCAACGGAACGAAAAACTCTGCTTGCGCAAATGGACACCGGCGGGGCCAAACCCGTGACCAATCGTCTGATACACCGGCTGTTTTTGGAACAAGCCGAACGCACGCCGCATGCGCCCGCGCTTATCGTCCGAAATCACAGTTTTACCTATGCCCAAATCCAACAAAGGGCTACCTGTCTGGCTCTCCAATTGAAGGCCAGGGGAGTGGGTCCTGAAACTCGGGTGGCCGTTGTGGCGGGCCGAACAGCCCGGGCCGTCGAAGCCATGTTGGCCGTGTTGCAGGCAGGAGGCGCCTTTTGTTTCCTGGAGCCCGACCTGCCTAACGCCCGCACAGCCGACCTGTTAACCGCTTTGGACCCGAAAGTAGTTCTCAGTGACCGCCCTCTGCCGTCGGGTGATTTTCCCATCCTGTCCACGACCCAAGATCACAGGTGCTCGTCCGAGCCGGTCGAGGCATTGGTGCACCCGGAAAATGCCGCCTACCTGGTGCTGACTTCCGGTTCAACGGGCAAGCCCAAGGGCATTGTGGCGGCCCACCAACAATTGGCCGGGTATCTGGCTGCCATGAGCCGGGCGTTGCGGTTACCGTCCAGCCTTTCATTTGGACTGGTTTCTACTTTGACCGCCGATTTGTCCTATACCGGGCTTTTCCTACCGTTGGTTTCCGGTGGGCGCCTGCATTTGATCGACGACGATACCGCTGTTGATCCACAACGCTTTGCCGCTTATATGCAAAGCGAAGACATTGACTTCCTGCAAGTTGTGCCTACCCACCTGGCCGCGCTGACAACCGGCGTCGAAGCCGGCCGGATGTTGCCGAAGCATACCCTGGTGCTCACCGGTGAAGCTTGCCCGGAACCGCTGGTCAAACGCTTGTCGGCGCTCAAACCCCACCTCCGCATCTACAATGCCTACGGACCGTCCGAGGCCACGGTACACGCCACCATAAAACGGCTGGACGGCGGACCGGTTACCCTGGGAAAGCCGTTGGTCAACAGCGGCCTCTACGTTTTGGATGCTGGGGACAGCCCGGTTCCTACGGGCGTAACCGGTCAAATCTTTCTTACCGGAAGCGGCCTTGTCCGCGGCTACCATCGACAGCCCGCCCTTACAGCGGTTCATTTTTTGCCGGATCCCTATAGCCGACTTCCAGGGTGCAGGCGTTACGCAACCGGTGATTCGGCCCGTTTCCAAAATGGTGAAGCCGTCTACCTGGGCCGCTGTGATTTTCAAGTAAAACTGCACGGTTACCGGGTAGAGCCGGGAGAGGTAGAGGCGGTATTGTCGGAGTGGGCCGAGCAAGCCGTTGTCATTCCCGTCGAGGTGGCCGGCAAAACCCGGTTACATGCATTCGTTGTGTCTGATCAAAAGGCCGAAGTCTTTCGCGGTCTGCTGGGCGAACGCTTACCGGCTTACATGGTTCCTCGCTTCCTGACCGTCTGCCGGAGCCTGCCGATGACACCGGGTGGGAAGGTGGATCGCGTCGCCTTGAGCCGCGCCCCGTTACTCCGGCATTCCCAACCACCGACCGCCCTGCCGGGTACCGCGACCCAACAACTTCTGGCCGGCGCCTGGGCGGAGGTGCTCAACCTGGCGGAGGTCGATATCCATCGCTCCTTCTTTTCGCTGGGCGGGGACAGCGTGGCGGCGATGACCCTGGTCGGCCTCTTATCTCGACGGGGCGTCCTCCTCACTACCAGGCAACTCTACCGGTCTCCCACGATTGCCGCGCTTGCCGCCCAACTGGAAACCGCACCGGCGGATAGAGTCGAAACCCAAGCAGTTTGGGACGAAAACCCTTTGCCCTTGACCTCCATCCAAGAGGCGCTTCTCTTCCAAACACTGAAACAGCCGGCCACGTATCATAACCGCTTCGTCTTCCGTTTACGCGGTCCGTTGAACAGCACTCGCCTACAAACGGCCTGGCAACGCGTCTTCAATTGTTATCCCGCCTTACGCCTTTCCTTCCACAAAAAGGCCGATCAATCCGTCGAAGCCCTCTTCAACAAAGTTTCAATTCCCTGGCAAACGGAGGAGACGCCAGGGCCCTTTGACCCGGCGATTGCACCGCTTTTAGGCTTGACCCTGATCGAAGACGGTCCCCAAAACTACAGATGGATTTGGGCCTTCCATCACCTGCTGATCGACGGTTGGTCATTTGCAATCCTGTTGGCCGATGTGTTGGCCTGTTATCGAGATCACACCGCCTTGCCCCAACCTCAGGTTCCGCCCTACCGCACGATTTTGAACCGCCATGACAGCCGGGAGGAAGCGGCAGCGAAAGATTATTGGCGCCGGCAGCTTCAGGGCATCACGCGTCCCACGCCACCGCCGGGCGCATCACCTCCCGGGGGACCGGCGGATCGGTGTATGCTGACCCACACCTTGCCCCCCGAACTCGGTGTTTCGCTTGCAGTTATGGCTCGTCAAACCAACGTCACCCTGAATACCCTGTTTACAGGGGCCTGGGCTTTGCTTTTGGCCGGTTATGCGGGCTCCCGCGATGTGTTGTTCGGTGTCACGCACGCCAACCGTCCCATGGATCTGCCGGGAGCGGACAAGTTGGTGGGCTGTTTTGCCGCGGCGTTGCCCGTGCGGGTGCGGATCCAAACTCTGCAAACCTTGACCGTTTGGCTGCAAAGCCTTTTTTCTGAGCAAGCTGAACGGGATCAACATGTACATGCGGTGCCTGGTATCATTCGCGAATGTACATCCATTCCCGGTGATCTGCCTGTCTTCGAAACACTTTTGGCCTTTGCCAATCATCCCGTTGACGAGAGCCTGTCCGATCATCATCTGGGGATGACACTCACCCTGGAAGGTGTTTTCCAGTGCACCCATTATCCACTGCTGATGACCATTCAACCTGGGCCCGAGATTACCCTACGGTTTTCCTACGATGCCTGCCGCATCGATGAAAACGATTTAGCACGGCTTGCCCGGCAACTGGTCCGGCTGTTGACCCAAATGGCTACCTCCCGCGACGAACCGGTGGAGACCCTACTCCACCAAAGTCCGCTATGCCCCTTACCCGTGGGGAGCGCGCCGGTTTTCTCGGGACCGCCCGGAATCCATACCCGCTTTTTCAACATGTCGTTATACCGGCCTGACGCCCCGGCCCTGATTCACGCTCAGGGTACACTCACCTACGGCGATCTTCGGCGACGCACGGAGTGCCTTGCGGCCCGGCTCCAAGAGCTGGGGGTAGGTCCGGAAATACCCGTGGTGTTGATTCTCCCCCCCGGTCCCCGGTTGATCGTTTCAGTTTTGGCCGTTGTCGCCGCCGGCGGATTTTTTGTGTGTCTGGATCCCGCCTGGCCCGAGGAGCGGCGACAACTCCTGTTGGCGGAAATCCAACCCGCCGTGGTTCTGGACGCTGACAGTCCGATATCTCCCTCGGCTGTGCCGATGGAACCGCTTTCGGAGGTATCGCCGCAACAAGCCGCATGCCTGGTTTATACTTCCGGTTCTACAGGCCGGCCCAAGGGCGCCCTGCTGAGCCACCGCGTGCTGACCAACCTGATCGGCCGGCAACAGTGCACTCCCGCACGCACGCTTCAGTTTGCCGCACCTACCTTTGATGTATTCAGTCAGGAGTTGTGGACTACCCTCTGCGCCGGCGGCGCCCTGATCATACCTGAGAATCGTACCGATCTTATCGGATTGCTCGACCAGATCCAAAAACAGCACATTGAGCACCTCTTCTTACCCACCCTGGTCTTCCAGCAATTGGTCCCTACCGTGATCACCGACGGCGTGCCCATGCCCCGGAGCGTTCGCCGGATTTACGTGGCCGGGGAACTGTTCAAGATCACGCCGGAACTCGAGGATTTTCTGCACCGTTTCCCCGATTGCAAGGTGATCAATCACTACGGCCCTTGCGAAACTCACGTGGTCACGGCCTATACATTGCCCGAATCGGAGCGCCGTCCGGCGGCGCCTATCGGCGAACCCGCGGCCAATACAACCATCCAACTCATACACCCCAACGGGCAACCCGCACCCCATGGCGCCATCGGAATGATTTACATCAGCGGCGCCGGGCTTGCGCGCGGTTATTTCCGGCAACCGGCGCGAACCGCGGCCGCCTTTCTGCCCGATCCTTACTCCGCGTTGCCAGGTGGGCGTCGGTACCGATCCGGAGATTTGGCCCGGTATCTGCCTTGCGGCAATCTGACCTTTCTGGGCCGTGAAGACCGGCAAATCAAACTACGCGGTATACGCATCGAACCGGCTGCCATTGAGTGTGCGCTCGTAAAGCACCCACGGGTGAAAGAAGCCGCCGTGGTATTGCGCGATCAAGCGCTTGCCGCTTATATCACCGGCGATATCCGCCCCGACGAAGCTGTCGCCTGGCTTGGTCGCAAGCTGCCGGAGCCCATGATCCCCTCTTCGGTTACCGTCCTGAAAAGCCTTCCACGCACCAGCCACGGCAAACTGGACGAGGCAGCCCTGCCCCGTAACGGGCCCGAGCGCCGGCAACCCGTAACCACGATCGAGGCACAGGTCGGGGCCCTGTTCCAACAAGTCTTGAACCGTGTGGAAACCATTGACCGAGCAAGCTCATTCTTTGCCTTGGGCGGGCACTCGCTCACCGCCGCCGGATTGATCGCGCGCTTAAACCAACGTTTCCAAGTGGACCTACCCATAAGTCAACCGTGGACTACACCTACGATCGCGGAGATGACCAGGGCCATTGTGGACACCTGGCATAAGGCGGAACCCGTCGAGAAAAAAAGCAATCGGAACGGACCCTTCCCTCTTTCTTTTACCCAACAACGCATCTGGTTCCTCCAACAACTGGCCGGTTCCACTCCCTTGTTCAATTTGCCCATGACCTGGCAACTGCGGGGTCCTTTATCGGTAGAAGATTTGGATAGGGCCGTTACCCAACTGGTGACACGCCATACCATCTTGCGCACGGTTTACCGTGAACGAGCCGGGCGTCTGAGCCAGGAGGTTCTGCCGCCTGTTGAGACATGTCTGACCCTGGTGGACCTGGCCGGCCCGGCCTTGGAAACCGTGACCGATCTCATTGCCGCTGAGGCTGCCGGCTCATTTGTACTGAACCTCCGGGGGCCGTTTCGCGCTGTCTTGCTGCGGCGAAATCCACAAGACCACGTGTTGCTGCTAACCCTCCATCATATCGCCGTGGATGCCCATGCCCTGGATTTATTGACGGCGGAAATAGCTGAAGGGTACCGAAGCCGAAGTTACCCGGAGCCTTCACATCAATACAGCGACTATGCGCTGTGGCAAAGGGATCGAAAAACGGAAGCGGCCATGGCCTACTGGGCCGATCACCTGGAAGATGCGCCGACGACCATCAACTTGCCGACCAGGGAGCCGCGGCCGGCCGGCGTTTCCTGGACCGGGGCCGCTGTTCCCCTTTCGTTACCGCCTGAAACCATCCTTTCCTTGTGCGACCTGGCGCGGCAGCGAGGAACCACGCCGGCCATGGTGGTTCAGGCCATATGGTTGGTGCTCTTGCAGCGTTACAGCGGCCAGGACGATATCTTGCTGGGTACGGCGGTAACTCATCGCTACAGGCTTGAGTGGGAACCTGTCATCGGCTGTTTTGCGGACACTCTCGGCGCTCGTTACCGCATCGATCCGCAAGCCCCTTTTACCGAACTGGTGGATGTGGTGACCCGGACATCGCTCGCCATGCTGACTCATGGCCGGATTCCCTTCCAAGCAATCATCAACCTGATGCAACCAACGCGAGATCTTGGTCGCGCTCCTTTGTTCCAAGTAGGTTTCAACTGGCGGCACCAACCTCCTCGGTCCCTCCACCTACACCGTGTCGAGACAATCCCGCTGAAAACCCCGGCCGATTGGACCCGATGGGACCTCTGCTTGTCCATTACCGAAAACCACTCGGGACTGTCGGGCGAACTTACCTATCGAACCGATCTCTTCGATAAAGAAACTATCTCTCAAATGTCCATGCGTTTGACACGGTTGTTGACGGGTGTCGCCGAAGCGCCTCGATGCGCTCCTGCCCAACTTCCCTTTCTCGATGAGGAAGAACGGGCCGGCCTTTGGGCCTCGGGCTATGGTCCCCGTGCCGAAAACAGCGGTGTGATCCATGACTTTTCAGAACATTGGGCTCGACCCGATACACCGGCTGTAATCTGTCTGACCGCTTTCGGCCCTGTGACGCTTACTCGCGGACTTGTCTTGAGACGAATCGAGATACTGACCAATTACCTCCTGGAGAATGGTCTGCGCCGAGAAGGCAGGGTCGCCCTGTGTTTGCCTCGCGGGCCCCGACTCCTGGAAGCCATGTCGGCCGTCCTGCGAGCCGGCGGGGCCTTTATCGTCCTGGATCCCGCAACTCCAAGGGCGCATCGCCTTCGGTTATTGGATCAGGCCGGGCCTCATTGGTTGATAACGGAAGGAAAAGCAGATGTCAGCGGTGCATTCCAAGTGCTGAGGTTGGGCAACCTGAGAGAAACCTACCCGGCCCACTCCCTCCCAAGTTGCGATCCTCGGCAGATCGCCTACCTTGCCTTTACCTCCGGTTCCACGGGAGAGCCGAGATGCGTAGCCGCCACGCATTCCGGAGTGGTCAACTACCTGAAAGATCTGCAACGGCAGTGGCGCCTGACTCAAGACGATACGGTTCTGCAACTGGCTCCGCCCACTTTCGACGCGGCCGTCCGCGACCTGATCTTGCCGCTTCAGGTCGGCGCGCGCATGGTCCTGCCCGACCCGGAGACAGCCTTGGATGACAGGGCGCTGTTACGCGCCGTTGCGGCGCACCGGGTCAGTTGTATCCTCAGTCTCACACCCTCCCGCCTGATGGCCATGGCAGACGAGGCGCCCCCCGGCCTGAAGTCCGTGCGGTTGGTCCTGATGAGCGGGGAGCCCCTGCTTGGCAAGCATGTGCACACGGCCAGGACCCTGTTCGGCCCGCAAGTCACCGTGGTCAACCTTTACGGGCCGACTGAGACTACCATGACTGCTACCCGGGAAATCATTCCACCCGGTCGGCCCGTGTCCGGTCCGCTACCCCTTGGAAGGGCAATCGCCGGCATGGCGTCGGTCCTGCTGCACCATGGCGAACCGATCTTGCCGGGCGCGGTGGGCGCGCTGCATTTGGCGGGCGCCGGCCTGGCGAGAGGTTATTGGGGGCAACCGGCCCTGACTGCCGCGAGCTTCCTGCCCCATCCTCTGGCGGGTCAGACCCTCCCCTCCGGTATTTCCATACCGCCCGGGGCCCGCATTTACGATACCGGTGACCTTGCCCGCCGCAATCATCAGGGAGATGTTCTCTTCCTTGGTCGATCAGACCGGCAGATCAAACTGAGGGGGCAACGTGTCCACCCGTCTGAAATAGAAGCCGCCCTGGTGAGTCATCCCCATGTTCGCGGTGCCGTTGTCTGTTGTATGACCACATCCGGCGGCCAGATGCTGGTTGCGCATTTGGAACAGGACGGGCCGGAAGATGACTGGCGCGCTTTCTGCGAGAAGTTATTGCCCGCTCACCTGGTTCCCAACATCTTTCATACCTGGGCCGGTCTACCGCGCCGGGCCAACGGCAAACCCGACCTCGAGGCGTTGGGAAATGCAGGTTCGCAAAAAGAAACCCGAGCCGGCATCCTGCCTCAAACACCGACTGAGCGCTTGCTGGCGAACCTTTGGCGCGATCTGCTTCAACTGGAAACGGTGGGCATTCAGGACCACTTCTTTCAAAAGGGCGGCCATTCTTTGACCGCGATCAAACTTCGCGCCGCCGTACGCCAAGCCTTGAATAAGGACCTGTCCCTGCGTCAGGTTTTCGAAACGCCGCGGCTGGTAGACCTGGCTGCCTGCCTGGATCGCACGGATACCCCGCCGCACCTGCCGCCGATCCAAGCGGGTACGGCTGACGGCGCGCTTTCGTTCGCACAAAGACGCCTCCGGTTCCTCGGTCAACTTGAAGGTTCCAACCCCGCCTACCACATCGCTGAAGCCTTCAGGGTAGACGGTTCCCTGGACGCGACCGCGCTGGAATCTGCTCTGGCCGAGATCGGGAAAAGGCATACGGTGTTGCATGGAGGGGGGACGCATGGGGTACCGTTGCGCTTTGTCGATCTAAGCGCTTTGCCGCCGGGAAAACGAGAAACAACAGTGCAAACCATTTTAACGGCGGCCCGGCTGGAACCCTTCAACCTTCAAGCAGACTGTTTGTTGCGCTGCCGGCTGCTGCGCTTGGATCGAGGCCGAAGCGTGTTGATATGGGTTGCGCACCACATGGCAACCGATGCCGCGTCCATGAACATCCTCCGCAAAGAACTCAGTGTCCTGTACCATGCCGGAGTGAAACAAACAGATTCCGCCTTGCCTCCGATCCAATTCAGTTACGGCGATTACGCTACCTGGCAACGCGCCCAATCCGAAAGCCCGCATTTCCAAAAACAACGTGCTTTCTGGCGCCGCAACCTTGCCGGCATCGATGAGCGCCGGATCGGCTTGGGACCGGCGCCGGAGGTCAAAGGGCCCGGTCATGTACCTTTCCAACTTGACGCCGAAACGCTGTTGTCCCTGGAAGCCTGGTGTGGGCAACATGGCGTCACCCTGTTCAGTTTGTTGCTCAGTGCATTCGCCGCCGTGTTGATGAAACACTCCGAGCGGCGTGAACTGCTCATCGGCACACCGGTCGCCAATCGCGATCAGCCGGGCTTACAAGAACTCATCGGGCTGTTTGTCAACCCGGTCGTCTTGCGCATGACCTGCCCCGATGGAGATGCCGCCCGGTATGCCGCGACAACGCGGGCAACCGTGTTGGCGGCATTGGAAAACAGCGATCTGCCTTTTGAAGAGGTGTTGGCCGCGGTAGCGCCCAAGCGTCAGCCCGAGACTCTACCGTTGCTCCAGGTCATGTTTACCCTGCACCCGGAACCCATTCCTTCTCCATCCCTGACAGGCACGGACATCACCCCGTGGCCGATCGGGGACACCACGCCCAAATACGATCTGGCGCTCATTGCCATACGTGGGGATCGGGGTTTGGAAGGACGGTTTCACTACAAGGCGAACCGTTTCAGCGCTCCTTCAGTAAAAGCTCTCGCCACCGATTGGTTTGCCTACCTGGAAGACCTGACCGGGCAAAGGGGACCCACGGTCCAGGTTCCGCCCGCCGGGGTAGGGGAGACAGACGATGTGGTCGCGCCGGCAGCGGCGATGCCCGTTGGAACGGAGGCGCTGCCGGACCCGCTGGAAAGCCGCCTGGCAGCGCACTGGTCGGCGGTCTTGGGCGTGGAGATCCACTCACGGCAAGCAAACTTTTTCGACATGGGCGGTCACTCGTTCCTGGCCGCTCGCCTGAGAGAGCGATTGGAACAGGATTTCGCTACGGATCTTCCCCTCAACATCTTCATCCAAAACCCCACCCTGTCCCAACAAGCCGCCTGCCTGCGCGAACACCCGGGCGAGCCGGACCGTGGAAAACTGATGCCCCTGGCGCCCGACAGTTCCAAGCCGCCCCTGTTCCTGATCCACCCCATCGAGGGGACGGTAACCTGTTACCGAGACCTGGCGCATCACTTGAGCGGGTCCTGGGCGGTTCACGGCCTGGAAGCGCCGGGGCTGACAGGAGAGGAACAACCCCTTGACCGTATGGAACAATTGGCCGCAAGGCACCTGGCCCTTTTGCAGGAAAGTTGGGAGCCGCCGTTCCACCTGGCGGGCTGGTCCATGGGCGGTTTGATTGCGCTGGCCATGGCGGACCAATTGGCCGGGGCCGGCTGCCCCGCCGGACGCCTGGTCCTGATCGACAGCCGCATGCCGGGCACGCGAACCTATCCAACGGACCCCGCGTCCCAAGTCGCCCAATTTGCAACTTCCCTGGGGCTTGAGCCAAACGGCGAATTCCCCGTTTGTGACGAACCCACCCTGATCGAGGCCGCCATGCAGCACGGCTTGATCACCAATGAAACAGACCAAACTTTCTTGTTGCGAAGGCTCAAGGTCTACCAGGCCCACTTAACGGCCCTGGCCCGTTACCAACCCCAAGCTTATCCCCGGCCGGTCACTGTCTTCCAAGCAAGCGGCAGCGCCCCCCATCCAAACTGGGAGGCCTTGTTGCAAGGAGAAAGCGACCGGCAGGTTATTCCCGGCGATCACCGGGAAATGATGTCGAATCCAGCAGCGCAAACCATAGCTTCCCACTTGAACAGTGCGGCCAAGGTGGTCCTATAGATGAATGGTCGCGAACCAAAACGAAGACCAGACAAGGGATTCCCTTTTATTGCCCTGGTCGTTACCGGTCGATGACAATGTCGTTTTCAACCTTTTCTATGGTATGATCATCAAGACACCAACTCAAAGATCAGCACAACACCGCTTCAAGGGGGATGCCTCATGGAAAGAGACTCATATGATCTCAAAAGGCCCAATTTCGAGTCTTTGGAACTTAATTTCAATATAGCTGACAAACCTGTAGGAAGCCCAGCTCCCAAAGAGCCTTTTTTGATATTGCCGCAGCCCTCCCATGAGACTGGTGAAGCCTCTCAAAAGCAAAAGGCTGATGAATCCTCCCAGAAGACTGATGAACACTCTTTTATGATTGCATATCGACCGGAATTATTTGGCGCCTGGGAAAACTTTCAGAGGTTGGAAGGTTTATTTTTGCGTCAAACTATTGATGGCAAGGAAAGAAGGCCTTTTTTTCCAAGTCGATCCGGCATCTATCGTTCGGCTGACATTCAGTCTTGTTGCTACGCTTATGACGATAAACAATACATCTCTAATGTGGAGTTGGCCACCTTCAGCCGATGTGCCATGTGGAACCGGGAGCAAGAGTTGATACATGTCAAGAAATATCTTTTAAATACATTTAAATTGACGAACTCTGCCAGTGAAAAAGAAAGGAAAAATCGATATCATAAAATCATCAATTGGATAACCCAGAAAGGTACCGATTTTGTAGTTTCAATGATTCAACGATCCTTGTATGAAATCGATGGATGTAAATACAAAACCGACTCACTCTCCCTTGGTCATAAGTCGCTCTTTGATGAACTAGCAGAGAATAATGAGAGCTGTGACAAATTGTCTGAAAACATAATACTGAGAGCACTCAAAAAAAATGATCCAATATACTTTCATTTTGAGTTAGCACTCAATATTTCAGTCCTTAATGCCGGAATTAGTGAAGTCTCCAACAATAACTCTAAATCATTAAACGAGATTTTTTTTGAAATTATCTACCCACTTCTTTTTAATGTATTTAATCTTCTAAGTAATACCAATAATGATCTAATTGATCTAATCAATAGAGCCTACACGAAAACTAAGATTGACCCAAAAAAGCTGAACGATCCACCCATGCCTATCAATCTAAGAATAATGATCAGTCCAGACGTTATAACCTTGCTAATTGATTACCTTGATTCGCAAAAAAAGGAAGATAGGGAGTGTATACCAGAAATTATCAATGATGATCTTAGGCAAAGTTTTTTGTATAATATTCGTGATTTTTTGGCACTAATAAGGCAAAAATCAAGAAGAGTTTATAACCTCTACTTCAGGAAATTTACATTTGTTAACGTCTCGGACTTACAATTCCTTGACTATCTCTATGACAGATTGGCTACCGATATGATGAAAGCTAATTTCATACTCAGTCATCTCACATGGGGCTTCTCCCTGAAGGGGAATTGGCTTCATGAGACATACAAAAAGAAAGGCATTGAATACTTCAAGCATAATTTGAAAGCCCTATCTATTGAAAAAAAAGAAGCCGAGGATCTGATCCGGTTATTTAAACTCTGGGATAACAAAGACCTCAAAAAAAGCTTTAAACCAGTCACGCCCTTACAGAATCACTTTGACGAATATCAATTTATCATGAAACAACACGCGGCATACATCAAGTACCGGTATTCGGATACGCCCTCGGCAAGCGCGATCCTCTCTGTCCGTGATCTCAAATCACAAGACAACCCGAAATTAATAAGCTACCGCTATGTTTTCAAGGAGGATAGTCATGGCTAATATGGAAAGTGATCTTGCACTTCACAAATGGTTGGAAAGTATCGATCACTCGTTGGGTGAATTGAAGGAAGAAGATTATCATGAGATCCAGGGGTTCTTGCTAAAAGACTATGATTTAACTTATACTAAAGCTAGTCATTTCATTTGTAAGATCGAAGACGTGGAAGCTTTTCGCGTCTTTTTGCAGAAAATGCTCCCTCAAAAAAATACTGTTTCTTTAAAACCAATGATCACTTTTGGCGATATATTTTTGGAGGATGATTCGAGTAAGTTGCCAAACCCAATCATCAATCTGGCTCTAACCTATAAAGGATTGACACAGTTAATTAAGAAGGAGAAAATTAAACACTATGTAAAAGAACAGTTCCCCCAATATGTAGAGGGTGGGCGCAAACGCGCCGTATCCGAACTTGGCGATCTACCCGAAGAACCACGGACAGGTGAACAAACTCTACCGAGTTGGGATCATACATTCTGCGGGGGTAATTCTAGTGATGCCCATCTCATCTTGACTGTTTACTGTAAACCAAACGGCGGTAAAAACAAGGTGACATTTGAATTTGGAGAACAGACATTCGAGTTCACCATAGTGGGCTGCTCACGAACTGAAAAGTATGAAACCGGGTTGAATATACTTGGCGAGCCGATTGAGACCGAAGTTCTGCCGGGCGGCAAAGAGCACTTCGGGTTCCGGGACGGTATTTCCCAGCCTTGGATTAACGGAGGACCGGAACCGGCATTCGCCCGAAGGGATGAGAGGATACCGCCCTGGACCCTGTTGATCAGGGAACGTTACGAGGCCATCTATTACTTGCCGAAATCGGGTTATCGCCGAAAACTTTTTGAAAACGGGAGTTTTGCCGCCTTCCGGATCTTGGAACAGCATGCCGCGGAATTTCGCGACTATCTGGGACAGGCGGCTTCCCTCACCGGTCACACCCGGGAATGGCTTGCTGCAAGGATGGTCGGGCGTTGGCAGAATGGCTCGCCTCTGGCTTTGTTTCCCGAAAAACCCAGTGAAGACTACTACTTGCTTGACAAATATCCGAGTGGCAAACACGTCCTTCCGGAACACGAGAGGAGCATGGACAATGTGAGCGAAACCATCAACGACTTTGAGTACAAAAGCTCGGGTCTGAACTGCCCTTTCGGCGCCCACATCCGGCGCAACAATCCAAGGAACACAATCATTGCGGGCCGTGCGGACTTGAGGCGAATCAACCGTCGCCTGAGGCCGTACGGACCGGAATTCAATCCATTCGAACCAGTGTCGAAACAGCAACGCCGTGGATTGGCCGGTTACTTCATCTGCACCCGATTGAAGGAACAGTTCGAGCATCTTCACAAGGTGTGGATGAATTCCGGACGCTTTACCGGCCTTTCCATAAAAGAGAAGGATCCCATTGTAGGGAACAATCCATCGAAAGGTGCCACCCGGCAAGAAGAAAAAGGCATCTTCACCATACCCAAAGAGGACCGCGATATGACCATCAAGGGCATCCCGCGATTCGTCACGCCGCAAGGCTGCCTTTATGTATTCTTTCCAAGCAAAACAGCTTTGAACCTATTAAGCCGGAATTCCCGGGAGCCGACATCGGTTTAACAACGAGTGCATTGATGTCGACAGACATCACCCGACTTGGAAAAAGTCATGCTTTCGAACATCACAACCAAAATCACCCGATCGGGATGTATTTTGGAGATGTACCTCATATCATCGCTTATTTAGAAAAGAGTTGTGGTTCCTTGACCCTGACTTTTCGGTGCGCAAAGAATGAGATCTGATTCTTTGACCCTGAACTTCCGGTGTGCTGCATTAAGCCGTGATAAAAGAGATGCTTACAAGATTTTTTCATCGTTTCCCAAGTGCGCGCATGTGTCGCGCACCGCAAATACACAGCGCCTAATCGTCTTGAAGATAAGGATTTATGGTCTAGAGATCACAAACCCGGAACGGAACCACCTGTCGAGGTTGCAACCGGTATCACTCCCGGGAAGATAACCAAAATACCGATCGAGGAGAGCACCATTCCCGAGCGGCGGCATTGTTGAATCGAAAAACACAACACCATTCCCGGAAGCAGGTCCACCGGTGCCGAAAAATCGGGTTTTAAGCCCGGAATGATGCCTACCGCATCGCCCAAACAGACCATCAATCCCACAGCCGGGTCATCCGCGCGACTGATTTGACAACTTCAGCCCGGAAATCGACCTTGTTTCGTAGGCAGGTTTCGATCCTCTGATTCAAATAACAACCGAAATTGGGATTGAGTTGACCTGTTTTCTCGGGAAACATGCTCTCCGAACCGACCAATATGGTCCCGATTCCAAGAACAGGACCACCCCACGCCGACCAAACCGGTATGCTTGCCCGGGAATCATATTACCCCCGGCGCTTTCAGGTAGACCTTTTCCCGAGCACTGAACCGCTTGAGCCCCTAAGCCAGACGAGCTGGAAAAGGGGGGCACCAGGATAAAAGTGTTGAGCACCTGAGACCATAAAAGGTGCAACAACGGTTCCCCCTGAGATTGTCAAGATCAACGCTTCTAAGAATCTGCACAAAGATTGTGG
>JASJCB010000333.1 GCA_030066195.1 Acidobacteriota bacterium
GTATCTCGTGACCGTGAGCCATAATACCAACTCATGCCCGAGGTGTAATGCTTTCATTTAACTCAATTCTCAAAAGAGGTAGATCATATGATTAAAAAAATCCTTTTGACTCTTTCTTTGCTTGGCGTGATGACGTTGGGTCTTTCCCAATTCCTGATGGCGATCCCTCAGTTCACATACAATGGTTGTGGCGGTTGCTGCCCCGAATATCTTGGGACCGATTCCAACTATGCCTGTGATTTCCGTCCTTGGGGTGATGTGGATTGCTATTACGTCTCTTCCAGCGCTCCATATGCCGGGTACATTGTTACTTACCACACCTCCATGACCGGTTGCCTCTGGTAAAAACACACTTGGGAACCCGGCCCTTGGGGCCGGGTTTTTGATCCTGCTTTTTCAGGCTGTGCCGAGGTTTTTAATTAACCGGCGGACCGTCCGGGGTAGCCCGCCAGAGCCACATCCTCGCAAGCCTCGGACGATGTCCCCGGCGGACAACCCCAGGCTATCGGATATAACCACATGGTGGTACGGGTCGCACCCCGAATGGGGCTTACAAGGCCGCCGGTGGTCTGAGGCACGAACCTCGGGTTGCGGTCCGACATCATACCCGCCCGGTTTTCCCTCGTCGGATGGGGTTTTGCAGACCTTATCCAGGCTGCCGAAGAAGACGCCTTAAGTTATTGACGCAAGTATACGACTGTACTATGCTTCAGCTAAATAGCACGTATCTCGTGACCGTGAGCCATAATACCAACTCATGCCCGAGGTGTAATGCTTTCATTTAACTCAATTCTCAAAAGAGGTAGATCATATGATTAAAAAAATCCTTTTGACTCTTTCTTTGCTTAGCGTGATGACGTTGGGTCTTTCCCAGTTCCTGATGGCCGGCCCTGTATTCACAGCAGATGGTTGTGGCGGTTGCTGCCCCCAATCTCTTGGGGCCGATTCCAACTATGCCTGTAATTTCACTCCTTACGGTTTTGTGGATTGCTATTACATCTCTTCCAGCGCTCCATATAACTGGTACATTGTTACTTACAGCACTTTTGGTTGCGGCTGGTAAGAACACACCGGGAACCCGGCCCTTGGGCCGGGTTTTTGACCATGCTTTTTCAGGTCGTTCGCTCGGGTCATCCCATGCGGATTGACCGGCAAATCGCCCGAGGTATTCCGCCGCGGTATTTTAATTGACCGGTGGACCGCCCGGGGTAGCCCGCCCGGGGCTCCATTGATTAGACCGGGTACGTGTTGCCGGCAACGTCGAACGTTCCGGTTCCATTTCCACGATTCGAAACGTTTGTGACCCCGGGCGGCTTTGTCGAGCCGAATTTGCCGTGGAATCCGCTATCATTAATAAGAGGTACTGGTTATGAACACGTCATATTCTCTCGAGAAATTCCTGATTGCCGCCATGTCGTTGAGTATGATCGGGGGCATGGCCGCCTTTCTTTTCCTCCAACCGCACGCTACCTCCCTTTTCCTGGCCAATTCCCTGCTGGCGGCCGCCATGCTGATGAGCGCGGCCCTGCTGAGCGGTATCGGCTTCCTCTTCAATCGGGAATGGGCCGGAACCTCCCTGAAGGTGGGCAGCCGACCCGCGCGCCTCATCCATCCCAAGGGCCGTACCTGGTGCCCCTGGCTGTATCCCGTTGCGGTCTGCCTGCACGTCCTGACTCTGCTCATGGTCGCCGATGCTCTGGGTTGATCTGCGCCGACCCTTTAAAAAGCAGTTATGAGCCCGGCCGAACACCCATTCTTCGGTTTGTTGGAATAGGCGCACAGCCCGTATTGTTGCTGATGATATATGCCGGCCAAGTCCTTTCCGAAAACCCGGTTTTATGGGGGTTTTCGGAGCGCGGGGCCATGTTATAATTCGGCCCGCCTGTTAATGAAAGAAAAAATGTGAACACCCTATGTGTATTCCTAAGTTCCTTGGAAGGTGAAATGAACAAGCAAAAGATTGCGGTCTTCGCTGAGCTGGAAGATCGAAAGCCCTCTCCTGTCCTTTTGGCCGGCGTAGACCTGGTTTTGACCCGTTTCGATGACAAGGTCAGTCTGCTGTACGGCCGTTGCCTGCATCGCGGCGCACTATTGGCCGACGGCCGCGTGGAAGGCAACAACCTGATTTGCGGTTTGCATAATTGGGATTACCGCCTGGATTCAGGCGTCAGTGAATACAATAACAATGAAGCCCTGCACAAATTCAATACCTGGATCGAAGACGGCAATGTCTACGCCGACGGCGACGAGGTAGCCGCCTGGGCGGAAAAGCACCCGCAGCCCTACAATCGCGAGGCCTACCAGGGTAATTACCAGGATATCCACGGCATTCCCCCTGAATCGCCCATGCACACCATTCACGAGTTGGCCGCCAACGGTTTGAAGAACGTAGGCCATCACGGCCCGGTCTCGGCCATGGGCGTCTTGCGCACCGACCTGCCCGGCTGGGATGACCTCCAGTTCATCACCGCCCAGTTACACCGCGTGCCCAAGTTGGAAGACGAAGCCGTGGGCACCGACCTGGTCATCGGCCCGCGTGCGAAAAAACCGCTCAAGCTGAAGATCCCCATCTTCGTCTCGGACATGAGTTTCGGCGCCCTTTCCGAGGAGGCCAAAGTGGCCCTGGCCACCGGCGCCGAGATAGCGGGTACCGGCATTTGCAGCGGCGAGGGCGGCATGTTGCCCGAGGAACAGGAAGCCAATTCCCGCTACTTCTACGAACTGGCCTCGGCCCGCTTCGGCTTCCACTGGGACAAGCTCCAAAAGGTGCAGGCCTTCCACTTCAAAGGGGGCCAGGGCGCGAAAACGGGCACCGGCGGTCACCTGCCGGGCAATAAGGTGAAGGGTAAAATCGCCGAGGTGCGCGGCCTCAAGGAAGGTCAGAGCGCCGTCTCGCCGCCGCGTTTCCCCGATTGGGACTCCCTGGCGGATTTCAAGAACTTCACCGAAGAGGTTCGCGAGCATACCGGCGGCATCCCCGTCGGCTTCAAACTGTCGGCCCAGCACATCGAGAAGGACCTGGAAGCCGCCCTGGAAATCGGCGTGGACTACGTCATTCTGGACGGACGCGGCGGCGGCACCGGCGCCGCGCCGCTCATCTTCCGCGACAACATCTCCGTACCCACCCTGGCGGCGTTGGCCAGAGCCCGGAAGTATTTGGACGATACGGGGAATAGCGATGTGACCCTGATCATCACCGGGGGGCTGCGTACGCCGGCAGATTTTGCCAAGGCCATGGCCCTGGGCGCCGACGGCGTAGCGGTCAGTAACTCGGCCATGCAAGCGATCGGTTGCGTGGCCATGCGGGCCTGCCACACCAACAACTGCCCCGTGGGTATCGCCACCCAAAAGCCGCACCTGCGCAAACGCCTGGTGGTCGATCCCGCCGCACAACGCCTGGCCAATTTCTTCAACGCCTCCGTGGAACTGATGCAGGTTCTGGCTCGGGCCTGCGGTCACGACCACCTGAGCGGTTTCAACCGGAACGACCTGACCACCTGGAAACGGGAAGTCGCCTACCTGACCGGTGTGGCCTACGCCGGCGTCACCCCTTTGTAAGGAGATACATCCATGTCCGAAATCAGCTGGACCAAAGTACTCGCGCCGGACGAACTGCCCGAGGGTCGCGTCAAAACCGTTACCGCCGGCACCCTCAGCATGGCCCTGACCCATTTCGAGGGGAAATACTCGGCCCTGGACAATCGCTGCCCCCACCAGGGCGGTCCCCTGGGCGAGGGTTCCATCGAGAAAGGCTGGCTGCGCTGCCCCTGGCACGGTTGGGACTTCCACCCGCAAACCGGGAAATCGCCCGGCGGTTACGACGACGGCGTGCCCACCTACCCCGTGGAAGTCCGCGAGGACGGTATCTACGTGGGCCTGACCGAGGACGCGCCCGCGGCCCGCACCACCTCCGACGTGATGGTGGAGACCATGGTCAACTGGGGCGTCGATTCCGTGTTCGGCATGGTGGGCCACAGTAACCTGGGTTTTGCCGAGGCCATGCGCAAACAGGAAAAGGCCGGCAAGCTGCGTTTCTACGGCATCCGCCACGAGGGCGCCGCCGCCTTCGCCGCCTCCGCCTACGCCAAGCTGACCGGCCGACCCGCCGCCTGTTTCGCCATCGCCGGACCGGGCGCCACCAACCTCTTGACCGGCCTGTGGGACGCACATGTGGACCGCGCACCCGTCCTGGCTTTGACCGGCCAGGTGGATACCCAGGTCCTGGGTCCGGGCGCCTTCCAGGAAGTGGACCTGGCGTCCACCTTCGAGGCCGTGGCTGCCTGGAGTCAAACCGTACTCCACGACAGCAAGCACGCCGAACTGGTCAACCTGGCCTTGAAGAACGCCGTCATTCAACGCGGCGTCGGTCACCTGATCCTGCCCAACGAGGTCCAGGAGATGGAAGTACCGCCTTGCAAAGCGGCTTCCGGTCCCAAGGGCCGGGTTACGCTGAACACCATCGCGCCGCCCAAGCAAGCCCTGGGCGAGGCCCTGGAAAAGCTACGCGCCGCCGAGCGCCCGGTGATCATCGTCGGCCACGGCGCGCGTTTCTCCATGGACAAAATCACGGCCCTGGCCGAAAAGCTCAACGCCCCGGTGCTGACCACCTTCAAGGGCAAGGGCCTGATCGCCGACAACCACCCGCTGGGCTGCGGCGTCCTGGGCCGTAGCGGCACACCCATCGCCAGCTGGTTTATGAACGAATGCGACCTGCTGCTGGTCTTCGGCGCCAGCTTCTCCAACCACACGGGCATCACGCCCAAGAAACCCATCATCCAGGTGGATTTCGATCCCATGGCGCTGGGCAAGTTCCACGCGGTCGATGTGCCCGTTTGGGGCGAGGTCGGCGTCACGGCCGAGTTGCTGGCTAAAAACCTGGGTCAGACCCGTGCGGTGGATCAACGCGGGGAAGTGGCCGATCGCCGGCGCATCTGGCTCGAAGAAAAGAAACGGCGCGAGGTGGACGATCTGGGCAAGGGCGTCAACAGCGCCGCCATCTTCGCCGCGCTTACCCGCACGGCGCCCGAGGACGCGGTCATCTCGGTAGACGTGGGCAACAACGCCTACTCCTTCGGCCGCTATTTCGAATGCAAGCGCCAATCGGTGCTCATGTCGGGTTACCTGGGCTCCATCGGCTTCGGTTACCCGGCGGCCATGGGCGCCTGGGCGGCCGCACCCAACCGCAAGAGCATCGCGGTGACCGGCGACGGCGGTTTCGGCCAGTACATGGGCGAGGTGCTGACGGCGGTCAAGTACAATATGAACATCACGCACATCCTCATCAACAACAACGAACTGGGCAAAATCACCAAGGAACAGCTGGCCGGCGAGTTCGAGATCTGGAAGACCGGCCTCAAAAACCCCGACTTTGCGGCCTTCGCCAATAACTGCGGCGCCTTGGGCATCAAGGTCACCAAGATTTCCGAACTGGACGAGGCCATGGCGCGGGCCATGGCCCACGACGGCCCCTCCATGGTGGAGATCCAAGCCGACGCCAAGTTGATTTAATCAAGACAAGGAGAACCTATGAGTAACGTATTGGAACGTGTTAACGCCTTAAACCAGATGATTCAGGAAGGAAAGATCATGGAAGCCATGAACGAGTTCTACACGGACGACCTGGTCATGGCCGAAAACGACGGTGACCCCTGCGTGGGCCTGGCCGCCAACCTGGAGCGCGAGCAACAGTTCGTGGACAACACCAAATGGTACGGCCTGGAACTGAAAGGCGTCAGCGTGGGCGACAACCTGTCCATGGTGCAATGGTGGATGGACTTCCATACCGAACACTACGGCAGCCGCCTGAAGTTCACCCAGGTCGCGGTCCAAAAGTGGCGTGACGGCAAGATCTACGACGAACGTTTCTACTACTCCCCAACCCCGGTAACGGAGGAGTAACATACCCAAAGACGGACCGAATCTAACCGATTCGGTCCGTCGCAACGCGTCACTGTCCGAGTCAATAGGCTTTCGGAAGCAAGAGATAAATACGGCAGAGAAAGACGCCCTGTCTCTTTCAGCGAGTAAGAGGGGTCGCCCCGGCCCCCAACCCTTTTTCAACGCGAAAGAAAGGGCTATTCCGGCCGACGCTATTTTTTCTCAGAATCTCCACTTCGAAGACATTTGCGGACCCTGGGCGCGCACATTTCAGCGTGCATGCAAGCCGAGAATCGCCCTCCGGGCGAGGCGAGGCGAAAACCCTGGGCGCGCACGCATCCTGCGTGCATTGCGTGGAAAAAACATGAGCTAAGAATTTAGTAAAAAGCTACTTACAAGTTAAGACCGAGCCACTCGCCTCACCCGGAAGGTGATTCTAGACTTGAGAGCACGCCGGCAGCGTGCGCGCCCAGGGGGGAATCTCCCGCCACAGAAGAGTCGCCCTGGCCGACGCCAATTATTCTCAGAACCGCCACCCCTCGCCCGTGAAGATTCCTCGGGACTCATCATCGAACCGAAACATGAACAGATTCCGCATGTTAGAATGAGGCACCATCTTCATGTCGGGGTTTTCCAGCATGCACCTGCCGGAATTTGTCCAGGGTTCCGATGAACAAACCGCCTTCCAAGAACTCTTGCGCTGCAAAGACAGATTGGTTCCCTTTGTGGGCGCCGGGTTCAGCATACCGCTTTGTCCCGGTTGGAAACCTTTTCTGGAAGACTACTACAAGGATTCCGCGTCTTATCTTCTAAAAGAGGATCATAGAACCTACCGCAAACTAAACGATGCCGGTAATTTGGAAGGCATGGCTCGGCTGTTGTTCGGAGCGACCAGGGGAAGGCAGCGCGATAAACTGTTCGCCAAGTACTTCGACGTGAAGGCCGATAAAGCCATGCATCGCAAGCAGCAATTGGTGCATCGAGCCTTCCCCGGCTGGAAGATCACCACCAATTTCGATCGCCTCATCGAGTCCGGCGCCTCCGGCAGCCTATACGTAATTCACGGGGACCGGCCTGAAGAATTGGATCGGGCGATCACCTTGGAATCGCCCAACGCACTGCTGAAGATTCACGGCGGCTTGGACAATATGGCCTCCATCATTCTAACCGGAGAACAATACGAGTCCGCCTACGGTCATGCGGAACGCTACGATGGGGGCAAACCTCTGCCGAAGCTTCTCCGCCGTCTCTACACCAACCACAGCTTGTTATTCATCGGTTGCTCCCTTGGCGAGGATCGGACCATGATGATATTGGAAGACCTGGCGGATAAGCGCCCCCATTTCGCTCTACTCAAAAGACAGCCCGAGAGCGATGAACTGGTACTGATGCGGCGACGCCTGAGCATTCTGGGCATCCAACCCATCTGGTTCAACCAATTCGAAGACATAGAAACCGTACTCTCCCTCCTTGCCGGCGATGCTCGGCGCAAGCCCAAATCGAAACAACTGTTCGTGGGTCGCGAGCTGGAACTGCAAACCCTGATCGACGGTTTTCAAAAGCCGGGTTCGGTGCAAACGGTCACGGGACGCCTATTCCAACTGGACGGCGCGGGCGGTGTGGGCAAAACCACCCTGGCCAGGCAGGCCAGAGACCTCTGCCGCGACCGTTTCCCCGACGGCTGCTACGAATTCGACATGACCCGCACCACCCCGTCGGCCTTCGCTGTACAACTGGCCCGCCGCCTGAACCTGGAAATCGACGAACCCAGGGACAAGCAGGAAGCCCGACAACACATCAGCCGCATTCTACAAGACCGCCGTACGCTGATCCTGCTGGACAACCTGACCAACCGCGACGCGGCCCAGTGGCTGCTGCCCGACGACAGTCCTTCTTGCTTCATCATCACCACTCGCAACCGCGAGATCGGCAAGGCTCTGGTCGTGGACCGCCCCGACATCCAACTGACGCCCATTCACTTGGAGGCGTTTACTCAAGCGGAAACACTGCAACTGTTCCGCAAGGTATTGAGGGAAGATTACCATGAAGACAGTGAAGAGGATTACCTGGCTCTGGCCGAACGCCTTGGGTTCATGCCCATCGCCTTACGCCTGGCTTTGAACCTGATGATCTTTCCGCCCAGGTGGTCCGCAAAACATATTCGAGAAACGGAATTGTCCCGCCTGGATGCCGGCGGTGATTGCCGCGACCTGCGCACCTTGGAAGCAGTCTTCAACCTGGCCGATCCTTATTTCAAGGATGAGCGGGCAAAAGAGGTTTTACGTCTGTTGGCCCAATGCGCCCCTGGACCGGTTCCGCTGAGCTTCTTGCAACGCCTGGACGGCGCCGACCCGAATCATTTGGAAATGCTGCTGGAGGAACTGTGTTCCTGGTCCTGGTGCGACGCGGTGGAGGGCGAGGAAAAAGCATTCGAGTTACATGTGCTGGTGAGAGAGGTGGTGCAAAACCGGGAAGATGACTTGGAGTTATGCGAACGTTTTCTCTCTCTGGTTCAGCAGGTCTATACCGATGAGACGGACCAAACCCACTTCATCCAAAAAGACCGCTGGCTGCCCCAGGCAGAAGAAGCGGTCCGGTGTTTGGCAGACCGGGACGATCTCAGACTAAAACAATGGGTCAATTGGACATTTGGCGAGTATTGCTCATGGCGTGGTCATGGCCAGTTATTTCTAAATCTTTCTGGGATTGCCATGGACTGTTTTCCTGAGGATATAGCCACCCTGGCAGTAGGATACAACCACCAGGCAGGCTTCTTGCGCAATTGGGGTAAATTAGAAGAAGCAATGAAGGTGCTCAAGAATTTGGAGGTTTTTTTCGAAGAATTGGGTGATCACTCCAATCTAGCTGCAGTCTACGCCAACCAGGCAGGCATCTTGTTCTCTTGGAGGAAGTTGGAAGAAGCCATGGTACTATACAAGAAAGTACAGGTGCTTACAGAAAAGTTGGACTTTTCGGAAGGCTTAGCGCGTAGCTACGGCAGTCAGGCAGTGATCTTGAGGGAATGGGGAAAGTTGGAAGAGGCTATGGCTCTTCATAAAAAAGCGGATGTGTTTTTCGAGGAATTAGGCAATCGCGCAGGTTTGGCGCAAAGCTACGGCAACCAAGCAGTGATCTTGAGGGAATGGGGAAAGTTGGAAGAGGCCATGGCACTATATAAGAAAGTTCAGGCGCTTTTTATGGAATTGGGGGATCGTCCCAACCTTGCGAAATGTTACTGCAATCAAGCAAGTATCTTGAGTGATTGGGGGAAGTTGGAAGAAGCCATGACGCTGGTAAAAAAAGATCAGGAGCTTATGGAGGAATTAGGCGATCGCGCCGGTTTGGCGATCAGCTTTTGGAATCAGGGCAGTATCTTGGCAAAACTTGGGGAGGCAGGCAGGGCAATCGAACTTCTAAGG
This sequence comes from Acidobacteriota bacterium, assembly GCA_030066195.1. GTDB lineage: Bacteria > Acidobacteriota > Holophagae > Acanthopleuribacterales > Acanthopleuribacteraceae > JASJCB01. The sequence goes on from JASJCB010000333.1 coordinate 9,297, forward strand.
CAAGCTATTGATCTTCATAAGGAGTTAGGTATTCCTACGGATGATTGGGAAAAAAATCTTGCCGCGTTTGAAAAGGAGCATGGGTTGGGTGAAACTACCACGTAGCATCGCGGGTTTCCCCCTGGGCGCGCACGCATCCTGCGTGCATCT
>JASJCB010000172.1 GCA_030066195.1 Acidobacteriota bacterium
GGTCTTCAAATTGAAGGGTGTGACCACATCCAGATTACGCAGCCGGCGGGCGGCATCCAGCCGTTCGGATTCCGCCAAACCACTCAGATCCACCACGGTCAATCCGAAGCGGTCCATGGGCAGGAAGACCTGTTCAGCCTCTCCATCCACGGCGGGGAAGGCGGCGCGCAAAACTTCGTGGCGCTGAATGATGCCGCGAAGGGCCAGATCCAGGCGTCGGCTGTCAACCGCGCCCTCCAGACGCAGGGCCGTGGGCATGTTATAGGTGGCCGAAGCGCCCTCGAAACGGTCTAGGAACCACAGTCGTCGTTGTGCGAAAGACAGGGGAACAGGCTCGCGTTCCCGATCGAAAACGGGAATGGGCTTGCGGTCAGCCACTTGAATCCCCAAACCGCTTTCAACCCGATGCGCCAGAGCGGCTACGGTAGGATGGGTGAAGAGATCTTGCAGGGGCAAGGCGCACCCTAATCGCTTTTCCACGCGCGCTACAACCCGCGTGGCCAACAAGCTGTGACCGCCCATATCGAAGAAACTGGTTTCGGCATCGATACCGGTTTCAAGTCCCAGCACTTCGCTGAAAATATCGGCCAGCAGTTGCTCGGTCGGCGTTTGCGGAGAACGGCCGGTGGTTTCAGGACGCATCTCATCCGGGAACAGTGCTGCCAGGGCGCGTCGGTCCACCTTACCGGTGGAGGTAAGCGGCAAGGGCTCTGCCGCGCAGTGGATAAATGTGGGAATCATGTATTCAGGCAGGTTTTGAGACAGTTGCCGACGCACCACGGCGGCATCGAGTCGGCCCCCCTCGGCGGCTTGAAGCCAGGCGATCAACTGCGCATCGGCGCCGCGGCCGCGCACGTCGACCGCGGCCAACGCGACGTCGGCAAGTTCGCTTAGGGCCGATTCCACCTCGCCCAATTCGATGCGGTAGCCGCGCACCTTGACCTGATGGTCGGCGCGACCGATGCACTCCAGATTGCCGTCCGGCAGGCGGCGAGCCAAATCGCCGGTGCGGTAGACGCGACTGCCGGGCGTTTCGGCAAAAGGATCGGGCACGAACTGTTGTGCTGTCAAGGCGGGTCTGCCCAGATAACCGCGCGCCACGCTTAGTCCGCCGATCCACAGTTCACCGGGCACACCCACGGGAGACGGATTGCCGAAACGGTCGCAGACGTAGGCGCGCACATTCCGATAGGGTCCGCCGATGGGCGTATGGCCCGATTCGAAACGCGGCGGTTGCGTCAACGCGGGCGTCCAGGCAGTGACGGCCACCGTCGTTTCGGTGGGACCGTAACCGTTTTTCAGTTCGGGATAGGCGCCCAAGGCTTTCTGCCATGCCGTGACCATCTCGGGCAGCATGCGCTCACCACCCACAATAACCACGCGAATACAGGACGGCATTTCGGCCTCGCCGGCGGCCAGGTCGGCGGTGATCTGGTGCCAATAGGCGGTGGGCAGGTTGAGGATGGTGATATCCAGGCGGCCGCATTCGTCCAGGAAATGGCGTGTAGAACGAATCATGTCGCGGGTACGGGGAATCAGCAGACCACATCGGCCAATGGTGGTGTAGATCTCCTCGATGAACGTGTCGAAGTGCAAGTTGGCGAATTGCAGCGCCCGCTCCCCCGTGTTCAGGTTGTAGGCATCGGCGGCGGCATCGGCGAAGTTGACCAGTGCTCCGTGAGGAATGACCACGCCCTTGGGTTTTCCGGTAGAACCCGAGGTATAGATAACGTAAGCCGCGTCATCGCCTCCGGTGCGACCGACAGGATTGCCCTCCGATTGTTCCCGCGCCAAATCGGTTTCTTCCAGGTTCACAACCGGTAAACCGACTAAACTTCCGGGTAAGGTCCCGTCACACAACACCAGATCGGCACCGGCATCTTGCAGAATGCCGCGCAGGCGTTCAGTCGGGTCGTCCGGGTTCAACGGCAGGAAGGCTGCGCCGGATTTCAGCACGGCCAGTTGGCAGATCACCGGCCGCATGCCGCGCTCCATGCCCTGGGCCACCAGGCTGCCGCGACCGATGCCTCGCGCTCTTAGACCATGGGCCAGTTGATTCGCGCGTCGGTTCAAAGCCTCGTAGGTCAACACCTCATCCCCGAATGCCAGAGCGGGCGCCGCACCATTTGCGGCGACTTGGGCTTCGAAGTACGCGTGCATGGTTGCATACACCGGGACGGGACCCGAATTGGCGCTCCAGGCCAACAGTTGCCGATTGGTTTGCGCGTCAAAAAGAGGCAAGGTGGACAAAGGCTGTTGTGGGTCGGTCGTTGCGGCTTGCAACAAGATACGGAAGCCGTCCAGCCAACGTTCCACTGTCCCGCAATCGAACAAATCCGTGTTGTATTCCAAAGCACCGCCCAGGCCCTCTTCATCCCGGCCGAACGCAAAGTTCAAGTCGAAGAGCGGGTGGGTGACGTCCAGGTCGAACGTTTCCATGGAAAGACCGGGCAATTGTCCCCCGTCACCGCCCGCGTTTTGCAGGATCAACATCACCTGGAAAAAGGGCGTGCGGCTGAGGTCCCGTTCCGGTTGCAGGGCGTCCACCACCTGTTCGAAGGGGATGTCCTGGTGGTCAAAGGCGGCCATCGCGGTGTCACGGGCACGACGCACCAGTTCGGCAAAGCCGGGATCGTCGCGGGTATCGACACTCATCACCAGGGTGTTGACGAAGTATCCGATCAGGGGTTCCAATTCACGCCGGTTGCGATTGGCAATGGCCGCGCCGATGCCGAAACGATCCTGGCCGCAAAGGCGCGATAACAGGGCCGATAGCGCGGCCTGTAACACCATGAACAAGGTGGCGTCGTGTTCACGGGCCATATCTTCCAGAGCTTGGGTCAGCGCCGTATCGATCCGAAAACGCACCAAATCGCCGTTGGTGGTCTGCAATGCAGGACGGGGACGATCCGTGGGCAACTCCAGAATGGGCAACTCCCCGATTTGCTCGCGCCACCAGTTCAATTCGTTCTCGCGTATCTCATCGGAAAGGTAACCCCGCTGCCAGGCGGCAAAGTCCGCATACTGAATGGGCAGCGGCGACAGGGCGGCATCGCGGTTTTGCAACCGGGCCGCGTAACCCGCACAGAGCTCCTGCACGAATACGCCCAGCGACCAGCCGTCTGAAACGATGTGGTGCATGTTCAGCACCATCGCGCCTTCGGTGTCATTCAAGCGGAGATGCACCATGCGAAACAAGGGCCGGCGGTCCAGTTCAAAGCCCGCATTCGCTTCCGCCTGAATCAAGGCGTCGCGAACGGTTTCCCTGTCAATGTCTTCCAATCCGGTGAGGTCCACGACTCGAATGGAAAACGCGGGATCGGTGACGAGGCGCTGCACCGGATGTCCGTCTTCATCGCAAAAACGGGTGCGTAACGACTCGTGCCGTTGCACGATGGCGTCGACCGACGCCTCGAAGGCAGCGGTATCCAAAACGCCTCGGGTACGCAGCGCAATGGGAATATTGGCGCCGGAACCGGTGTGGTCCAATTGATCGAAGAACCACATACGCTGCTGTGCAAAGGAAAGTGGTAAGCGACCGTCCCAATCACGACCCAAGCGTTCGGACGGTGCAATGGGTTGCCGCTCCCGCACCTGTTGCTGCTCGCTGAGGAAAGACAGAATTTCAGCCTTGCGCGCCTTCAATTGTGTCACAAGATCCGAGGTCAGGGTGCCCTTGGGGGCGCGTAGCTTCAACTCGGCTTCTTCAACCCAAAGTTTGACGCCCAGTGCCGTCAGGCGCGTTACAAAATCGCTGATGGCGCTCATAGCGACAATTCCTCCTCGTCCTCGGCCAATGCCTCTCCGGGGGCCTGCCCTTGATCCTGGATGCGCAGGAATAAATCCAGTCGTTGCGCAAAGCCCTCCACGGTGGGTTCTTCCAAAGCGAATCTCAGCGGCAGGGTGACCTGCCGGGCTTCCTCTACCCGCGAGATGACCCGCGTAGCCAGCAGCGAGTGACCGCCGATGTCGAAGAAGTTATCCCGGACACCCACGCGCTCCAGTTCCAGCACATCCGCCCAAATGGCGGCGATTTGTGCTTCCATCGGCGTACGCGGCGCCACATAGTCCGCCCCGGGGTTTACCTGATCCGGCTTGGGCAGACGCTTTCGGTCCAACTTACCGCTGGGGGTCAGGGGCAATGCCTCCAGACAGACAAAGCGGCCCGGCACCATATGCGCCGGTAGGTTTTCTTGAAGATGTTTTCTGGCGACGGCCACATCATCGGTACCGACCAGATAGGCCGCCAGATGTTGCCCGCCCGACGCATCGCGGAAGACGGTAACCGCGGCCTGCTTGACACCGGGCGTACCGGTCAAAACGGTTTCGACCTCGCCCGGTTCCACACGGAAACCGCGTACTTTGACCTGTTGGTCAATACGACCCAGGTATTGGATGTTGCCGTCATTCAACCATACGGCCAGGTCGCCGCTACGGTAGAGTCGGGCACCCGGCGTGGTGCTGAAGGGATCGGGCACAAACTTTTGGGCGGTCAACGCGGGCCGCTCCCAATAACCCGTCGCGGGGGCGACGCCACCGATGAGCAGTTCGCCCGGCACACCCATAGGAACCTCCCGCATGCGGCGGTCCACAATGCGAATAGAGGCATTGGCAATGGGACGACCGATGGGCGGCAGCGCGGGCCAGTCGCCGGCTTCGGCGTCCAGGGTGTGGGCGGTGACCACATGGGCTTCGGTGGGACCGTACTGGTTGTGCAGACGCGGCGCATTTTCGCCTTGGAAGAGGCGCGTCAGAGCGGGCGGGGTTTGCAATTGTTCTCCGGCGGTTACCACGTGGCGCAGACAGTCAGGCAAGCGTTCGCAACCGCTCGCCAGGTGGTGCAGGGCCACGTAAGGCATGAACAGACGCGCTACCTGATGTCGTTCGATCAGGGCAAGCAGCGCGGCCACATCGGCCCGTTCGGATTCGGGGATCAAAACAAGGGTGCCGCCGGCGGCCCAGGTGCTCCACAATTCCTGGAAGCTGACGTCGAAGGACAGGGATGCGAATTGCAGGGTGGTGAGGCGACCGGGTTGATCGTGCAACTGCCAGTGGATCAGATTTGCCAGAGCGCCGTGGCTCATCACCACGCCCTTGGGGATGCCGGTGGAACCGGAGGTGTAGAGGATGTAGGCCGGATTCTCGGCTTGGATGGTGACAGTGGGCGCGGTTGCGGGCGCCGTGGTCATCAGGGGTTGCAGCACATCCCAATCCAAATACGTGAACGGACCGGACAGGTCGTCGTCGCCCCGAGCGATCAGCACCGGCGCCCCGGAATCGCCCAGCATCATGGCACGGCGTTCGGCGGGATAGACGGGATCGATGGGCAGGTATGGACTGCCCGCCTTCAGAGTCGCCAATACCGCCACGGTCATAGCCGTGGAACGCTCCAGGGAGACGGCCACCGGACGGCCGTGCCCCGCGCCGTGTTGCAGCAGAACGTGAGCCAGCCGATCAGCCTGTTCAGACAGTTCGGCAAAGGTAAGGGTTTCTTCGCCGAAAATGACTGCCGGGTCGCCGGAGAAACGATCGGCAGCCGATTGGAACAGCCGACAAAGATCGGTCGATGCGACCGTGGTGACGGGACCTGAAGCGAACGCGGCAATATCGCCCGATGCCGGCGGATACATGTCGGCAGGGGATGCCGTGGGATTGCCGGCCAGGGCTTTGAGCAGATACCGCACCAGGTCCAGCAGGCGCGCCGCATCGGCCCTAGTATAACGACCGGCGTCATACTGTAGACGCAGTTTTATGGTCTCGCCGGATGCGGCGATAAGGGTCAGCGGATAGTGGGTCTGGTCCTCGGCCTGGAATGCTTCGAGGCGGAAGGGCGCCTCATCGCCGCCGGTGCTTTCCAGCGGGTAGTTTTCAAAGACGACCAGTGTCTCGAAAAGCGCCGCACCCGCACCCATGCCCACGGACTGAGCAATGTCGGTGAGGCTGTTCCAAGAACGGGCCTCGCGTGCGACCTGTTCTTGTTGCAGGGTTTGCAACCAATCTGTAACCGTTCCCGTCTCGGGCAAGCGGCAGCGGGCCGGCACCGTGTTGATATACAAGCCCACCCGTCGGGCAACATTCGGCAGATCGGCGGGGCGACCGGAGACGGTGACGCCGAAGGTCACGTCGTTACGATCCGTAGTTCGCGCCAGCAATAGCGCCCACGTTGCCTGGACCAGGGTACTGAGCGTTACTTTCCGGTCACGGCTCAATTGCAGCAAGGCGCCCGTGGCCGCGGCGTCCAGGCTTTGGATCAATTGCCCACGCGTTTCTTCACCGGCAACGATCCGGGGTTCAGCGCTCATGGGCAGCGGCGTGGGGCCTTCAAGCCCTTCCAGATGTTCGGTCCAAAAGGCCATATCTTCAACGGTATCGCGGTCATGCACCCAGGCCACGAAATCGCTGAATGCGGGCGGACGCGGCAAGTTCGGAGAGGCGCCGTCCAAACGGGCCCGGTAGGCGGTCAACACCTCGCCCAACAGGATGGGCAGGGACCAGCCGTCCAGCAACAGGTGATGGTGGCTCCAAATGAAACAACGGGCGTCGTTGTCGATGCGCAGGAGGGCGCACCGCATGAGGGGTCCGCCTTCCAGTTGAAAGCCACGTTGCCGATCCTCACGAGCGAAATCTTCCAGCCGTTGCCGAGTATCCGTTTCGCCGCGCCAATCTTCGGCGATCCAGGGCAGTTGGGCCGTATCGGCGACCCGTTGAAGCGGTTGGTCCAGGCCCTGCCAGTGGAAGGTGGTGCGCAAGGCGGCATGGCGATTCGCCACATCCAGCCAGGCGTCGCGGAAAGCGTCTTCGTCCAGTTTCCCCCGCAAGGTGCAGCGGATCTGGTTGAAATAGGCGCCCGCGTCTTCCTGGTAACGGGTCTGGAAGAGCATGCCTTCCTGCAACGGCGTCAGCGGATAGAGATCGGCCATGGGCGCCAAACGATCCAGCGTTGCTTGATCCACACGGACCATGGGCACGTCGGACGGGGTGAGCCCGGGCTGTTCCACGACGGTACAGTGTTGGATCAGGGCAATTAACTCAGCCCGAAACGAGGCCAGCAACCTGGTGATGGTTTCCCGATGGTGGCGGTTACCGGCATAGGCGATGTTCAGTTGCAGGCCGTCGCCGGTGACCGCGGCGGTAACCGTAAGGGAATGGGTGCGCACGCCGTCCGGGGAAAGCTGAGCGCCTGTCCCCTCCCCTGCCGGTCCCAGCGGACCCTCGGGCGCCAGTACCTGATCGAAACGGCCCAGGTAGTTGAAAGCAACCTCGGCTTGAATGGGTTGCGCCGGAGCGCTGAGACCATAGCCGATACCGCCGTCAGGAACGGCGCGCAATTGTTCTTTGACGGCGGGCACCAGGTCGGCAGGCTCCGAGGCGTGGGAAACATCCAGAAGCACGGGGTATATGGCTGTGAACCATCCCACGGTGCGGGAAAGATCCATATCGTCCCAAAGCGACTCCCTGCCGTGGCTTTCCAGATCCAATAGCAAGCGGGCATCACCGGTCCAGGCTTGAAAAGCACGCGCCAGCGCCGCGAGTAGAAGGTCGTCGACCCTCGTGCGATAGGCCCTACCCGCTCGGGTCAACAGATCCGTCGTCAGGTCCACATCCAGTTCCAGCGAAACCTGACATTCGTCACGAACCAGAGCCGGACCGCCCGGCATATCCAAGGGTAAGGGCGCTACATCTATATCGGCTAACGTGGTCCAGTAGTCTGTTTTGACCAGGGCGGTTGCATCGGGCAGACGCCGCGCCCAGGTTTGGAAATCGGTCGTTTTGGGCAGCAGGGCAACAGCCTCACCGGCAGCAGCCTGACCATAGGCGGTCAAGAGATCTTCCAGCAGAATCCGCCAGGAGACGCCGTCAACCGCCATGTGGTGTACCGCCAACAGCAGCCGTCCGGGTTGATTGCCGCGTTCGGCATACAGGGCGCGGAAGATGGGTCCCTTCGTAAGACGCAAACCCGCCTGGGTCTCTTCTGCCAAACGGGCCAGTTCTTCCTGCCAATCGTCGCGATCAGCCAGGTTGACCACGGCCAGAGTCGCGACTTCACCGGGCTCGGAGAGTTCCTGAGTCCAACTTCCATCTGCTTGATGCAGGCGCACCCGCAGCATGTCGTGATGGTGCAGGAGGGCATCCAATGCCTGCTGTAAGGCATCGCGTTGCATACCGGGTTCGGCAGCAAGCATGACGGCTTGATTGAAGTGATGAGGATTGGACCATTGTTTGTCCAAAAACCAGGTTTGGATGGGCGTTAGAGGCACGGGGCCGGTAACAGGTCCCTGCCCGGCGGTAACGGTCTGAACTGAACCCGCAACGCGCGCCATGCCCGCCAGGGTCTGGTGTTGAAAAACCAGTTTGGGCGACAGCAGCAAACCCGCTTGACGCGCCCAGGCCACCAACTGAATACTGGTGATGGAATCGCCGCCCAGTTCGAAGAAGTTGTCGTCCGCGCCGATATCCTCACGGCCCAGGAGACCGGTCCAAATAAGCGCCAGCTTTTGTTCGGCCTCGGTAGCGGGCGCCACGAAGGCGGCCTGCCGGGTTCCGGCAACAAAAGCGCCTAAAGCCTTGCGGTCTACCTTGCCGCTTGCGTTGAGCGGCAGACCGTCCGGGTGATGAATGAAGCGGCTGGGAATCATATAGCCGGGTAGATCCGTTTCCAGTTGTTGCCGGAGGCTGCCGGGCGTCATGGCGTCTCCGGCGAAGTGGGCTGCTAACTGCTTGGGGCCGCCGGTTTCCTGGAGCGAGACGACCACATTGGTCACGCCGGGCAGAGCGGCCAACGCCGCTTCGATCTCGCCCAACTCGATGCGAAAGCCGCGCAGCTTGACCTGGTGATCGACCCGACCCAGGAAGGCAAGACGCCCGTCCGGTAGGAAGCGCACCAGGTCGCCGGTTTTGTACAGTCGTTCGCCGGGTTTGCCGAACGGGTGCGGCACAAAACGGGCCGCGCTCAAGGCGGGTCGCTTCAGATAACCTCGCGCCATGGCGAGACCACCCACGTGCAATTCACCGGGAACCCCGACCGGGAGCGGTTGCATCGTCCGGTCCAACACGTATAGCGACACATTGGGCAGGCCATGACCCAGCAGGGGTATCCCCTCGCCGGGCGAACAGGCGGTGAGCGTCGCCATGACTGTATTTTCGGTGGGGCCGTAGGCATTGAAGAAAGCGCGACTCGGCGCCCAGCGTTGAACGATTTCGGCACTGCATGCTTCGCCGCCGGAAACCACCGTCTTCAGTTGCGGTAGATCTCCAGGAGTCATGGCAGCCAATGCGGTCGGCGGCAACAGCGTGATGGTGATGCCGCGTGAAGCCAGAGTTTCCAGAAGCGGTTCGCCGGGCATCAGGGCGGCGCGGGGGGCAAGGTGCAGTTCGGCCCCGGCGGTTAGGGCCGAGAAGATTTCCCAGATGGAGGCATCGAAACCGCTGGATGCGAATTGCAGCATGCGGCTGTCGGCGTCCATGTCCATGGTCCGATGCGTGGTTTCGGTCAGATTGCTAAGACCACGGTGCGTCACAGCCACGCCGTTGGGACGCCCCGTGGACCCGGAGGTGTAAATGATATAGGCAGGGCTCTCTGCATGGCGTAGCGAGGTGATACGAGCCGGCGGCGTGTCCGAAGCATCCAGTGAAACCAGTGCAGCGGAAGCTGAAGGCAGTTGGCTCCGCAAGGCCGGGTCCAGGGCAATGACAGCGGGTTGCGCGTCATCCAACATCAGCTTCAAGCGACCGGAAGGCAAGGAGGGATCCAGGGGCAGGAAAGCGGCCCCGGCGCGTAGGGTCGCCACCATGGCCGTGACCAACTCGGTCGAGCGATCGGCAAAGATGCCCACCAGCTTTTCGGGTCCGGCGCCGGCGGCGGCCAACCGATCGGCCGACACCTCAGCACGAGCATCCAGTTCGGCATAAGTGATGCGTTCAGTATCGGTGACCAACGCGGCATTGTCCGGGTAGCGGGCAATGACCTCCGCGATCAGATCCTCGATGCGGCCACAGTAGACCGGACGCGTATTGCCGTTCCAGGTCTCCAGTTGTTGCTTCAGCGCCGCTTCGTCCAGCAACGGAATTTGGGACAAGGCCGTTTGCGGTTGCGCCGATACGGCGGTCAGTAGAACCTGATAGGCGCGCATCATAGCCGCAATGGTGCCTTCGTCGAACAGGTCCGCGTTGTACTCGGCCGCACCCACCAGCCCGTTGTCCTGCTCGGTCAGGGTAACACTGAGATCAAACTTTGGCGCCGCCGTTTCCAGTGGTATCTGTTCCAACGTCAATCCCGGCAGTTGTGGGGTCTTCAGCGGCATGTTCTGCAGGGCGAAGGAGACCTGGAAGACGGGCGCGTGACTCAAGGCGCGAGGGACCTCCAGAGCATCGACCACCTGTTCGAAGGGCAGGTCTTGATGATTCCAGGCGTCCAGATGGGTTTGTTTGGCAGCGTCCAACAAAGACGTGAAGGATGCGGCGGGGTCCTGACGATGGCGCAGGGCCAGGGTGTTGACGAAGAAGCCGATGAGGCTTTCAATTTCGGCCCGGTTGCGATTGGCCACCGGGGTACCTACCACCACATCCGTCTGCCCGCTATAGCGCGAAAGCAGCGCGGCAAACGCAGTTTCCAGAACCAGGAAGGAGGTTTGGCCCCGCGTCCGCGCCGCATCGTTCAAGGCTTGTTGGAGATGCGCATTCAGTGTAAACGTCACCAGCCCCCCGTTGGACGTCTGCACATCCGGGCGCGGTCGGTCGGTGGGCAGTTCCAGCAATTCAGGCGCATCGGCCAGTTGAGTGCGCCAGTAGGTCAATTGACGTTCCAGTTCCGCCCCTTGCAGCCGGCTCCGTTGCCAGACCGCGAAGTCGCCGTACTGCACCGGTAAGGGCGGTAAGGCCGGGAGATCTTCGCCCAGAGTTCGACGGTAACCGGTTTCCAGTTCCTCTGCCAGGACTCCTAAGGACCAGCCGTCAGAGATAATGTGATGCATGCTGAACAGGAGGACATGGTGCGCATCATCCAATTTAGTCAGATCCGCGTGGTACAAAGGACCGGTTTGCAGGTCGTAGACGCGGGTGATCTCCTCGGCAATCATCTCACGCAGAAGGGCTTCCGCCTCCACATCCCCGCTCAGGTCGGTCAGCGGCAGTTGCGGCGGCGAGAATGGTTCTACCAGTTGAACGGGCGTGCCCTCCCGCTCAGGAAAGACGGTGCGCAAGATCTGGTGGCGCTCGACGATAACGGCCAGCGCCGCTTCCAGGGCGTTGTGATGCAAGACACCGCGCAGACGCAGGAAAAGGGGCACGTTGTAATTGGCAGCGCCGGGCTCCAGTTTGTCCAGGAACCATAGGCGTTGCTGGGCGAAGGACAGGGGCAGCGGGCCCTCCTGAGCGGCGGGCCCGATAGTGGGCGTGGTCATAGCGCCGGCGCCGTCCAACAGTAGGGCTTGATCGGCCAGGACCGGCGTTTCGAAGAGCACGCTCAGCGGCAGTTCACGGTCCATTTGGGCGCGCAGTTGGGTGGCCAGACGCGTAACCAGCAGGGAGTGCCCGCCCAGTTCGAAGAAGTTGTCAGAAGCGCCCACCCGGTCCACATCCAGAATATCGCGCCAGACGGCGGCCAGTTTCACCTCGGCGGGCGTATGCGGCGTCACGTGATCCTCGGCGGATGCCATCGCCGCGGCAGCCAACGCCTTGCGATCTAATTTGCCGTTGGGCGTTAGGGGGAAACGCTCATGGACGATGAATCGTGTGGGCATCATGTAGGCCGGCAGTTGATCGACCAACCGGCCCCGCACCGCGTCCAGCCCCCGACCTCCCTCAAGGATGATGTGGGCCGCCAGTTGTTTGGCAGTTTCGTCCACCAACACAGCAGCGCCGGAAACACCGGGCGCATCGCGCAACACGGTTTCCACCTCACCCGGTTCGATACGGAAGCCGCGGATCTTGACCTGATGGTCAGTACGCCCCAAATAGGTGATGTCGCCGTTATCCGCAATATGCACCAGGTCACCGGTGCGATACAAACGGAGGCCGTGAGCCGGAGCAAAGGGATGAGGGACGAAGCGTTCGGCCGTCAGTCCCGCGCGTCCCAGGTAACCCCGCGCAAGACCGTCGCCGCCGATATAAAGTTCGCCGGTCACACCGATACCCGCCGGATTCATACGGGTGTCGAGTACGTAACAGGTGGTGTTGCTGACGGGCTTGCCGATGGGGCAGGTTCCGTCGAAGCTTTGAGCGATATCGTGGGTGGTCGTGAAGGTGGTGCTTTCCGTGGGTCCATAACAGTTGATCAGGTGTTGGGGGCCGCCCGCTTCCAGAACTCGAGCCACTTTCGTGGGATCGACCGTTTCGCCGCCGAACAGCAAGACGCGCATATCTTTGAAGGCGCCGGGTAACTGAACGGCCCAGTTGTGGAAGAGAGATGTGGTCAACCACAGAATGGAGACCCGGCACTCTCGCAGCCTGAGTGCGCAACGCTCCGGTTCCAATACCAAATCGGTAGACACGCCGATCAAAGCGGCGCCATGCAGCAGCGCTCCCCAGACCTCGAAGGTGACAGCGTCAAAGTTGGCGTTGGCAGTCTGAGCGACGCGGTCATCGGGTTGAATCCGGATATAGTTGGTTTCCAGCAACAGGCGCGTCACGGCCCGATGGGGAATCACCGCTCCCTTTGGTTTGCCGGTAGAGCCGGAAGTGTAGATGAGGTAGGCCGGATGGCCGCCGCCCCCGATTGCAGGTAGAGGAACCGATTCCCCCTTCATGTCGATGGTATCGAGAGTCAGCACACAATGATGGGTCGATTTTGTTTGCGGTAGGACCGTCGCCGATGTGGTCAACAGCAATTCGATGCCCGCGTCCTCAATCATCCAAGAAAGACGCTCGGCAGGATAATCCGGGTCCAACGGCACGTAACAACCCCCGGCCAGCAAAACAGCCGTCATCGCGGTGATCATGTCGATGGTGCGCGGCATGGCCAGACCCACCGGTGTCTCCAAGGAAACGCCGCGCGCACGCAACAGAACCGCCAATCGTTGGACACGGTCCGCAAACTGACCGTACGTCAAGGGCTCTCCTTCCGGGTAGTGGACGGCGAGGGCATCGGGCCGCTCAGCGGAACGGGCCAGAACCAACTCGGCGAGGTTGGCCCGGGAGGGATAAGTCGTCGTTGTGTCGTTGAAGCGGTGGATCAAGATTTCACGCTCGCCCTGATCCAACAGCGGCAGATCCCGGGGCAGAACGGTCGGTTGTTCACCCATGTGATGAAAGAGATTGCGTAACCGCCCCAGCAGGCGCTCCACCGACGCGGCGGGGAAACGGCCCGCGTCGTATTGGAGACGCAGGGAAAGTTGTGTACCGGGCATGGCGATCAATACCAGGGGGTAGTGGGCGTGTTCCAGCATCACGGGATTACGGAAGGCAAGGTCCCCGCCGGCTTCGCTCAAGACATCGTCCAGAGGATAGTTTTCGAAGACAACCAGGGTGTCGAAGAGCGGCCGATCACCCGGTAGTCCGGCCCAAGCCTGAATTTGGGCCAGGGGCACATGGGCATGCGCCTCGCGGTCGGCCTGCTCCTGTTGCAAGTCTTCCAGCCACTCGGTTAGCGGACCGTTGGGGACGGCGGTGCGTACCGGTTGGGTGTTGATGAAGAGTCCAATGCGGCGCGCAATGTCGGGCAGATCCGCGGGCCGACCGGAAACCGTTACGCCGAAGACCACCTCGCTAGAACGGGTGTAAATGGATAGGAGCAATGCCCAAGCCGCTTGTACCAAGGTGCTCATGGTCACCCGGTGATCACGGGCAAGCGTTTGCAGAGCGGCCGTTTCTCCGTTCCCCAAGGCAAGTTTGCATTCACCGTGCGCAAAAGCACCCGTCGTCTCTCCAGATAACGTCATTGGGGGTTGGGCTTCCATATCCTGTAATTGCTGGCTCCAGAACGCGCGGTCAGCGGCCTCGTCGCGTGCGGCAAGCCAGGCCACGAAATCGCGGAAGGGCAGTGCGGGCGGGAAGTCGATAGCAACACCGTTTTTCTCGGCTCGGTATAGAGCCTGCGCTTCATCGAAAACCAGCGGCATGGACCAGCCGTCCAAAAGCATGTGGTGGTGGAACCAGGCGAAGACATGCCGATCATGGCTCAGGCGCAAGAGGACGAAACGAATGCAAGGCGCCTGATTCAGGTTGAAGCCGCGGTCGCGTTCTGCTTGGATGACGGCTTCAATGCACGCCTCACGCTCCGCCGGCCCCAGTCGAGACAGATCTTCGCGTCGCCACTCAGGTACGGCCTGGCAATGCACCACCTGAACAGGGACGGCCAAATCTTCCCAGTGGAAGGAGGTTCGCAGGATGCTGTGTCGGTCGATGAGGTGTTGCCAGGCTGCCATGAAGGCAGACACGTCCAAAGCGCCCTCAATGGTGCAACGAGTCTGCTCGAAATAGGCGCGCGCGCTGTTGTCCATGCGGAAATGGAAGAGCATGCCCGCTTGCATGGGCGTCAAGGGGTAAAGATCCTCGATATCATCGACCTGTTGCGCCAGCAGGTCCAATTCCTCCTGATGCAACGTCGCTAACGGGAAATCGGCAGGAACCATGCCTTGACCCGGATGGGCTTTACAGTAGGCGGCCAGTTCTTCCAGAGATTCTTGTAGGTGGCCGGCCAGCGCCTGCATGGTCTCGCGGCGGTGTAGGCGCGCGCTGTAGCCCAGTATCAGCGAAAGCGCATCACCGGTGATGATGCCGTTGATTTCCAGTAGGTGAGGTCGCGGAGCCTTGGGATCGCTACTTGTACCGGTTGGTTCGTCAGCCGGTTGGAAGTATTGGGAACCACTGAACAGATTGTCGAAGCGTCCCAGATAGTTGAAGGCGACCGGCGCTTGGGGCATATCATTCAGGGACGGTGTATCGCCGTAAGCACGCAACAGGTTGAGGCCCATGCCCTTGTCGGGAACTTGCCGCAGCTGTTGCTTGACGGTGCGCAGCAGCATGCCCGGATCCTGCTGATCGCAGCCCAGGTGTACCGGGTAGACATTGGTGAACCAGCCGACGGTGCGCGACAGATCCGCATCCACAAGGGGTTCGCGACCATGACCTTCCAGGTCGACCAGCAGCCGGGGAACACCGCACCAGCGATGCACGGCCCGGAACAAAGCGGTCAGCATCAATTCCTCAGCGCGCAGGTTCCAGGCGGCGGGCACCTCTTCGACGATAGCGCGGGTGGTTTCCGGCGACAGCGTAAGCAACACCTCCGCGCGGTGTGCTTCCAGGTTGTCCTCGCCATGCAGGTTGCCGGTATACAACACGCCGGAAGGCGTTCGGAAATCGACCGGTAAGGCGCATGCCTCTCGCCGTTCTTCGGCCTGCCAATAGCCGGCGCCACGCTCCAAACCACCCCGCTGAACCATGTCCTGAAGATTGCGGGACCAGGTCTGCAAGGACGTGGTCTTGAGCACGGGTTCCGACGAAGCGCCGGACAGGTTGCTTGTATAAGCGCGTTCCAGATCTTCCAGCAGAATACGCCAGGAAACCCCGTCTACAACCAAGTGATGGATCACCAGCAGCAGGCGGGTGGGTTCTTGGGCGCCGAAGTTGAAGTGACGGGCGCAAAGCAGCCGACCGGTTTGGATATCCAGCGAACGCTGTGCCGCTTCGATTTCGGCACTCAACGCTTTGCCCCGTTCCTCGGCTGCAAGGGCGCTGAGATCGGTGAAGGTAAGGGGTACGGGGCCGCCGGGTTCACCGAAACGCGCCCGCCAGGAACCGTCCTCTTGGGTGAAGCGCAAACGCAGGGCGTCATGATGATCGATGAGGTGCGCCAGAGCGTGATGCAAAGCGTCCTGCCTCATGGGACCGCCGCTAACCGCCAACAGTACCGCATGGTTGAAATGGTTGCGGTTGGGCCACGGCCGCCCGAAGAACCAACGTTGGATGGGGGTAAGTACCAGATCGCCGCCGACCGGTCCCTGTTCGGCGGTGACCACGGGAGCGTTGCCACAGGCGGCGGCCAGCGCGGATAAGGTTTTGTATTGGAACAAATCACGGGGTTCAAGGGTCAAACCCGCATGACGCGCTTGGGTGACCACCTGAATGGCCAGAATAGAATCGCCGCCGAGTTCAAAGAAATTGGCGTCCGCCGACACGGTTTCACGACCCAGGATACGAGCCCAGATGCCGGCGAGAGTGTGTTCCGCCGGGGTGCACAGAGCCACGTGCGTTGTCTCATCGGCAGGGGTTGCCGCCAACGCTTGAAGCGCCTTGCGGTCGATCTTACCGGAAGCGTTAACGGGCAGGTTCGGCAACACTTGGATGCGAGCCGGCACCATGTAATCAGGTAAGCAAGCGGACAGATGCGCCCGTACGGTGGATTCGTCCATCTTGTCGTCAGCCGTGACGAAGGCGATCAGACGTTTGGCCGGTCCCGACGCGTCCAGCACGACCACACTCGCGTTGACCACCACGTCCAGCACGGTCTCGATCTCGCCCAACTCAATGCGGAGACCGCGCAGTTTTACCTGATGGTCGATACGACCCAGGAAATCGATATTTCCGTTGGGAAGGAAACGCGCCAGGTCACCGGAACGGTAGAGGCGGGTACCCTCGCCAAGGGAGGTGAAGGGGTCGGGAACAAAACGTTCGGCGGTCAGGTCCGGGCGGCCGTAATAACCCCTGGCCAGGCCGATATGCGCAATGCACAGTTCGCCGGAAACCCCCGGCGGGGTCAGTTCAAAGTCGGCGTCAAGGATGTAGAGACGCACACCGGGATCCGGCCTGCCGATGGTGGGCTTCGTGCCGGCACCCGTCAGAAGGGCATGACTACAGCACACGGTGGTCTCGGTAGGGCCGTAGCCATTGGTCAGCTTAAGCCTTTGCCCGAATCGATCCGCCACTTCAGTGGATACGGCTTCGCCGCCCATCTCCAGGGCACGCAGAGAAGGCGTGTTCTCAAAGGAGGTTACGGCCAGGACCGGAGGGGTGATGATCATGTAGTTGATGTCATGCTCGCGCACCAGGCGGGTCAGGGATTCTCCGGGTTGTTTTAGCTCACGAGACGCTAGGACCAATTCGCTGCCGGAGCACAGGGCGGGGATGATCTCGGCCATGGAGGCATCGAAATTCAGGGAGGCCAATTGTAGCCGGCGACGGCCCTGATGAATCTCGAAGATCTCACTGAAGGTATCGATCAGGTTTTGCAAGCCTCCGTGGGTAACCGCCACGCCCTTGGGTCTGCCGGTAGAACCGGAGGTGAAGATGAGGTAGGCCGCATTCATGGAGTGCATATGACGGACGGGGGGGGACGGCGCCTGGTTGATGGTGTTTTCTGCCAATGACCACAAGGGGATGTCGCCGGCATCGATTGTAGCAATGCCCGTGGCATCGGCCAGAACGAGCGCGGGTGCGGCATCCTCCATCATAAAGGAAAGACGTTGGGGCGGATAGGCTGCATCCATGGGCATATAGACGCCGCCCGCCTTGAGCACGGCCCAAAGGGCAATCAGACAATCCGTCAACGGTTCGGCGCAGACCCCCACGACCACTTCCGCCTGAACGCCTGCCTCGCGAAGTTTCAGCGCCAGCGCATTGGCCCGAGCATTCAGTTGGGCGTAGGCGATCACCTTCGACCGGCCGTCACGGCCGACCTCGCGCAGGGCCGGAGCCTCGGGTTGCCGGGCGGCAACGGCCTCGAAGAGCGCGGCGACATCGCTGCAGGGTTGCGGGATGGGTCGGGCGCCGCACAGTTCTTCAAGTAATCGCGTGCGGTCGGCGGCGGTGATCAGGTTCAAGTATTTGACTGGCATGTCCGGGTTGCTCAGGGCACTCGCCAATAGGGTCCGGTAGCTATCCATCATGCGCGCGATCGTCTCGGGGTTGAAGAGATCGGTATTGTACTCGACCTCACCGCGCAGGGCGCCGTTAATTTCCAACAAAGACAGGGTGAGATCGAATTTAGCCGCCGCGATATCCGAGTCCACGGCCACCATGGTCAACCCCGGCAGGCGCGGCGTGGTGTCGGTTATTTTTTGCAGTTGGAACATGACCTGGAAGATAGGGGCGGCACTGGGGTTGCGCGTGGGTTGGACCGCATCGACCACCATTTCGAACGGTAGGTCGGCATGGGCAAAGGCGGCCAGCGCGATATCACGTCCCTGAGCCAGGATCTCGTCGAAGGTTGCGGCGGTATCCAGTTGGTGACGGAGCGCCTGGGTATTGACGAAGAACCCGATCAGCGGTTCCAACTCCTTGCGATTCCGACCCGCCGCGGGGGTTCCCACCACCACATCGGTCCGACCGCTGTAACGCTGCATCAGCAGGGCAAACGCCGTTTCCAGCACCATGAACAGGGTTGCGCCCAGGTGTTTGCCGTGGGCTTCCGCGGTTTGAATCAAGGCCGGGTCCAGGCGGAAGCGGTAGACGGCGCCCGCGTGGGTGCGCAGAGCGGGGCGCGGGCGATCGGTAGGCAGTTCCAGTAGTTCCGGGGCGTTGCGTAGGGTTTCGATCCAGAACGTCTTTTGCTTCTCGGCGCGGGGTCCTACCGCGACCCGTTGTTGCCAGGCCGCGTAATCGGCGTATTGAATGGGCAATAGGGGCAGTTCCGGGGTTTGGCCCGAGACGAACGCGCTGTACAACAAGCCCAATTCACGTACGGCAATGGCAATGGACCAGCCGTCCGAGATGATGTGGTGCTTGACCACCGAGAGCACGTGTTCCGTGTCGGTCAACTTGAAGAGATGCAGCCGCATCAAGGGGCCTACGGTGAGGTCGAAGGGTTCGGTATTGTGGGTGTTTAATCGGCTGTTCAGGGCTGCTTCCGTGGTCGGCGTAACGGGAATGACGAAGGGGCCGGGCGGCGCGATGTGTTGCCTGGGCCCGTCCTCGGTGTTGAAGAAGGTGGTGCGCAGGACCTCGTGGCGGGCCGTCAGCGCTGTAGCAGCCTGTTCCAGGGCGGGGTGATCCAAATGACCCCGCATGCGATAGGCGCCGGTCATATGGTAGGTGGCCTTGCCGGTTTCCATTTGATCCAGAACCCATAGACGGCGTTGCGGAGAACTGAGGACCAAAGGTTGATCGCGGGGAACGGACTCGATGCCTGCTTCGGCTTCGCGCGCCTCGGTGCGGGCTTGCAGAAAGGTCATGACCTCGTCTTTGCGCGTTTTCAGTTCCTCGGCAAGCTCTTTCGTCATGGCGCCCTTGGGCGCACGAACCCTGAACTGTGTGCCGTCCAGCCAGACTTTGATGCCTCTTTCCCCAACCGATTCCAACAGGCTTTGCACTGATGTCAAAATGCGAACTCCTCTTCGTCCTCGGTCATGGTGTCATCAGGCGCCTCGTACAAATCTGTTTCCATGCGTTGTGTTTCGATCACGGCGGCCAGGCCGGCTACGGTGGGTTCGGCGAAAATGGTGCTCAAGGCCAACTCCACCCCGAAGGTTTCGTATAGGCGGGCGATGACCTGGGTCGCCGAGAGTGAGTGCCCGCCCAAGTCGAAGAAACCGTGGGTCCGGCCCACACGGTGCAGGTTCAAGACCTCCTCGTAAATGACCGCGATCTGCTGCTCCGTATCGTTGTGCGGCGCTACGTAGACGGTTTGCACCGATGCCGGGTCGGGATGGAGCAGGGCCTTCCGATCCAGTTTGCCGTTGGCAGTCAGCGGCATGGCTTCCAGGACCATCAGGTGCGCGGGCACCATATAATCGGGAAGGCGCGCCGACAGGCGACGCTGAAACTTGGGCGTCAACTCGTGCAACAGGCGACCCTGAACCGGGTTGTTGGTCCAACGATTCGGCGTCCAATCAGTTGGGCCGGGCATGGCGCGGGTGAGGTGCGGGTCACGGCGCAACCAGGCGTCCATGGTCCCGGTACGACTGCCGGCGCAGAAGGAAAGGTCAATCCAATAGCCGCATGATTCGGCCAACGTGTAGAGCGTCTCGGGATCGACGGCTTCATCGTCCACGGCAGGTTCGTGCAATAGGGCATTGACCATGGTCAGTCGTGCGTTGGGGATGCCGCGAAGAAGGAGGTTGTCCGTATCCGCCCGGTTCAGTCGCTCGCGCAGGCTGTTCAGTGTTGTACCGTGCCAGTCCTCGGTCTGCAATGGGGCGTGGTACGTGGGCGCTTCGCCCAGGTCCAGAATGACATCGTAGCGGAAGCGGGTCAGTTCGTTCAGATCCTCGCCGCGTTTCAGTTGGAAGCGCACGCCCGCGATGCCCTTCAGGCGATGCTGTAGTGCGAGAAAGAAAGCCGGATCGACCACCAGTTCGGTCTCACCGCGAACCTGATCGCGCAAGCGTTGGTTGAAATCATCGGCCGACAGATCGGGGTTGCGGAAGTCCAGGATGGAAGCATGGAAATGATCCAGCAGATGATGGGCGCGAACGTCGCCCACGAAGATGCGGCCGCCGGGAGACATCGCCCCAATCAGGCTTTGGAGCACGGTTTCCAGATAGGCCGCATCCGGGAAGTATTGGATGACGGAGTTGAGAATAACGGTATCTACGCCGTCCAAAGGACCGGGGTGATGGGCGGGCGCGTGGCGTAGGGTGACGCGGGTTTCGTCCAAGCCCGCACCGGTCAGGTGGTCGCGGATATAATCCAGGCCCGTGGTGGAGATATCGGCGCCGGTGTAGTGAGTGCAGTGGGGCGCAATGCGGAAGAGCAGCATGCCCGTGCCGCAGCCCAGTTCCAGCACGCGTTGCGGCTCTTCGGCAAGCACGCGGTCCACCGTGGTCTCGACCCAGTGACGCATGACGGGGCGTGGGATGAGTTGACCGTCGTAACTGTTGTTCCAGCCGCTCAGGTTCAGTGTCGGGTCATCGCCGATATCCTCGGCGGCATAGGCATCGCTCCAGACCTCCGCCCATTCTGTCACCTGACCGTCACCTTGAGCGCTCGCCTCGGGATCAATGGTAACGTAACCCACCAGTTGGACATCGCCTGCAGCTATTTCGCGCGCTACCACCACGGCGCGGTCTACCTCACTCGCCTCATCGAGCACGGCTTCGATTTCACCCAATTCGATGCGGAAGCCGCGAATTTTGACCTGATGGTCGATGCGGCCCAGGAAGGCGATATCGCCCGTGGGCAGGAAGCGGGCCAGATCACCGGTGCGATAAAGGCGATTGCCGCCGTCGCTGAAGGGACAGGGGATGAAATTCCGCGCCGTCAGTTCGGGCCGGTTGCGATAGCCTTGCGCCAGACCCTCGCCGCCGATGTAGAGTTCGCCGGGTACATCCGTGGGCACGGGTTCCAGGTTGCGGTCCAGGATATAGATACGAGTGTTGGCGATGGCCTTGCCGATGGGTTCGTTGCCCTCGCGACTGCCCGCGCCGGCCGGGTCCAGTTCTCGGACGGTGCTCCAAATGGTGGTTTCCGTGGGGCCGTAGAGATTCCAAGCACTATCGGCACGGGAGACCAGTTCGCGAGCCAGGTCCGCCGGCATGGCCTCGCCGCCGCACAGGGCGGTGAAGCCGGGGCTGCGTTGCCAGCCGGCGGCCGACATCAATTTCCAGGTCGCGGGGGTAGCCTGCATGACGGTGATACGGTGACGCTCGATCAA
>JASJCB010000331.1 GCA_030066195.1 Acidobacteriota bacterium
GGGCGGAAAAATCAACGGCTCCGGCGGCGGCGGATGCATGTTCGCCTACGCCCCCGACAACCCGGAAGAAGTAGCCAAAGCCATAGAATTAGCAGGCGGCAAAGCCCACGTGGTCAAGGTATGTCCGGGATTGACCATTACACGCCCTTCCCAAAACCCCTAAGGCCCGGCGGTTCCTGATGCAATCCCAAGCGGCTCGTTCGAAACGGCATTGACAGTTCTCAAAGGTTTTAATTGAGTACCTATTGTAGAAAAGTGTCCCTTGGTGTTGACTTTGGGTGATGCGGAAATTTTGAACGAAATATATTTTAGCGAAGTCAGGTAGGTAGGCTGATGGCGGCGTATAGATTGTCTGAGGGCTAGTGACTTGAAATTGATACCATCCTCAACATCACCAAGTTTTAGACCAAACCACGCAACAGCGTTGACTCTTCATTATTCCTCAATTAGTTGGTGCTCCTCGGTTTCACCCCCTCGGCCTACTCTTAAACCGAATTGATGATATTATCCAATTGTTCCTCCACAACATCCGTTTGTAACTGGATCCAGATGGGCAGGTGATCCGACAACTGCGATTTGAACAAGCCCACGCTCAAACCTTGACCCGGATATAGGGCCTCAATGGTCTGCTTGAGATCGTCACCAACGAAATCCAGGACGCCGCCAGTATTGGAAAACGTGTTGGTAAAATGCGGATAGTGAAGTATCTGATCGTACCGGGCCTTTTTGGAGAGATTCGAACCGATCTTCACCCGGGCAATAGCCTCGGCCATACGCAAACCATGCTTGCTCACCGCCTTATACAGCTTACTGGTCAAGCTGGGGATATTAAAGTCGCCCAATACAATGAAGTCGCGATCAATAACCGACTCGCTTTTCACTCTCGTATCTACCCAGGCGGCAAGTTCTTTAATGGGCTTTAGTCGTTTGGCCTGGCTACTACCTCCCCAACGGATATGAGCAGTCAGTAGCACAAAATCAAAAACACCGGCCTTAAACGAGGCCATATAGGGCGAGCGCCACCAAGTAAAATCGGCTTTATAAAATCCGTCTTCTCCCTTAATACGCGGTTCCCCCGCCTCCGCAGCCAGACCGGTAAATTGGACCATACGCTCATCGTAAAGATAACCCATGCGCTCGTCGTTTCCGGCATCGTCCAGGTCGAAATCGGAAAAGACAACACGCCAATGCGGTCCCAGTACTCTCATAACACGGTGCAAATCCCCCAGATCCTTGTTGAGCTCGGTAATGGAGATCAGGTCAAACTCGTTGAGGATGGCCGCAATATAGTAGATAGAAGTTTCACTACGCGGTTTCATCCCAAAGTGCCGAATATTCCATGTAGCCAGGTTTATGGATTGATCCAGTTTGGAAGGCGCCACCGGGGTTTTATCAATGATCCTGTATAGGCTCTTGAGCCCTGCGGCGATCTCAGGTGTAACATTACTCAGGTCCATTTTGCCTCCTTTTATACAGAAAAGCTCTTTAACCTTAGCATGAACACCACTCCTGTTTCTTCAGAATGCAAAAGTCCATTCTATAAATAACCGAGCAATGATTGATCGGCCCGAGGCCGAGTGAAAATCCACTTGAAAAGGGTTACACGAGGCAGCTAGATCCAAAAGCCTAAAATTAAGGTTACACGAGGAAGGTTACACGAGGCAGCTAGATCCAAAAGCCTAAAATTAAACATGATACAAATAAGTCAAACTTATAAGTGGTCTACCGGAATGCGCTTCTCGCTTCTAATCCAAAGAGTTTACATACCATCCAGGCATCAAGGAGAAGCCATATCTGCAAGCTTTTTACGAAGTTCATCGATGAAGGCCCGCAGTTGCCCGATAGTTAGTTCCTTCTCAAGATAGTGCGGTATTTCTTCAACATCGATTTGGGAAAGCAGGTAGGAAACCATGGCCGGTTCCAACCCTGCCTCTTTAGTGCGTGCTTGTTCCCAATGAGCAAGGATGTCAAAGCCCGCGTCGCGTTGTAAGAAGTACAGGTCGATCAAATCTTTGAGCTCTGATCGGTGCACCAGAGTGCAGATCTTGTTGATGCCGATCTCAACCAGGGGGTCAACGACGATCTTTCCAAAGCGACGCTTCTCGGGAAAAACCTGGGGCACCAACTCGATGACGAAATCAAGAATTTCGGTTTCGTCGTCCCTGGTCAACTTCATTCGTTGGAAGTAGGGCGAAGCACTCAGCGTATCCAATGTTGCGCCAATGCCGGTCGCGACCTTTTCCACTTGGGTTTTCAAGGTCTGCCAATGAACTTCCTGCATCGAGAAGAAATCCAAATCGTAAGAACGCCGGTGGTCCAAGTAGAAAACACCAAGTGCGGACCCGCCACTGAGAAAAAAGCCGGTCTCCTGCTCGAAGAACAACTTCAGGAAATCCCGCTTAAGCGGCGTCAGAACTTTCGAGTTTTCCCAACTCACGCCATGCTCCAATAATATACCGCCAGAAATCCTGCTTCTTGCCCAGACGCGGCGCGAGTGCTTCAAGATGCCGCCCCACGTCTTCGGGCGTCAAAAACGACCAGACATCCGGGAAGGTGGCTTCTCTCATGATCCAAGCCGCGGTTTCGATCCACTTGGACGACCCTGGTTGTTGAAGACGGTCGATGATGGATGCCGTCGTCAGTTCGCGATCATAACTGAAATAGGGGATCTCATCAGGTCTAAATGATTTGCCCGCCACAGGAGCCTCCACAGGATCAACTACAAAATGTACCATACCACAACATACCGCCCATTGATCAGCGGTTCCGCCTCACCAAAGCCGGAGATAGACCCTCGGTCATCCAAACCAAGGGTCGGTTGGACCTACGCCGGCTGCGGCCATTTACCCCCATTCAGTGTCTGCCGATGGACGCGAACACCGGGTTGTTAAGGCATTGACTGTTTCCGGACACGGACTACCAGTTGAAGGTTGTGTGGTTCGCATAGAGGATGTCTGCTTCTTTGAGGCGTTCGATGTTCACCTCGCCGATGGGTTGCTCGCTGTAGAACAAAAAAAGTGTGTCCCCCGACAAGCCGGCTTGGAGTTGTTTTTTGATGTCGATGAAGGCCAGGACCTGGATCGGACGAACGAACCGAGATCCCGAAGCGGTCATCTACGATCCGGCAAAGCTCTTCACGCCTGAAATCGAAAAGATAAGGCACGCCCGTCGAGCGGAGTCCGTCCCGCTCCACCCCCAGGAACAAGGTCTTGCCGTGAGCGCCGGCCGAACTCATCACATCCAACGTGTAAACCTCGTCCAAAGGGTTGGGGATACAAGATTCCGCGCTCCAAAACAACGAACCGGGGAATACGATCAACATAAGCTCAACTCAAAGAGTCTTCATCAATACAATTCGACGGGCTCAAATCCCGGCTGCGGCGGAATGTTTCTTTCTTGAAACCAGGAGCCGCAGACTGGTAGGCAACACTGTAAGGTCATTGTTGCTCGATAATCATATGAGTGTCAATTTCCGGCGCCTGGACTTCCTGGGTCTGACCGTCCGGCCAGGTGATGGTCAGTTGCGCGATCTGGTCCGATGCGCCCAAGCCGAAGGTCAGCGGGAGTTCTACCTGAGAGAGATAGCTTCGCGTGGGCATGACCCGTTGTTGGGTCTCTCCGTCTTTCGTCGTCAGTTTGACCAGGGCGCCGATGGCGTCGGTGTTGTTTCCTTTGCCGCGTAGGGTCAGGCGCAGCCAGTGGTTGTTCAGTGATTGAGCGTTGCGCAACAGGCGGGCGGGGCCGCCGTTTTCCATCAGCACCACGTCCAGATCGCCGTCAGCGTCGAAATCGCCGTAGGCGGAGCCGCGACCCACGATCTTATAGCTCAAGTCGCCGGTTTCTTCGTAGGGCGTAACCACGTAACGAAACCCTCGGTTCAGGCCCGTGTTCCAAAATAATTGCGGCGCCTGGCGGTAGTGTTGCGATGACTGGAGCGTGTTGATCTCTTCTTCCAGGTGACCGTTGACTTGCAGCAGGTCCAGGCGTCCGTCCAAATCGTAATCGAAGAAAAACAAACCGAAGCTGAGACTGAGCCGGCTGGGAGAACCGACGCCCATGCTGTTGGTCATATCGGCGAACTGCCAGGGATCCGCGCCCTGTTGCACGAAGAAGGAGGTCGCCTCCGTGGCGAAGTTGGCGATGGAAACCGCCAGGCGCTGATCGCCCGCAAAATAGGCCGCGTCCATGCCCATGGCGCCGGTGGCCGCGCCCATGTCGTCGAAGGCAATGCCGGTGAGGGTTCCCTCCTCAGTGAAGCGGCCGTTGCCCTCGTTGCGGAAGACAAAGTTTTCCACCGTGTCGTTGGCTACGAAAATATCCATCAAGCCGTCGCGATCCGGGTCCGCGAAGGTCACGGCCAGCGCTTTGCCCATGGGTTGGCCGGTACTGTCGTTGTCGATTTGAATACCCGCCTCGGCGGACACGTCGGTGAACTTGCCGCCGTCGTTGCGGTACAGGTAGTTATGGGTGCCCGGATACTGTATGGGCGGCCCGTAGGCGCGGTCTTTGCCGTTGAGCGTGAAGTTCAGTTCCAGGTCGATCTCGCGGTTCCAGGTGACGTAGTTGCACACGAACAGATCCAAGTCGCCGTCGTTGTCGTAGTCGAAAAAACCGGCGCTGGTGCTCCATGCCGTTTGTTCACCGGCCAGGCCCCAGGCATCTGTCTCGTCCTCGAAACGCCCGTCCCGATTGATCAGGAAACGGTTCGGGCCCAGGTTGCTTAGGAAGAGATCCGTGTCACCGTCCCCGTCCACATCGGCGCAGGCAACGCCCATACCGTAGTCGCTCAAAGCCAGGCCCGAGGCTTCGGTGACATCGGTGAAATTGCCCTTGCCGTCGTTGCGGTACATGGCATGAGTCGCCGGTGTTTTTTCCTGTTTCCAGGAGCGGCTGTTAACAAACAAAATATCCTGGTGGCCGTCGCCGTTATAGTCAAACACCGCCACGCCGCCGCCCATGGTTTCCGGCAGCAGCTTTTCACCCTGAGCGCCGTTTTGATGGGTAAAGGATGCGCCGGTGTCCATCAGTTGAAAAGTGACCGCGGGCCGCTCCGGCGCGCGTTGGTCCAATTCCTCCGGCGCGGCAATCTCGGCGCGCTCGATCACTTCCTCCTGCTCGGGACCCTTGCGCAACACCAGGTAACCGATAATTCCCAACACAACCGCCGCCAGAATTACCAGGGCGGAGCGTTTCAACGCCACACCGATGACGGCGTCATCCGTTTCATTCGGGAACTGATCATCATGGTCGGTCATGGGGTGAATCCTCCAAGGGGGCTCCGGGCCGGTGCAGGTCGTAAATGACCACTGCTTCCGCGGCCTTGTTGGCAGCCGGGTATTTTTGACGAGCCAGGGCAACTGCCTTGTCCCGTGCATTGTCGTCGGGTTTGTAACGGGCGTGCAGTTCGGCGTGCTTTTTCGCCGTTTCCACATTGCCCCGGTCCTTGTGAATTCGGTGCAATCCCCAATGGGCGCTCAGGTTTTCAGGGTCGTAGGCCAGGGCTTGTTCGTAGGCTTCCAGCGCCTCTTGCATCACCTTGTCGCGCTCCGCGTCCATCAACCCCAAGGCGGTTTGGTAGAGCGCGTTGCCAAGCGCATTGAGCACGCGGTAGTCCTTGGAAAAGTCGAAACCGCGCCCAACGGCCTGAGTGAAACCGCCGCGCATGATTTCCTTCAGGTTCGTTATCGCACGAGCGTAATCACCGTTGCGTTGCGCCACTTCCGCACCGAACCACAGCAGCGACCACTGGTTGGCGCCCAGTTTGTCCGCCCGTTGCAAGGCGCGCGGGGCCTCGGTTTGCACCAGACCTTCCTTGATATAAAGACGCGCCAGGTTCAACGGTCCGTCCGGGCGGCCCAGCGCCTCTACCCTGGCGAAGGCTTCCGCGGCCTGGCGTAGTTCGCCCAACTGACCCTTCCGCAAGAGAGCGATGCCGTAATCGTTCCAGCGCTGCCAGAGCGGGAAGTCTACGTCGTCCACCTCTTGGGCGCTGCCGACCTGGAGGGTAATGGTGTCGTGAGCCAGGGTCATGACGGGCAGGTCGTTGACATAGGCTTCGTCACCGGTGACGTGCTGCATCAGGGTACTGTCGAACTTGCGATACCGCAAGGTCGCCTCCACGGTCACGGAGCCCCGGTAACCGGCGGGGACTTTCAGCGCGTAGTGAATCACGTCGGCCGCACCGGGTGGAATCTGGTGATTGTAAAGCGAGACGAAAATGTCCTGGGCGTTGCGCCGATCGATTCGATTGCCCTCGCGATCGATCACGAACGAATTCACAAAATGCGCCCACGGGTCCACCCGGCCGGCGGCGTCCATACCACCGCTGCGGCCCAGAATGCCCTGGTCGCCGCGCACGACCACATCCAGCCAGACCTGGTTCGAATCGGCGGTACCCTGGGTGAACAGGTGGCCCATTTTCAGGGTGCGCACCACCACTTCCATGAGATAGGCCTCGCCCGTCTTCAAGGCCGGAATCACGGGGCGTAGCGGAGCCATGAGCGGGTCGTCGATGGCGCCGCCTTCCTTGATGCCGAACAGGTCGACTCGCATCACGCCCTCGTTGAATGCCTGATGGGCGGCAATCACGGCCTCCGGGTCGCGGAACTGGTCGGGAAGCAGGTGCGGCATGGCCGTGTTGGCGGAAAGGAAGGTGTGATCGAGCGTTTTGGTGACCCCGTCTTCGACCACGCTCGCGGCAAAGTTGACCTCGGGCCCCAGGGGAACGGCGGGCATGTGACAGCCGTTGCAGTTTTCCTCGGCCTTTTCCGGGTAGTAGAAACTGGCGATGCCT
Source organism: Acidobacteriota bacterium (assembly GCA_030066195.1). Lineage (GTDB taxonomy): Bacteria > Acidobacteriota > Holophagae > Acanthopleuribacterales > Acanthopleuribacteraceae > JASJCB01. Next base: position 6,794 of record JASJCB010000331.1, read on the forward strand.
TGTCCCGACACGCCGCTCAGCCAGAAGCTGTCGAAGTGATTCTGGCCTCGCAACCATTTGTAGTTGTTCAACTCCTCGGGTAAATGGACCTTATGGCAGCTGCCGCAGAATTCCGGTTCGCGGTGCAGCGGTTTGAGGAAGGTAGCCTTGTGGAATTCCGGTTTGGCTTTAATCAATTGTCGGTTAAGCCAGGCCAAAGTCTCGTTTTTACTGTCGAAAAACGGGTAGTGCATGGGTTCGTCGATGGTGTAGTCGGCATTGCCCCGCACGCTGTTGACATGGCTGATCGCGTGGCATGCGGTGCAGGTAATCCCGGCTTGGGCCATGGGGTCTTTGCTGAGGTCGTAATCGGGATCGTCGAACTTGGGATCGTCGAAAGCGCCGCTGAAAAAAGGAACCGGGTCATGACAACCCGCGCAGAACCGGGATGCGCGCACATTCCCGTCGCGCTCCATTAAGACGGCGCGAGTCTCCTTCACACTGAAGGCGTACACCGGGTTGTTGAACGAACTGAACTTATGGGCGCTGTCGGACCAGGTTTCATGCACCTCGTGATGGCACTCTTTACAATAGGCGTCGTTTTGCATGGTGCCGGCGGGAATGAAATCGCCGCTGGAGGTGCGTGCAAGAGAAGGCTCGAAGTATTGGGCGCCGGATTCAGGTCCTTCTCGATTCCAGGCACGCGGGTCCTGACGCTGCCAGATGACCATGCCGATGGCAAACACCGCGGCCACACCGGCCCAGGTGGCACCTACCCGCCAACGGATCTTGGGACCGACCAAACGGTGAATGACAAACAACCACACCGCGGCAACGGGCGCCAGAACATGCACCCAGTAGGCAATCGAACGAGTCGCCGGATGCTGCAAATCCAAGCGGAATCCGGGCAGATCGACGCGCGTCAGCATCACTCCCGAGAGGAACAGGATAATGGCGACGGAGAACAGCGCATAACCCACGCGCACGGCGCGCCGGTTCTTGCGATTGCGGGTATTGCGAATATGGCCGATGCCGAAGGCAATGACTGGCACCACAATCAGCAGGCCCAGGATCAGGTGCAACAGGAACATGTTCAAATAGAACCAGTTCTGATATTCCGGCCCGGCGACGGTAATGCTCACCAGGTAAACGGAGTTGACCACCAACAGTGCAAACAGGCCGAAAATGACCCACAGCAATTTGCGCAAATAGGGACCGACAGCCTTATAATTCTTTTTCTTTCTCTGATTTCCCATGTTTTCCACCAAAGAAAAAGATCCGGGACCGCTGAAAGGCACCCATGGCCCCGTCAATTGAAATGCTCGCTCATTCTAACATCAGAGCGTCACCTCTGTAACTCTATCCGCGATGTAATGAGAACTCGGGAATTGACGGCGAAACCTGACCGTGAATGAAGTCAACGTTGTCCTATTCTAAAAGAGCGTGACCACGTGATTATAACCGGAGGACGCGGCCGGGCTGTAGCCGGCCGATCCCACCCTGGTTTCATGTCTTGGTGTGAGACCGGATTCGTGTTAGTTTGCGTAGGTCTGCCGTAGAAGAATCCGGGGGAATGAATGAAGACGTGGCAATTTCAAGGTATTTTGACCGAGACAGGCTGGTTACTGCCGGGGTGGGTCCAGTTGGATGATACCGGCAACATCCTGGCCGTCGGTCAGGGCGAGGCGCCGGAAGACGCGCATCGGATTGCCGGCTACGCCCTTCCCGGTTTCCAAAATGCCCACAGCCATGCCTTTCAATACGCCATGGCCGGTATAGCCGAACATTTAACCGCACCTGACGATGACTTCTGGAGTTGGCGAGAGGCCATGTATCGCCTGGCCCTGTCAATCGACCCGGATGACATGGAAGCCATTGCCGCCATGCTCTACGCGGAAATGGTGCGCCACGGCTATACTTCGGTAGCTGAGTTCCACTACCTGCATCACGCCCCGGACGGAAAGCCTTACGCGGACCCCGCGGAGATGGGCGCGCGCCTGGTCGCCGCTGCCGAGCGTGCGGGGATTCGCTTGACGCTGGTTCCCGTGTTCTACCAGACCGGCGATTTCGGCAAACCCGCCTTGCCGGAGCAACGCCGCTTTATCTTCCCGGATCTGGACGCCTGGCGCGGTCATCTGGAAGCGTCTGCCGCGGTCACGGCCCGGAGTCCGAATGCCGCATTGGGCGGCGGCCTGCATTCACTTCGCGCCGCACGGCCCGAGGATGTTGCCGCCATTTTCGAGGCCGTTCCGCAAGGGGCGCCCAAGCACATCCATATTGCCGAACAAACCAAAGAAGTAGACACCTGCCTGAAGGTTCTGGGAAAACGCCCGGTAGAATGGTTGATGGAACATGTCGACCTGGATGATACCTTTCACCTGGTGCACGCCACCCACATGACTGAAGAGGAAACCCGAGCCGTTGCCCGCTCCGGCGCCTCGGTGGTGCTCTGTCCATCTACCGAGGGCAACCTGGGCGACGGTTTCTTCAACCTGCCGACCTATCTGGCCGAGGGCGGCTCCTTCTCCATCGGCACCGACAGTCACATCGGCCTCAGCCCCATGGAGGAGCTGCGCTGGTTGGATTACGGTCGTCGTCTATTCAACCGCAAGCGCAATGTCTTGTGTATGAGAGCCGGTCAGGACAGCGGAGCCATCGCCTACGGAAAAAGTCTTCTCGGCGGGCGGCGAGCCATGGGTCATGGGGACGCTC
>JASJCB010000332.1 GCA_030066195.1 Acidobacteriota bacterium
CCAAGGCCCAAGGCCAAGCGGAGGTCACGGAATGATGTTTGCATTTTACCTCATCTTTACGGTACTTTTCCCCCAAGACGAGCATAGGACGCGCACGGAAAGCGCTGCTCTTGTAAGTGGCTTACTTTGTGTTGTTTACGCCGCACCTAACAAAGATTCCATCATGTGACAGATCACGGTTCCCCGGTCATCGAAGAAGGGGAACAGGCTCACTCTGCGCGCCTGTTCCGCGTAGTCTATGATGTTGCAACCGTGCAGCTTTTCCTGGGTGATGGTTTTGATCTTCTTTTGCTTTGGTTTGTCCATGGAAGATCAGCTCCCGCCGCCCGGTTCGGCGGCCATGGCGGCCATGCCCATCACGCTGTTGAGCGATGTGGAATTGACCATATCCGAGGGAATGACCATCAGGGCGCCTTTTTCCTTGATGGACTCATAAGTCATGTTCATGGCGCGCAGTTGCATGGCCATGTGATCGCAGGTGTAGACCTTGGCGGCTTCCGACATCTTCTCGGCCACCTTGACCTCGGAATCGGAGAGGATGATGCGCGCTTCACGCTCGCGTTCGGCCTGGGCCTTGCGACTCATGGCGTCTTCCAACTCGTTGGGAATGACCACATCGCGAATCTCTACGGATTGCACGGTGATCCCCCATTCGCTGGTCTTGCCGTCGATAATGGTGCGCAGTTCCTCGTCCAGCGCCTCGCGGTCGGAGATCAGGCCAACCAGTTCGGTTTTGCCGATGACGTCGCGCAGGGTGGTTTGCGCCAGCCAACTGATGGTTTTTTCATAACCTTCCACTTCCAGGATGGCTTTTTTCGCGTCGGTGACCACCCAGAACAAGACCGCGTCCACGTTCATGGGGACCGTGTCTTTACTGAGTGTCTTCTCCGCGGAGAAGGGCGTGGAGCGTACGCGCATGTCCACGATTCTTGCCACCTGGTCAATGCCGGGGATCACCCAACTGATACCGGGGATCACGACTCTTTGGAAGCGACCCAGGCGCAGTACGATGCCGCGCTCCCATTCGTTGATCATGCGAGGGGAAAGACCGAACAGGGCGCCGGCCGCGGCAACGGCGACCGCAACATTGGGGCCGGAGCCTAATTTCGAGGCCAGGACGGCGGCGCCGACGGTGATGACCCAGATGATCGCGGTGTAGATATTCAAGCTACCTCTCATGAGCTGCCTCCTTCCATTTCATATCCAGAAAACGCTGTAGTTGTTCACGTGTAAACCCGGCCTCTTGAGCCAGGTCGATAAGCTCCCGCGCTTTTTCTTCCAGGGAGCTGAGGTTTTTGGCCGGCAGCGGAGAGACCGCCGCCTGTTCACTGATAAAAGTACCGATGCCGCGTTTCAGCGAGAGTGCGCCCTCGCGTTGCAAATCGCGATAAACCCGGGCCACGGTGTTGTAATTGATCGCCAGGTCAACGGCCAGTTCCCGTACGGTGGGCATGGGATCGCCGGCCTTAAGGCGGCCGGACCGTATCAACAGGCGTATCTGCTGTTCCAACTGAACGTAGATGGGAACGCCCGACGTCTTGTTGAGCGAGACGGGCAGGTCCATAAAAACACCTCCCGTGATCTTCTTGTTATAGTTATACGTTGAACTAGTACAATAGTTCAATAGTTTTTTGAATCGGCTCTCCTATTCCATGATCCGCCATGTTGAACAGGGATACGCTATGGTTCTCCGCAACTGTTTGGTCACAACGGTTCCCGGTTCCGATTGGGTGATGTTAATTCCCCGAGTTTTTCAGATAACGGGTCGTTTTCCGCCGTGTAACCCATCTCCCTCTCGGGAAAAGGTCTTCTCGAAAACCACACCCCGGTTTGCCGATCGGGCATCGGTATGTCCGTGAACCCGAGAGCGGCGCCGTTCCCGGGGAGAGGTATTGTTAAAAAAAGAAACACAACATCATGCCCGAGAATCACGCTGCCGGGGCTTGAAAACGGGGTTTTCCGATCGGAAACAGGCCGGTTCGGATCACCGAAAGGGCTATCATTCCCGAAAAAGTTTGATCGATCCGAAATTGTGCTGGGAATAAGGGGTTTAGCGCATTGATCTTGAGAGATTGAGACATATGTGCGACCTCGTGCATTGTAAAAAAAGTTTTACACTTCCGGGTGTCTTTTTTACATTTCCAAATGCCATTGCCAACCAGTCGCGATGAATGAAAGTCGGTTTTGCTCATGACCTCTGGCTTCCTTCCCTTCCCTTGATCACGGCACGATACGCGGATGACGCCCTGTCCGGCCGGTTGGCTTCACCGCAAGGGGGATGCCTTCACTTCGTTGCGGCATCCTCCCTTGCATTTCCAGGAACCGGCCGGACACGCCGACACCCGCGTGGTTGCCCTTGTGATCAAGGGAAGGGAAGGAACCCTTCTCAATTCTAGGAGGTCGACATGACCGCTCAATCACAGCCTTTGGGCATTTACGATAATATCGCCGCCGTCGGTGGGTCCTTCATGACCTGGGATGAAATCGCCCGGGCAGGGGACCTCCATTTCAACCCGGTCAAGGCATGAAGTGGCCCAAACTAGCACGCAAAGAGATGGTCCTTCGTCTTCAAACCGTGACGGATTCGTATTCAGGTGACTGGACCGAAACCGCGGCACCCGCATGGAACCCAAATCCCAAGGCCCTCGGAGCACTTTGGCAACGGCAGGGATTGATGTATGAGCTTACCGAACGGGGCTGGCACTCCGCCAACCAGGACGGCTGGTGCAAAGGCAAACCGGTCAACGAAGCCTTTGACCAGGCACGCATGGCCTTCTACCTGTTGAAGCAGGGCGCGCTTCATTGTGCCCGCGCCCTGAGTAATGCTCTGGATCTCGATACCCTCAAACAAGAATACCAGGGTTTAGCAGAGGCTTCTTTCCTGGGTTTGTTACCCCAAGGCCCGGTAGCCGACCCGCTACGATCCGATTTACAGCAGTTAGGTGTCCTCCACCTACCGGCATTTGCCGATGTACCGATTCCCCCAACGGTCCAACAGGTCGGCGAAACCGTGTTTCTGGCAGCGCATTTGACCTTGAGTCAGCGTTGCCGCCTTTACCTGGACCACCGGGAAGCGTTGCCCACCCTGGCCGCTGATTTGGAGGAGGAACTGGCGCGCTACACCATCCCCGTCTCCCAATGCCGTCTCCGCGCTCCCTGGCTGCCTCGCGAACTGGTGGCCCGATACCTGAAGATCAACCTGGACGACACAGGTTGTTTTTGGGCGCCCGAAACCGCCTATCACGTGCAATGGGGTTTGATTGCTTATTTGAACCGGGGCAAAAAGGAACGTATCGAACCCTCTGACGAAGCGATCTATGAGGTGTCCTGTACCTACTTTGCCGGGTTTGCCAATGACTGGTCCGACCGGAATGATCGGGACCTTCGCCTGCTGATTCACGCCCATTATCACCTTGCCCACAACGGTACCTTGCGTTTGACCCAACAGATGCGCTGCCTGCCCACGCGACGGCAACCGCATCGATGGCAAACGGAGGATCTGTCCTTTGCCCTCTCGGGTCAGGTGATCCTGAACTGGGACGTCGGCTTAGGGAAAACCCTCGGTGGCATCATGGCAGCCATGGCGCACCCGGGGCCGGCCCTGATTGCGGTGCCCAAATCGGTCCTGGCCAAGTGGTACCGGGAAATCACCACTTGTTTCCCCAAGGCCGGTGTCACGGTCCTGGGCTACAAGCCAAAGCCCGGAAAGAACCGTTTTCCTACCGACAAAACAGCCCTCAACGAGCAGGCCGGTCACGCCTTTTACGGTGACAATGATATCATTCTTACGACGCATCAGGTCGTTACGAGGATCTCGATCAGCCCGTTGGCTAAAGCCCTGGCTGACGAAAAAGCCGCTATCGACACCTACGGCCAGGCCGAGACGCGGACGGCGAAACGGCGCTCGGAACTCTTCATTCAGCGCGCCGCGGAACGAGATTTCAGAGAGGAAGGAACCGAGTTCACCTGGACCGATCTACCGCTGGCCTCGATGCTGTTGGTGATTGACGAGGCCCACCGGTTCCGGTCCCTGTACCCCATGCCGACCTCCGGTTGGAGTGACCGCCTGATTCTCTCAGGCAGCAGCAGTACGTCCAAATGCGCCCGCGACATGCTGATCAAATGTGATCTCCTCCGTCAGGCAGGCGGCAAGACCCTGGCCTTGACGGCAACGCCCGTCACCAATTCGGTGGCCGATGCCTTTGCGATGCTCCGGATCTTTGCGCCGGACGGGTTGCGAGAACGCCGCCTGTGGAACATTCAGCAGTTCATCGACCAATATTGCGAACTGGAGGACAAGACCAGTTTCAGTCCGACCGGGAACCTGATGTGCGGTAAAGCGATTGTCGGCTTTACCAACGCGACGGACCTGAAACGGATATGGTCCCGGGCCATGATCACGCGCACCGCAGCCGGGGAGAACCTGCCGATCCCGAAACCCATCGAAACCATCGTCGAGGTCGCACAGACACCCGGCATCGCGGCCTTCCTTCAAGAACAAAGACAGAGGCTGACCGAGGCCATCCGGGAATCGAAACCCGACCACATTTTCAGAATCATGGCGCAAATCCATAAGCTCGCCAGCTTTCCGCCCATGGTCGATCTGGGCGAGAACCCCAAGGCCGAGGAGGTGCTGTGCCGCGTCAATCGCTTCTACGCGGACGGCAATCAGATCATCTTCACGGATTTGACCGAGGCTCAAGAGGGTATGCGGCAATTGTTAATCGCCGGGGGCATTCCAGGCAAAGAAATCGCGGTGGTGGACGGCAAGGTCAGCGTCGATAAGCGCCTGGCGATTCAGGATGCTTATAACGAGGGGAAAATCAGAATCGTGATCGGCGGCGCCGCGGCCAGTGAGGGGATCGATTTGCAGGTCAACACCGCGGCCATCCACCATATCGCGTTACCCTGGGAAGGACAGACGGTCCACCAACGGAACGGGCGCGGGGTGCGGCAAGGGAATCAACGGGACGCCGTCCAGGTCTTCTATTACCTGCTGGAGGGCTCGACAGATACCTACCGGTTGGCGACCATCAATACCAAGACAACCTGGTGGAACGCCTTGCGGGCCGCACAGACCGATCAGGTACGCGAGAACATCTTTGCGGACCCGGTACCGGATCGCATGATCGCCGCTCTGGCCGACAACCCTGAGGAAGCCTTCAATATCTTACAAGGACAACGGCGACGTCGGGAAGAACAAGCCGAATACGCGACCTATCTCTCGGTCTTCCGAACCATGGCCGGGTTTATCGGGTCTCGGCAATCGAACGAGCAGATCCTGGCATCGTTGACCGCCCGCGTTCGAAAGTTACGTTGGATACCCCAGGCCGTCATCGAGGAGGCGCTGCTCCGCGTCCGTTTTGGGCAGGTCATGCTAACGCGGTACAGGAACGAGGCGTTTCACGATAGCACGTTTTACCTGGCTTACCGGGTGAAATGGGAGCATCAGTTCCTTCTTACGGAATCAGACGGAAAGGTCGCCTTCCGAGACGAACGAAGCGCCTTGTACAAGGAAGGGTATCTTGGCGATTTCAGCGGTTTGAAGGTCACCTTCGATACTATCGAGGAGCGGACCCCTCCGGTAGACGAACCGAACCCCAAGTCCGAGCCTGCGGTTCAGGATACGCCCATCAAAACAGAGGCCGATTTAGAAGAAAAGCCGGTGGAACCAGAGCCGGCGGCACAACAGAAGCAGAAGATAGCCGCCGTCCTGTCACCGACCAAGGTGAAGCGTGAGCGAGAACGTTCCTGGCCGAAGAACCCTGTACAGCTTTCCCTTTTTGGTTGAGATCATCTAAGAAGTCATGGGGTTACCGGCAGTCCATTGCCGGGCCTGGTGACGGATAGGCAGTTGCTTTTAGGCTTGCCGTGTTTTCCGGGCCTTCGGTTCCTGGATCTTGGCAACCCTTGATCAGGTGCGTCACCAGGGGGATGGTTGTTGCCGTTCTCGATTGACGCGCTAGAAAGTGTTCCGACACAGCCTATCTCAGTAAATGAAGCCTTATGGACACACCGGGTCAGTTTTGCATGGGTCCCCTTGTTGCCTCTGTTTTTCTTTGTGGCATGCTGATTGGCCTTGCTTTGTGGTTCCAAGGTCGTTTCTTACCGATGACGCCGGTGAGGTGGCTGAGGAAGGTGTGGGTGATCGCGGCCTTACCGGAGCAGGTTGGGTGGTTTACCTGGTTCTTGGTTCGCCTGATGGAGCTCAATAGAATCACAACCATCTCATTCCTCTTTGCGGACCTGGTTTCAGGGACGCCGTAAAATGGTGAATCGTGGTTTCGGTTGCATTCCCGATCTGAGAACGGGTTCGATGGTGATGGGTGTTGGGATCGGCCTTGGTTTTGGTTTCGACCTGGGCGATGGGTCCGATGCGGGTTCTGTGTTGGGAACGGCGCACACCTCTCTCTTCTCGACCTTCCTGCCCTTCCTTTTCCGCGACGGTACGTCGGCCGGTTGGTGGCGTCAACGAAAAATAGACACGGTCCTTGACAAAATCACGGCTGCGCCGCCGAGCCCTTCGGGTGATTTTCTCCGCGGCCCGCATCGATTTTTCGTGGACGCCCCGGCTCCGTCCTCCGATTACCTGCCTCAAATTCAGGGCAGGAAGCCCTCATAAGGAGAAAGATATGAGCCATTCCCACGCACAGAACCTCGTCATCGGACCCATCGCCCAGGTCGAAACCACAACAGATGCCGGTTACCCCTTAACCACCATCACCATCAACCACGAGTTTTGGGACGGGAATTACAAGAACGAAACCACCTATCGTTTCACCTTTCACAACGTTCCTGAAAAATACCTGGACCTCTACGAGGAAGGTAATCTGGTCATGGTCAAATTCGAACTCATCAAAGGCGATCACTTCGATTACAAAATCAAACCCACCCAACTGGCCTACCTGGGCGATCCCGACGAGAACACCCCCACCATCGCCTTCAACCACATCACCGGCGTCATCGGTAACCATCGCCACGGTGATCACAATGGTAAAAGCTACGTCCGAATCGCCATCCCCCACGAAAAGTACGAACGAGGCAACAAGGAAACCCTGTGGCTGAACTTCTCCTACTGGCGTGTCCACCCGGACCTCCACTTCCTCTACGAGAAAGGCTGCGCCGTATCGCTTGACTACACGCTGATCAACCGGGAAGACGGCAACTACGACATCCGCCCGCTGGGCCGCCTTAACCTGATCAAGGGCAATCCCAAATACCAGGAACCGAAGGCCCGGAAAACCCAGCAATCCCACAAGAAAGCAACCACCTAACCGCCACCAGGGGCCCCGGCAACGGGGCTCCGTTGTTTCGCCCCAGATTCGAAGGAGACGACCGCCATGACCCGGAAAAAGCATCCCATCATCGACCCCATCACCGTTTTTCTATCAGGTTCTCGAAGTATTCAGGAACTCCATCCACTAGTTCAACAACGCCTGAGGAATATACTGGCCAAAAACTTCCGCGTGGTGATCGGCGATGCCGACGGGGTCGATACGGCTTTTCAAAACTTCTTCTGGGAACACCGCTATCCTCAGGTTGTTGTCTATTGCCCCGGGGCCAGGTGCCGCAACAACGTGGGTGGTTGGCCTCAACATCATATCGACGTACCGCCTCACATCCGGGGACGTGCCTTCTATACCCAACGCGATAAGGCCATGGCAGCGGCGGCGGATGTTGGGTTCGTGGTTTGGGACGGTAAGAGCAAGGGCTCTCAGGCCAATATCGAGGAAATGAAACGACTCGGTAAGCCGTCGCTCGTTTTTCATCATGGCGCCGGTCGCTTTGAGGTTATTCGGGCCGGTCATTGAGAGAAATCAATGCGGTAGGAAGAGGTGGGGCCATGGGCCGGAGTCTAGCTCCGTGATCGGAGCCTTCGCGTGCAACGTGGGTGATGAACAGACCGTGGTCGCATGGGTCTTGGGGTTTCTCCTTTCATGGTCGATGGACGAAGCGGGGGTGAGCGGCAACGTCCGGTTGGGGCGCCCTTTCGGTATGGTTCAGGAGCATCCTTGTGGATTTTGGCTTCGATGCCCATTTCCCGTTCATCTTGGGGCAGAACCCGCCGTCGGCAAGCCGTTTTTTCCCCGGCTGACGCCTTCCTCGCGCCTCAAAAAACGGCCTGTCCTACCGTTGGAACCCGCCCCGTGCGGTGAGCGTGAAACGGGCGAACGACGCCCAAACCCACCAAGGAGGCGCCATGACCATTTACAAAGTGACCACCAACCGGACGATGCAGCTCACCCCCGAAGTCGTTGAACTCATCATGAAAGGAGAAAACCCTTACGATCACATCGAACCCACCGGTCCCATCATCACCCACGTTGCAATCGTAGGCACCCGTTAAACGGTGCCTCTTTTTTTGTCCATGGACCCTCTTGCGGCCGGCCTCGTTTTCCGAGCCCCGTCTAAGAATGGAAGTGCGGAGCGGGCAGGCTTAGAGTTCCGAACCACCGGACAACCCACCACGGCGAGGAACCTCACCACCACAAAGCCGGGAAGGACATCCCCATCGGGTCAGTGTGCGGCTCAAGAGGAGGATGCCGGTCCGGCGATCGTAATGACTGCGATCCAATCTGAAACTCGCCTCGATGATGCCGGGACTTTTTGCGCTCTTTAGTCGGCGGTGGGCACGGGGGTCAGGCGGTCATGCGGTACCAGATGTTATCGGCGCTTTGCGGTTCCATGAAGGGGTCGGCCCGGACGATCGGGCGTTTGTTATGAAGGGTGTGGACGGTACCGTGACAGACGGGCCTTGAATCGTGTCGGACAAGACTTCCCCCTGAAAGGCCGTTGCCTGATTTTTTCGGGATGATACGGCGGCGTCTGGTCCCGTCAAGGAAAATAGTCCCCGTGCTCCAGAAAATAACGGCGTTGCCGCGTGCCCATGGCATGGGTGATTTTCGTGTTCGCCCGGGGCGATTTTCCTTGACGCGCCCAGACCGGCACCACCGCGTGAGACCTCCCGAAATCAGGGCGACGACCCATCAGGAGGAAGACATGACTTACAAGATTCAAGGCACCATCCGCAACGTGACCGTCCACACCATCAACGACAAAGTGCCCGCGATCGTTCAGTACACGCTTCCTAAATACCACCGCAAAGCGGGCCGAATCGTTTTTTACCGCATCACCGCCCTGACCCCCAAGCCCCTCGCCAACTACCGCGACGGCAGAAAAGTCACCGCCTTCATCGAGGCGAGTCAAAGAGCAGACGGCAGTTATTACTACCGCCAGACCGCCATCACCTTCGAACCCATTCCGGTCTAACGGACACTGCCGGGGATATCCTCCCCGGCTTTGCCGTGTCTATCGTTTCCGCCGCGTCTGTGCGCTGTTTCTTTTCTCTTCAACGAAGCAGGTGCGTTCAACGGTCAGCCCACGCAAGGAACACCACCGTCCGTTTTTCCACCTGATCACGGTACACCGGAGGGGACGGGGGCGCCGGCCCAAATTTACGATCGGAGATCGCAGACCT
>JASJCB010000038.1 GCA_030066195.1 Acidobacteriota bacterium
TGATCACAGGCGGATGCCTGCACCTGATCCCACGGGCAGCCGCGCTGCACGCCGAAACCCTGGCCAACTACTGCGCACGCTACCCCATGGACGTGATGAAGTTCGCCCCCTCCCACCTGGCAGCCCTACACGATGAAGTGGAACCGTCGCGCATCATGCCCAAACGCCTGCTGGGTTTCGGCGGCGAAGCCCTGCGGTCTGATTTCTACCGCGCCTTGCCCCAAACGGACTGTCGCATCATCAACCACTACGGCCCCACGGAAACCACGGTGGCGGTATTGGTGAGCACACTGAACACCTACGACGCCGAAGACCTGCCGGTCACAGCGCCCATCGGTCTACCCCTGGCCAATACCTCCGCCTACATGCTGGACGATCACCTGCAACCCGTGCCGGCGGGTGTACCCGGCCGGCTCTACATCGGCGGCGACAACGTAACAAGGGGTTACGTGGGTCGTCCGGCGCTGACGGCGGCAGCCTTTGTGCCCGACCCTTTCGAAGACACACCGGGTGCGCGCCTGTACAACACGGGCGACACGGTGCAACGCCTGCCGGACGGCGCCATGGTCTTCGTGGGTCGCGGCGACGATCAGGTGAAGCTACGCGGGTTCCGGGTAGAGACAGGGGAGGTGCGCGCCGGCCTGCTCACACATCCGGCGGTGGCGGACGCATTGGTCAGCCTGGTGGACCAACGCCTGGTCGCCTGGGTACGCGCGCCGAAAGACAAACTCACCGCCGATGCCTTGCGTACGCACGTCGCAGCACATATCCCGGCCCACATGGTGCCCTCATGGATGGGTGTGTTAGACGCCTTCCCCTTGAGCGCACACGGCAAGGTAGATCTGCGCGCCTTACCCAAACCGGGGGTCGACGGCGCGACGCCGGCAGAAAGCGTGACGCCCCGTACCGATGCCGAACGGCGCATTACAGCAATTTGGCAGGCGGTACTGCAACGCGAAGTGAGAGACGTCCACACCAACTTCTTCGACTTGGGCGGGCACAGCCTGCTGGCAGTCAAACTCATGGCCCGCATTGCCCGTGAATTCGGACGCGACCTGCCGCTGACGGCGGTGTTCAGCCAGGGCACGGTGGCGCAACTGGCGACGCTGTTGGCGTCGGACGCGGTGCAGGATGATCAGCCGTTAGTACCCATTCGCACGGAGGGTGCGGGCCCGACCCTGTACTGCATCCACCCGGTGGGCGGCAGCGTGCTGTGCTACCACGATCTGGCGAAGATGCTGGACCGTCCGGTGTACGGCCTGCAAGCCGTCACGGAACACGACACGGTCCCGACCATGGCAACGGCCTACCTGGCGGCCATCCGCGAACATCAACCGGAAGGCCCCATCCAACTGGCGGGCTGGAGTTCCGGCGGGGTCATCGCTTACGAAATGGCGCGACAACTGGAAGCCGCCGGTAAAGCGGTTCCGGCGCCCCTGCTCTTCGACACCCATGTGCCCGGTCACGTGACGCAGCCGGAATTGGACCCGGTGCAAAAGCTGGTCTATACCATCGAAGACATGGCCTATGCACAGGGGAAAACCATCACCTTGGATGTGGCGGAACTGAGAGCTTTGCCACCGGAAGCCCGTTGGCAATACCTCAGCGGGGCAGCCCAAGCACAGGGTATGATGCAAGACGTCAACCCCACCCTGCTGCAACACCTCTGGACGATCTACCAAAGAAACGAAGCAGCCAATGCAGCCTACACCCCGAAACCCTTCGGTGGCAGCATCCAATTGTTCCGCGCAACGGCCACCCAACAAACAGACCCCACCAAGGGCTGGGGGTTCTTCACGGAAGTGGTGGTGCATGATATGGATGCAGATCACCTATCCATCATCACAAAACCCGAATCCCTGGCAGCCATTGTAGCGCGATGCAAACCACCTAAGCATACTTCATTTTCATCGCCATGATGACTCTCCCGAGAAATTTCTCTCAATAATCCTCCCAATTCGTTACCGGGCGACGCTTTGCAGTTCATGCTCCAATGCCGTTCCCCATAGCAAATTGCGTCTGCATACCCATTATACTGACCATTCGTTTGGGTGCCTCAAACGTTTCGCTGTGATCGAGACCGAACTGAACGGGAGTTTCGTCCTTGGTTTTGATAACTATGAGTTATCCCGCCTTAACAAACGGTCGGTTTTAGGGAATCAGTTCATCAATTCCCACAATGAAAGTTGTTCTCCACTCGTCGGCGCGGGAGTGGTTGGTTTACCGGCCGTTTTTTGAGGGACCGGGGAGCCAAAAGGAAATGCGCGTTGAATCCCCCTATTCCTCCGCTTGGTGGCTTTCTTGCCGGGCCTAGGGTTGGTTGCGGCCGGTTTCGCGCCTGGACTGGTGGCCTGGCTGCTTTTCTTCTCAATAGATTTGGGTGTTGGTTTCGGTTCAGGCGGAGGGATGACCGGTGTTTCTGGTGCAACTGGATGAACTTCTGCGGCAGGCGTCTCCGGGATAGGAGTCTGGTCCATATCCGGCGTCTGTCGTTCCGGTTCGGGGAAGAAGGGAGTTATATTGTCGAAGTGGGTCCGGTATTTTTTGAAATAGAGTTCTTCCCGCGTGTAAAGAAACGTGCCTTCGTCTTTCAAATGGAACTGATCCTTCCATTTATAACCGGGTAGGAAGTAGAAATAGGGGTTGTTGAACTTAGTCGCCTCCTCTCGTAACTCCTGAACTAATTTAGCTCTCAGGAATGCTTCATCGACGGCGCTCTGTGATATCCACTTCAGCTTGCGAACCCGCTTTTGTAGGCTTGCCAGAATCAGTTGATTCGTTGGATCACCGCCCATGTAGCTTTGCATGGAACTAAATACTGACATGTAGGTATTGTACTCGGCCTTTTCCTCTCGCTGCCGCCGTTGCTTGCGTAGCATCTCCAGGGCCTCTTGTGGGTTGTCGGCCATGGATGCAATCATTTCATCGGGGACGGGGTCGGCGAAGATGTTTTCTGCAATGTCATCAGTCTGGGCCTGCCGCATTGAGTTAAACCATGTGGTCTTGGTGCTGATGGTCGCCAGGCGGTAGGTGTCGGTTGATCCCTTGAGTACGTAGTAATAGACCTGAACCGTGTCTCGTTGGTTGCCCTGGCGTACGCCTCTGCCATTGCGCTGATGGACGGTTTGGCCTTCCCAGGGTAGGGACAAATGGTGGATGGAAATTGTATTAATTTGAAGATCGATGCCCACACTGGCCGCAGCCCCGCCGATGACGATCTTATATTGCCCTGAATTATATTTATCCTGGATCTGGAGGCGTTTGTCCGCGTTGACCTGACCGTTGATGACAGCGATCTCCTTAGCAGGAATGCCGTGTTGGACGAGTAATTGCCGCATGCCTTCCTGGGCCTCGGTGAGATCGGTGAAAATGATTTGATTGCCTTTGCCGTAGTCATGCAGGATGCGGCTGAGGGCCTCTTCAGCTTTGGGGTTTTCTGAAATGCCCAAGATCGGTGGGCGATAGACTTCTCAAGCAGTACCGAAGGGGTCTTTTTTTGGGAAAAGTTGATGGTTTTTGGTCGGTCGGCCCATTTCACGCCCAAAAAGGATGTATTTAAGTAGATACCACAAAATGATGCGCCCGATCGCCGGGAAGTGGAAGCTTCACCCGGCCGGTCATGAGCCGGGGCTAAATGGAGCGGAGGCGCTTTCAAGGAAAAATTCTTCAGGTGCGACAGCCGTTGAGTTATCGGGTTACCGATTTTGTCAGCAGGCCCTGGCCGGTCCAGTACAAGATGATGACCAGGTAGGGTGCGGCAGAGAAGGGTTCGGCGAAATGGTTGATCGCCAATAGGGTGTCGCTGAGGCCGAAGATGACCGCGCCCGCTGCCGCCGAACGGCCGTGGTTACCTTTCCCGATCAACAAGCAGGCGCGCCACATCATGATGCAGATAGCGCTCATGTAAACGATGACCGGTACGCGCAGGTCACCCAGGTGGTTGTTCAGGTAGGCAAATGCCGCGATACCCCAGATCAGGAAGGGGAGCAGCCATAGCAGGCCCGGCTTCCGTTCCTCGGTGAGAAAAGCGGCCAGGTAGCACAGGTGCGCGATCAGGAAATAGATCAGGCCTTGGAGGAACATATCGCCCTTATCCACCAGGAAGACATCGCCTACCAGGGAACAAACCAGGCCCGTCAACAGGGCGTTGCGGTAAGGTCCTGCCGGTTTCAAGGCGGTCAGCACGATCATGGCCGTGACCGGGACCGGCTTGGCCAGGGCGCATAAAACCGGGTTACCCGAGACCAGACCGACAGGGAACAAGATGCCGCCCGCAAAGACTGCCGTCCATAACCACTTCGTCATGTTTCTCCCCTGTCGATCGATTGATGTTATTCAGATCCACACCAGGTCGTGATGTTCGGCCAGCTTCGAAATATGGTGGAACGGAACCGCCTTGACCGGTTTGGCGATTTTATCCTCCAGTTTGTAGTAGGCCGTCGATTTCTCACAAGCCAGGATGGGTAGGTTCTTGCGCAGCAAAACGCGCAAGCCGCGGCCGCCCTGGTAGGTTGGGTCCAACAAGGTAACGCCGCGGTGGACCAGGAAGATACCCTCGTAGCGCGTGGTGTCCAGGTGAACCAGCAGGTCTTCCAGTAATTCGAAACCCAGGCGGGAGTCGCGGTTCCCGATCTGGTCCGATTGTATGATCAGCCAACTGGTGTAGTGCGGGTTCTCCATCGGGTGCGCTTTAGATGCCGGTGTCTCCATGGGGTCCGGTTGCCCTGCCGCGATCGCTGCTTCCCGCGCCCGCCGGCCCATACCCCGGCGGCGCACGGGCGGCGCCTTTTCCGAACCGTCGCCGCTCATATGGCCCACCGGGAAGGCCGTGGTCGTCTCGCGTTCGGCGGCCGGTCCCGAGTCGGCCGGATTCAGAGGTGCGCTCGGGTTGCCGCCGCTGTTGGTCTGGATCGCGATATGGTGGTACGCGCCGATTCGCTCCGAGGTACACCGGTAGCCCATGCGGTGCAGCAGGTTGTAAAGGTTCAGCTTGACCGCCTCGTTATCGGTTTTGGCGGTCAGTTCCGCGTCCTTGCAGGTTTGCAGCGCCTCCTGCAAGCGGTTCATGGATTGCGTTACCGTGTTACCCGTCAGATCCAAGATCATGGAAGTCCAGTTTCTCCAGTTCGTAAGGTGGGTGTGAGATGTTGAATTGGTCCTTGAACGCCTGGGTCATCCGCCAGGACAGGTGCGGCGCTTTGATGTGTAAATGATAAAGGAATCCGCGTAACTCGTCCAATGCAAATCCCTTCCGGTAGACTTCCTTCAGCGCTTCGCGTCCGGTCAGGTTCATTTCCAGCGTGGAAAACGAAAAGCGAATCGCGGCGCTGATCAGGGTAATCGTCACCTGGCGCGGTTTGGTAAAGCGAAGTTCCACGGCCCGCAGGAACGGCCAGGGCACAAAAACGGAGTGTTTGTTGGGCAGTACCATGGTCAGGCCCTCGCCGTCGCACTCCACGCGCCGCTTGCCGTGCCAGCGCAGAATGTAGATGATGACGAAGAGAAAGGGAATCATGATGGCGCCAGCCAGGACAAACGGCAAAATGACGATCTCGAAGATCTCCTTCACCTCGTCAACCAGGCCCCAGACGGCAAAGAAACAGGCGGTAAACAGGAACAGGCCCAGCAGCACCAGGTACGGCAACATACTGATGAAGGCATAGTAACGGCCGAACAGGGGGACGGTGAAGTTATCCTTCAGGTCGGTCACATGAACACCTCGCCGGGATGCAGGGCGCGGGCAACTTCCTCGGAGGTCAGTTCCCAGACGGGATAGGTGTCCACCAGGCTGAGGAAGCGACGACCGTAAGCCTTGGTGCGAATGCGATTATCGGCCACGATCAGGGTGCCGCGATCGTTCTTGTTGCGAATCAGCCGACCCGCGCCCTGCTTGAACTTCAGCAGGGCCAGCGGCAGGGAGTAGCTTTTGAACGACGAGCCGCCGTTGCGGTCGATGGCGGTGCAGCGCGCCTCGAAGATGGGATCGCCCATCTGGCGGAAGGGCAGCTTGGTGATGATGACCTTGGTCAGCGCCTCGCCGGGCAGGTCGACGCCCTCCCAATACGAATCGGTGCCCAGCAGCACGCCGTGGGTCCGTTTCAATTGGGCGGTCAATTGCGAGCGCGGGGCGCGGCCCTGGACCAGAATGTCCACGCCGTTACGAGCCAGGGGACCTTCAATCATGCGCGCGACCTGGTTCAACATGGCGTAGCTGGTGAACAAGACCAGGGTGCCGCCGCGATCGCCCGAAAGCACGGAGCGCATGACCAGGTCGGCGATATCATTGGCAAAACCGCCGTTGGTGGGCCCGCTCTGCATGCGGCAGAGGAACAGCCGGGCCTGGGAGCTGTAGTCGAACGGCGATTTGAAGGTTTGGAAGGACCAAGGCTTGTCGGTGAAATCCATCAGGCCGTTGCGTGAGGAGAGGAACTCGAAATCGTCGTTCATGTCCAGGGTGGCGCTGGTCAGGGTGACCGATTTGAAGGGCTTGAAAAGGGCCTCGCGCAAGACGCCCGAAACATCCAGCGGCGAAATCTTGTATTCGAACTCGTCGTGAGAGCGGCTCTTGCGTAACTCCAGCCAGGGCACCTGGTTCTCGTGCTGACGGACGGCGAAGGTTTTGAGGGCGCCGGCCACGCCTTCCAGGCGACTCAAGCGGGCTTCCATCTCGATGAGCATGCCCGAGGTTTTTTCCAGGAAGCGGTCGGATTGCTGCTTCCACTTCTCGCGGATTTGCCGGACCACCACCATCAGTTCGTGGATCAGCGAGAACAGGGCCTTGGCCTGGACCTTGGCCTCGTCCATGCGGCCCGATTCCAACAATTGTTCGCGCAACCACACCACCACCTGGCGGCGGCCCTCGCGGTTCAGTTCGCCGTGCAGCTCCGCGCTCACAGCATAGAGTTGGTGGATGACCGCATCTTGCAGCTCGCGGAACTGGTGGAGATAGCGCTCTTCCAGCGCCGAAAACAGTTCGGTAGCGCCCTGCTCCACTGCGGCCACGAACAGGCGGTGGATAACGCCCTTGTTGCCTCGGTTGCTGCTCAACAGCTTGCCCAGGGTCAGGCGCAGGCCGAAGGAGGACACCTTCTCGCCGAAGTGGTCGGTGGCAATGTCTTCCACGCTGTGGGCCTCGTCGAGAATCACGTGTTCGTAGGGCGGAATCACCGCCGCGGCCGTGTAGTTGCCCGAGGCGTTGCGCAAGGCCAGGTCGGAGAACAGCAGGGCCTGGTTGACTACCAGGACCCGCGACTGGGCCGCCTTGCGCCGCGATTCGTAAAACGGCGCCTTTTGGAAGAAGGGACATTTGGAGCCCAGGCACATGTCGGAATCGGAGCGCACCATCTCCCAGGCCTCCCGGGAGGGCACGAAGGGCAGGTCGGCGCGATCGCCGGAGCCGCCGCCTTCCATCCAGCCGTCCAGGTCCTCGATTTCCTTCTTGACCGTGCGCTCCTCGCCCTCGAACAGGCTGAGCTGGTTGGTCTTCAGGTCGGTCAGTTTGCGCAGGCAGATATAGTTGTTGCGCCCCTTGACCAGGCTGGCGCGGGGCGCATCGGGCAGGGCCTTGCGGGCCAGCGGGATGTCCTTGTAAACCAGTTGTTCCTGCAAGGCGATGGTTTTGGTGGCGATGACCACGCGCGACTTGTTGTGTTTGGTCCACAGAAAACTGGGCAGCAGATAGGCCAGGCTCTTGCCGGTGCCGGTGCCGGCCTCCACGGCCAGGATCTCGCTGTTGTTCAAGGCGGCGGCGACGGAGCGCGCCATGGAGACCTGGGAAGGCCGGCTCTCGTAATTTTCCAGCTTCTCGGCAAGCGGTCCGTCGTTGCCGAACAGCTTGATCACCGCCTCTACGTCCACGTTGACGGGTTTTTTCTCCACATGCGGTTCCACCACCACGATACACTCGCTGACATCGTTGTTGACGATCATGGAACCCACGCCTTCCTCGCCGAACATGGTGGCCACATTCATATCGGCCTGGCTGGGTTGCAAAACGCCGCTGGGGTGATTGTGAACGGTCATGTCGCCGGGATGGGAGCGCGTCATGAGCGCGGGAACCTCGGTGGTGGTGCCGCGTGCGACCATGGCGATGCGGGTAAAGACGGGCTGGTCTTCATCCTTGGAGAGGACGGCAAAAATCTCGCGGCCATGGGCTTCCTCGATCTCACGAGCGAGTTCATCGATAACATCGAGACTGAGATAACGGCTGGTTTGGGGCATGGCTCACGCGGTTGATTAAGGTCCCGGACGCTTCCGGCTGGGCCAAGTATAGCACCGGGACTTCGGTTCTTTATAGAGAAGGAAGTTCAACCGGGCGGCGGAGTCTGCGATGAGATGATGCCGGTAATCGACCCGGGAAGTCCGAGGAGCCGATTGCGGACGGTGATTAAAGGCCCGGGAATCAAGAACCGCGACCGCGAAACCACAACCTCATTCCGGTACCAGTGAGCGGAGGACCCCTGTTATGCGGACAGCGGGAAAGCCTTGACCCATTTGGGAAAAGTGAGCCGATCCGGACCATAACTACGCCGGTCTTGCATTTTTTTCACAATTTTCCTTGTTGACTTTCCGCATTTGCCTCGTATAACCTTGGTAGACCTTCTGCAAAGTTGCGGGAGACCAAGAGAGGTGCGACAAGCAGGCAACGCGCCGGAGGAATCCGGTTCCTATGAAAGCGCGTGAGGGGCTGGTCGCCGAAACAGGGCATTCGCCGGATCGGTTGTTCTGTTGGTCACCGAGGTTGAATCCTTGGGGCTGTCACAAAAAAAGCGACGTGGAGCGCTCTTGGCTATGAGAAACACACAGATCACATCAGCGGCCTTCCTATCTACTGACTGCCTTACTAACCCGGCACTTTGTAAACAGGCCAAGATAAAACGCGACGCCGACTTGCGCGGCTAGTTTCGGTTCCGTGAACCACCAACCGGAGACCAGGTTCCGGTGGGCGGTGATCGAGAACCGACCGTGACACTGCCCGTGGTCGCACCGATGGATAAGCACGGCTTATGCCCACGGGTGTCACAGTTCGACCCGATCCGCGCTCGCCCGCTCAGGTCCTCCATATTTCAGGATGTCCAGGAGGAAAAAATGATTATCGCAAAGTTCGGCGGAACCAGCATGGAAGACGCATCCGCCATGGTTCGATGCGCGGCCAGTATCGCCGCGCGACCCCAACAACGAATCATCGTGGTCAGCGCCACGGCGGGCACTACCGAGTTACTTTTGGGTCTGGTTCGCGATGCCGGCGCAAGCCGGGTGCGCCAGGTGGAATTGGGCCTGGCCGCCCTACGCGAGCGCCACCTGGAAATTGCCGACGCCCTCGATGTGGACGATGAGGAGCGTCGCTCCCTGGTCAGCCTCATCGAACGCGTGGGCGGCTTGTGCCGCGGTATCGGCCTGCTCGGCGAAGCTACTCCCCGGGTCATCGACAATCTGGTCGGCCAGGGCGAGCGAATGGCCTCGCTGTTGTTTACAAGGGTCCTGAAAAACGCCGGCCTGAACGCGACGATGCTGGACGCCGATCGCATCATCCGCACCGATGAGCAGTTCGGCAGGGCCGAGCCCCAGATCGCCCAGATCAGACTTTTGGTTAGAGAGCATCTCATCCCGCTCGCGGAACGGGGCCACGTGGTAACCCAGGGCTTCGTCGGAGCGACGGCCGAGGGCGTGCCCACAACGCTGGGGCGTGGCGGCAGCGATTACAGCGCCGCTCTTCTGGCCGAGGCCGTCGGCGCCGAACATGTCAACATCTGGACCGACGTGTCCGGAATCGCCACCACCGACCCGGGCCTCATCGCGGGCACCCGCACCATCCCCGAGCTCAGTTTCGCCGAGGCTGCCGAGTTGGCGGTTTACGGCGCCCGCGTACTGCACCCCGCTACCTTGTGGCCCGCTATTCGCGAGAACATCCCGGTCTTCGTGGGCTCCAGTCGAGACCCGGAAGCCGGCGGCACCTGGATCCGGCCGGATGTGGCCGAGGGCGCCTCGGGTTTTCGCGCCATGGCCGTTCGCCGCAACCAGAAGCTGATCACCATCACCAGTCTCCGCATGTTGCATACACCCGGCTTCCTGGCCAGGATTTTCAATTTGCTGGCCAAACACAATATCAGCGTAGATATGCTGACCACCAGCGAGATCAGCGTTTCCCTGACCATCGACGAACCGGTCCGCTTCACTCCTGAAATCGCCGATGAACTGTCGCGTTTCGCCGAGGTGCGTATCGAGGAAGACCTGGCCTTGATCGCCCTGGTGGGCAACGGCATCAACCGCACGGCCGGTTTGGCATCCCGCATCCTGGGCCTGTTGGAAGGCATCAACGTACGGCTGATCTGCCAGGGCGCCAGTGACTACAGCATCGGCCTGCTGGTGGAGGGACGAGCGATTCGCGAGGCGCTGAGTCGCATCCACACGGAAATATCGGCCGAGGCGGAGGTCACGGTATGAAGATCGCCCTGATCGGCCGCGGCCGTACCGGCGGATTGGTATGGCAGCACCTGTCCCCTGAAGAGCGCTTCGCCGCGTTTGACCGGCGCCATCCGCCCACGCCCGAGGCCCTGGCAGGCGCCGATGCCGTCATCGTCTTCACCCCGGGCGAGGCCGTGCCGCAACTGATACCCGTTCTGACAGCGGCGCGCACCACTACCTTCTGGGGCAGTACCGGACATACCTGGCCGGAAGACCTGCACCAGCGGCTCGTAGCCGAGGATATTGCCTGGATCGCCGCCGCCAATTTCAGTCCCGGCATGGTTCTGGTGCGTTCCCTCATCCAACGTCTGGAACATGCCGAGCGCCTGCTGCCCGGCCTGGCTTTCACCATTGACGAAACCCACCACACCGGTAAACGCGACGCGCCCAGCGGCACTGCCCTGCGCTGGCGCGAGTGGTTGGGCCGCGACACCGAAATGATTTCCCACCGCGAGGGCGACGTGGTCGGCCGGCACCGACTAAGCCTGGCTACTGAAACCGAAACCATTCACTTGGAACATGTTGCCCATGATCGCTCACTCTTCGCACGCGGCGCCGTCTGGGCCGCGAGAACCTTCGCACAACAACATTACCCGGGCCCCGGCTTTCATCGTTTTGAAGACCTGGCGACCCGGTTACAGGAGGCCCCCGCATGAATCGTCCCCTTGAAGACTACCGTACCTGGACCGCGTTGGTCACTCCCCTGACCGGGACCGGCGCCGTCGACTTTCAAGCGCTCACCCGACTCCTTCGCGTCCAGGAAACCGCCGGCAACGGCGTCCTGTTGCTGGGCAGCACCGGCGAGGGCGCCAACCTGACTCAAGCTGACCGCGAAGCCGTGATTCAACACGCCTGCGGCCTCCATCTGAATGTCCCGCTGATGGCCGGCGTCGGCGGTTTGCAGTTGGAAGAAACCCTGGCCTGGCTGGACTTCTGTCAACAACAGCCCCTGGACGCCTACCTGATGGTCACCCCGCTATACGCCAAACCCGGCGCCGCCGGTCAAGCCCGCTGGTTCCGCGCCTTGCTGGACCATGTCGACCGGCCCTGCATGCTCTACAACGTCCCTTCACGTACCGGTTGCAGCCTGTCCCTGGACGCCCTGGAGCAACTGGCCGGCCACCCCAACTTCCGGGCCGTCAAGGAAGCAAGCGGCAGCCTGCGCGCCTTCGCCGAATATGTTCGCCGCCTACCCGGCATCCTCATCTACAGCGGCGACGACGCCCTGATGCCGCAGCAATCGATGCTGGGCGCGCACGGCCTGGTTTCCGTAATGAGCAACGCCTGGCCCAAGGCCACGGCGGAATATGTTCGCTCCGCGTTGGACCACAGCCTGGCCGATCCCATGCGCTGGCAGGTCGCGGCCGAATCCCTGTTCGTGGCCGCCAATCCGGTACCCGTCAAGCATCTCCTGCACCTGAAAGGCTGGATCGCCAGCGACCAGGTGCGCCTGCCGCTGGACCGCACCGACCTGACCAACCCGCAACCCCTGATTGAAGCCGATCGATCGATGACTGTATTCGAGGAGGAGGCAGCATGAGCGTCATGACCTATGAAGAAGTCCTGGACCAGTTGGAGGCGGGTACGGTTCGCGCCGCCGAACCCGGTGAGGACGGCTCCTGGCGCGTCAACACGCATGTCAAGGAAGCCATCCTGGACGCCTTCCGCAACGGCGCCATGGTGAACCACGGCGATTTCGTGGACAAGGAAACCGTTTTGCCGCGCCGTTTCACCGTGGCCGACGGCGTGCGCCTGGTCCCCGGCGGGACCTCGGTAAGGCGAGGTAGTTACGTGGCGCCGGGCGTGGTCGTTATGCCGCCGGCCTACATCAACGTGGGCGCCTACGTGGATGAAGGAACCATGGTGGACAGCCACGCCCTGGTGGGTAGCTGCGCCCAGGTGGGCCGCAATGTGCACTTGTCCGCGGCCGTACAACTTGGCGGCGTGCTGGAACCGATCGGCGCGACACCGGTCATCATCGAGGACGATGCCTTCATCGGCGCGGGCGCCGTGATCGTGGAAGGCATCCGCGTGGGTCGCCGCGCGGTCATTGCCCCCGGAGTTACCCTCTCCAAGGCCACTCCTGTCTACGACGCGGTCAACGAACGCGTGTTGGAGCGCGGCGAGCCCGTTCCCGACGACGCCGTGGTCATCCCCGGTACCCGGCCCATGCGCGGCGACTGGGCGGCAGGCAACGGCCTGGCCATGAACTGCCCGATCATCGTGAAGTACCGCGACGCCGGCAGCGATGCGGCGCTTATGCTGGAGGAGAGCCTGCGATGAAGGAGCAGCTGCACCACTTTGCGGAGACCGCCGACACGCCCTTCTTCATCTACGATCTGGACGCCCTCCGCACTCACCTGAACAGCCTCGCCGCCGGCGACGTTCGCCTGTGGTACGCCTGCAAGGCCAATCCGCTGGGCGCGGTGTTGGACGCGGTCAACGAGGCGGGCCTGGGTTTCGACACCGCCTCACTGGGCGAACTGGAACACGTCTTGTCTCGCGGCATCACCGGCGACCGCATCCTTTTGACCGGACCCGGGAAAACCCGGGCCTTCCTGGAGCACGCACTCCAGGCCGGCGTCTCTACCTTCGTGGTGGAAAGCGCGGGCCAACTGCGCCTGCTGGATCAACTGGCCGTGGAACTGGGTCGACATCCGCAAGTGCTGTTACGGCTTCAACTGGATTGGTCCGGCAGCGGCTCCAACCTGCTGGGCGGCGACGGTATCGCGGCCTTCGGCATGGCGCCGGGCGACTGGTCCCTTTTCCAATTCAACGAACTGCGCGCCGCCCGTCCGGTCGGCTTCCATGTCTTCCAGTGGGGCAATGTGTTGGAGCTGAATCGCCTGGCTTCCATCTGGGAGCGCATCGCCGAGGAAGTCGCCCAACTGGCCGACCAGCTGTCCTTTCCCTTCGAAATCCTGGACCTGGGCGGCGGCCTGGGCATTCCCTACGAGGAAAACGACCGGGCCCTGGAGTGGGCGCCGCTCATGGCGACCCTGGCCGATCTGCGCGCGGCCGGCGGCTGGCGCGAGACCTGGCTGGAACTGGGCAGGTACGCGGTAGGACCGTTCGGCCGCTACCTGGCTCGGGTAGCCGACCGCAAACGCGTGCGCGGCGAGGAACTTCTGGTACTGGAGGGCGGCATCAACCACCTCCTGCGCCCGGCGCTCACGGGACAAGCCTTTCCATGCAGCGCCCTGACCGGAACCGGCGAGGACCTGACCGTCTTCCAGGTTCACGGCCCCCTGTGCACCGCGCTGGATCGGCTGGGTAACTTTCAACTGCCCGAACACCTGGCCCCGGGCGACTGGCTGGTCTTCGACCAATGCGGCGCCTACGGCTTCACGGAAAGCATGCCCTACTTCCTATGTCACGACCTGCCGGGCGAAGCCGTCTGGGACGGCGACAGAGTCCGCTGGGAAAGAACCCCCGAACCCGCCTCGGCCTACCTGAGGTAAAACCCCGACCAAAAATAAGAGCAAACTATGAGGTATTCCCGGATGCGCCGCCGGCTGCAAGCGATGCGACGAAGGAGCGAGCGCGAATTGCAATGAGCTTTCGGAAACAATTATGAGACACGGAAGAGCGATCCGCCAGATTTCGCTGGAGCGAAATGAACGGCTTGCAGCCCGCGAGACGCGGGCGCACCCGGGAATACCTCATAGCCGGCGCTATCTCTGAAGAAGAGGCAATCATGATCACCACATCGCCCGTAGACATCGAGGCGCGGTACGCCCCCAATATCAATCCCACCTACCCGGTCATTCTGCATCGAGCCGCCGACTGCACCGTCTGGGACGTGGACGGCAAGGCCTACCTGGACATGCTGGCCGGTTTCTCGGCCCTGAACCTGGGCCACGGCCATCCCGCCCTGATCGATGCGCTGACGGACCAGGCCAAAAGGCTGACTCTTGCCGCTCGCGTCTTCCACCACAGCCGGAGCGCCCCTTTGCTGGAACGGCTGGCCCGTTTCAGCGGTTACGAAAAGGCGCTGCTCATGAACTCCGGTGCGGAAGCGGTGGAAACCATGGTCAAGGCGGCGCGCCGTTACGGCTACCGCACGCGCAACATCCCGGAAGGCCGCGCCGAGATCATCGTGTTCACCGGCAATTTCCACGGTCGCACCCTGGGCATGATCAGCGCTTCCTCCACACCCAGATACAAGGAAGGTTACGGTCCCCTGCTGCCGGGATTCCGCATGGTCCCCTACGGCGACCTGGAGGCAACCCGACAAGCCGTCACGCCCGATACCTGCGCCGTCATGCTGGAAGCGGTCCAGGGGCGAGGCGGGGTGGTGCTGCCGCCGGACGGTTTCCTGGAAGGCGTGCGGCAACTGTGTGATGAAACCGGAATCCTGATGCTGGCCGACGAGGTCCAGGCGGGCTTGGGCCGCACCGGCTACCGGTTCGCGGTAGAAGCCGAAAATGTCCGCGCGGACGGCGTGGCGATCGGCAAATCCCTGTCCGGCGGCATCTACCCGGTTTCCGCATTCCTGGCCGATGCCCCGTTGATGGACGTCTTCACGCCGGGCAGCCACGGCTCCACCTTCGGCGGCAACCCCATGGCCTGCGCGGTCGCGGAAGCGGCCCTGGGCGTCTTCGAAGAGGAAGATCTGATCGCCCGCTCCCATAGATTGGGCCGGGAAATCCTACCGCGACTAAACGCCATGAAAGGCGGTGTGGTCAGGGATGTCAGAGCCAGGGGCTTGTGGTTCGCCCTGGTTATCGACCCGGAACGGGGAAACGCGCGCAAACTGTGCCGCCGGTTGGTAGATGCGGGCCTCTTGTGCGATGCCTGTCCCGGCGAGGCGATCCGCTTCTCGCCGCCGCTGACCATCACCGGGCATGACCTGACGAAAGCATTGGACATCATGGAGGAAATAATGCGTACCGAATCCACCTCCCGGTCGGAATAGCTACTTCGAAACCGGTATCGAAGACCGGAATTGCGTCACCTTGAAAGAAGCGCTAGTCGGCTCGGACCGTTTTTGAGGCGTTATGTTCGGGCTTGTTTTCTCGCGGATAGGGAAAAGCGATCGAGACTTTTGTGCCTTGATTGAGACCGTCACTTTCGACGGCGATGCTGCCGCCCATATCCTCGACGGCGATGACGGAATAATGAAGCCCCATGCCGCGACCGCCGTCCTTGGTAGAGAACCCCTGGAAAAATACCTTGGGCGTAATCTCGGGGGCAATGCCGATCCCGTTGTCGGCAATGACAAGCAGGAAACGATTCGTTTGCTCCTCCGAGTTGATGCGGATACGTCCGTTCCCATCCTTGCGCGCGATCGCTTCGCGCGCATTCTCCAAAAGACATTGGAGCACCCGTCGCAGCTTGGCCCGATTTAACGAAAGGGCGGGCGCTCGAGCAAGCTCTAAATCGATGACGATTCCCTCCTGGTGGAGCAGATGACCCTCCAATGACAAAACTTCCTCGACCAGTTCGTCAATCCGAACAGGTTCGGAATAGACATCTTCCCGAGTCAACTCGAGCCTGTCCCATAGATTCCTGGTGACCTGGTGAAGTTGCTCCCGGACGCGGTCGCTTTCTTCAACCACCTTCTCTGTCCTCCTACGCCAATCCGAAACAATGCGTTCGAGCGCGTCGGTGATCAAGCGCCGACGATCCTCGGTATCGGCGTCGTCGGCCGACTGCTGGAGATTCCTGATCTTGTCCAGCAGACGGGTCGAACGGTCGTCAACCATCAGTTCCTGGATCAAACCCATACTGGTATGGGTCGAGGTGAGCGCGTTGCCCATATTGTGAAGGACGTGGACGGCGATCTCGTTCATACCCGCTTTATGGGCCGAGGCCAGTAAGGCTTTTTGCGCCTCCAGTAGATCTTGAAGGATCTTTGCTTTGACCACGGCAGAGACCATGGTGTCGCGGTAGCGGAGCAGCGTATCGAGGTCGACATCGGCGAAGACCGCCGCGTCTCGGGAGTGACTGAGAACCATGACGCCGATCTCACGCGTTTCGTGTTTGATACGAACGGCCATTACCGACGCCGAGGCGCTGAATTCCTCGCCTTTGTCCGTTCGGATTCCACGCAAACCGGACAACTGGTATACGTCATCCCGGATCACCCTGCGACCCAACGGGTCCTGACGCATCGTATCACTCAGATCCAAGACGATGCCTTTGACCTCGGACGGGTAGCCGACGGTGTGGGAAACCTGGTAGCGCCGCTTTCCCATCGGTGTCAGGAAAGCAGCGCGTTCGGCTTTGGGGAACAGCTCCAAACCCTGCTGCATGAGGGTCTCGACCACCTTGGGGAGCTCGATATCGCGGTGGATGGTATTGATGATGCGGTTGAGCGCCTCCAGCTCGTGAATGCGTCCGTCGAGCTGTTTGGTTCGCTGCTTTACCTTTTCTTCCAGTTTGCGGTTCATGGCTCTCAAACGCCGTTTCTGGTCATGGATATAAAGCGCCAGAAGCCCGATAAACCCCAAAATATAGCCCATGTAAGCCCATTTGGAGAGCCAGGGCGAAGGAAGGATTTTGAGCGTTATGGAGGCGCCCTCCTCGTTCCAGAACCCGTCGCGGTTGGCCGCCTTCACGCGGAATCGATAGGTGCCCGCGTCGAGGTTGGTGTAGGTGGCCACGCGCTGATCCGCCTCGGTCTCGGTCCAATCCTCGTCGAAATTCTCCATGCGGTAAGCATAGCGGTTTTGCATCGGGGCGCCGAAATCCAAGGCGGAAAAGGTAAAGGAAAAAACCGGTTGCCGGTGGTTCAGGGTGATCTTGCGCGCCTGACTGATATGCCGGCGTAAGGGCGAGTCCCCGCCGACCTCGACCGCCTTGTTGGCAAGCCGGAATTCTGTGAAAACGACGGGCGGTGGTGTTGTCTTGGGTCGAATATCGTTCGGATCGAAATAGGTGACGCCTTCGATGCCGCCGAAGAAAAAGAGACCGCCGCCGGTCTTCAGATAGGCGCCCGTGTTGAACTCTCTGCCGCGGAGACCGTCAAAGGTATCGTAACTGATCAGCTCGCCGCTACCGGGTTCGAGACGGGCAAGGCCGGCGTTGGTGCTCAGCCAGAGATAGCCGGCTTGATCCACCAGGATGCCGTAGACCGTATCGTTGGGAAGACCGTCCGTTTCGCGATAATGGCGAAAGGTTTCCGTGACGGGATCGAAGGCATTCAGGCCGCCGCCGCGGGTTCCGATCCAGAGTTGACGCCCCCGAGGGCCGCTGCTTTCGGCCATGCTGATGACCCGTAAATGACTCAAGGCCTCGGGGCGGCTTGGATCGGGAAGGTAGCGGCGAAATGTTCCGCGATCGGGGTCGAAGGCATTCAGGCCGCCGTCCTCCAGGCCAATCCAGATCATGCCTTCATCTTCCTGAAGCGTGCCGCGAAAGAGAACCTGAATATCGTTGCCGCTCATGCTGTTGGGGTCATCCGCATTGTGGAGGATGTGTTGAAAACGACCCGAGCGTTTGTCGAGTAGGTTGAGACCTCTTTCCGTGCCGACCCACAAGAGTTCCTCATCACCGGCGTGGTCCAGCATGTCGGTCACGCGCGGAAAACTCAAATCATCCGGGTTTTTCATCTCGGTGCGGTAGCTTTGCACAATCTGCCGGCTTTCAGGGTAGAACATATCCAGGCCGTTCGTGTGCCCGATCCACACGGCTCCCTGATTGTCGTGGTGAAGGACATAGACATCGCTTCCTTCCTCTGTAAATCCGCCGAGGGCGACTTTGTGCAAGCTCCTGGTTTCGGGGTCGAAGCGATACACGCCCCCTTCGTTCGTACCGACCCAGACATGACCCTCGGCATCTTCCACCAGTCCGTAGGTGGCGGTAACCTCCAATCCCTCATTGACCCCAAAGGTGTGGAAACGGCGGTCGGGATCGTAAACATGGACGCCGATCATGGTACCCAACCATAACAGTCCGCTCCGATCCTCGAGCCAGCAGTTGATGCTGCCGTTGCTCAATCTGCCCGGTTTACCCAACCCCGACTCGATCAAGTGGTGGTCACCCGTCGCCGGGTTGATGACCATCACCGAGGTTCCCAACCCCACCCAGATTCGATCTCGAAAGCCGAGAACGCCTATGGCGGCCGGTCTTCCGATCACGGCTTCATAAGCCGATGCAAAGAGTTTTCGCTCCGGGTCGTAGCGGAACAAGCCGTCTTTGGAAGCGATCAGCAGGTTGCCGTCGGGTAACTCCCAGAAACCGTTGACGACATAGTCGGGGGGCGGCGTGCTGCCGAGTGGAAGGTTGGTAAAATCGAGCAGTGTCTTTCGGTCCGGTGTAAAGGCGAAACAGCTGCTGTTGGTGCCGACCCAGAGATAGCCGCGTGAATCTTCATAGATGGCATTGACCGCGGCCGGTTTCGTAGCGGGGGTCAAGCCTCCTCTAACTATCGGTGTCGAAAAACGCTCGACCCGTCCTGTCTTCCGTTCCATCCGGCACAGGCCGGCATGGGTTCCGACCCATAGGAGACCGTCGCGGTCAACGTAGAGGGCGGTGACCGTATCGTCAGGAAGACTATCCGCGCTTGCGGGGTCGTGCCGATGGTGGATAAAGCTCTGTGTTTTGGGATCGAAGGCGTTTAGACCGCCCTGGTCCGTGCCGATCCAGATGATTCCCTCGGGATCCTGGGCCATGGCCAGGATGAAATTGTCGGAAATCGAGTTCGCGTCGCCGGGTTTTTGCTTGTAGATCTTGAAATCATAGCCGTCGTAGCGATTGAGCCCGTCTTTCGTGCCGAGCCAGATAAACCCCTGGCTGTCCTGGATGATGCAGTTGACCATGATTTGTGAGAGACCGTCATCAACGGATAAATGACGGAAATTGAAGCGATCCCCGTCATTGGCGTGGACTTGCCAGGCGTAAAGAAAAAAAAACCATTGAAGGAAGGCCCCGCACCGGGGTCGTTTGGCAGACAAATATGCCTCCAAAAAGACCGAACTCGCTTTAGTATCGTCAAAAAGTCTACACCGATAAAGAAAAACCACGAAAAGGGCTGAAGTCGAATATTACGTAAAAGTTTTTCAAGTATTGGTTTACCTGACTCATGGAAATTGATGCGTCTGTAATCAGGGCCCCGTTTCTTTCGATTGGCGTCCGAACCCCGCGTATGAGCAAGCCCGTCCAGGTCTAATCCATCCGGAACATTGAAGGTCCCGGGCTGATTCTTCGATAGAACGACCGGAGGAATAAGAGATGCGGACAACTTTCGCTTTATGTCGCCCCGCATAGCAAAGATCTCTGACAAATTCCCTATCATCCCAAACGGAACACGGAGGAATGCTGCAAAGATCCTCGAGTTGCCAAATGGTGTGACAAAGATTTCTGTTCAATTCTTGGGATTTCCATTTCGTGAATCGAGGATTTCTGCAGAATTCCCAGTGTCCCCATTTTGTGCACGAAAGATTTCTGCAGAATTCCCAGTGTTTCCATTTTGTGTATGAAAGATTTCAGTAAAATTCCCAGTGTCTCCATTTTGTATATGAAAGATTTCGGTTGGATTTTAGAAAAGTAAGCCATATGAAAACCTTTGAGCGTGTTTTCGGTGGTTGTGTTGTGGGTTGTTGACCGGGAAGACATGGGGCTAAAGACGAAAAGGAACCCAACTCAACTACAAAGCCAATATAACAAGGGGTTTTGCCATAGGGGACACAAAAAGGGTTATAGCAGCTACTCGGGCCTTACCTTGGACGCGTGGTACCCATAAACCATGATCGTGGAAACCAAATACTCATCGCCGGTTGCGGGCGCCTCCCCGACGGGGCGCCCGCTTTTCGGGGGTTATTCACACTGGCAGTCGGGAAGACCGCAAGAGGTGTCGATCGCATCGAAGCCCATACCGCCGACAACGGTTTTGCGTTTGTCCCCGGTCAGTTGGGTCTGGAAGCTTTTGACCTTCAAGTCTTTTAATTGCAGTTTTTTCTTCATGAAAAGTCCTCCGTGAATCGATGATGCATGCCGTTCGAAAGTCGACAAAGGTCTTTGGAATAACCAAACGGCTTGTCTTATCAGCATACCATGCCGGCGCCGGTCGCGCGGTTTGCGGAGTGATCCCGGCTTGGGTTTCTCTGAAAATTAGGTGATGATTCCAAGCATCGATTTCCGCATAATAAGAGAGCAGTACAAGGTGCCTTAGAATCACGTCCGGCTTTGGTATGCCTTGAGTACAGACAGGAGATTGCCCTTGCCACAAGAATCAGATGCTAACGACAAACGTGCCCGCCAACTGCCGAGTTCCGGTGAGATTACTGCCCTCCTTCGTTCCTGGGAAGAGGGTGAAGAAGGCGCGATCGATGAATTGATGGCCTCTACCTACGAAGAGCTGCGCAAGACCGCGCGGGGACATCTGGCCGGTTCCGCCGGCGGCAACACCCTTCAGCCGACCGCCCTGATCAACGAGACCTATTTGCGCCTGGCTAATGGTAAATCCTTCAGTTTCAACAGTCGCAGTCAATTCTATGCCTTTGCCAGTCAGTTGATGCGACATATCCTGGTGGAATATGTGCGGGCGCGCTTTGCCCAGAAACGGGGCAGCGGTCAGGCCAATTTGTCGCTGGACGAACCGGGCATCGCCATTGCGGACCGCCAGGATATCGATTTCAGCACCTTGCTGTCGTTGGACACCGCCCTGGCCCGGTTGGACGAGATGGATTCGCGGAAACGTCAGATCGTAGAGATGCGCTTTTTTGCAGGTTTGGAGATCAACGAAATTGCCGAGATTTTGGATTGCTCGGCCAGTACCATCAAGCGGGAATGGCGCTTCGCAAAGCGCTGGTTGGCCTCGGAACTCCAGGATTTGAACAAGACCTGAGCAAAAGTGGATCGAAAATATAATTTGTTAAAAAAAAGGGCACTTCCAACTGTCTGCTAATTGATTGGATAAACATATATTTTATTCGCGAATAAAAAAAAATGCCGTACACACCTCTAAATATCCTCGATTGCGCACTCTACACCAATTAAAATAGTTATTGCTCCGGCCCTATTTTATCGGGACAGCAATTCACTCAATTTCTAAAGGTTAACGCCATGCCGAGAATAAAGGGCAGGCCCATGCGCTATAGCGGGCTTATTCTCTCCCTTGCCGAGCAGGAGATCTATACAGTTGAATCTCTCGTCGATTATGCTTTGGATGAGGGCTTTTTTACCCCCTCCGCCGAGGCCGATAGAGCGACTCTCCAAAAACGTATCGGCAATGCCTTGTTCAAATTTGCCAAAAAGCACTTCGTCGATCCGGGTTTGAAGCCCGACGGTTCCCCCCTGACGCCAGGTAAACAGGTCAATGGGGGGTGGTACGGTTGGCGTTGGATGTCGGCCCTTCCCGAAAACTACCGGTGGGCCGAATTAAACGAGCATCTGCATCGATTCCGCGAGGGCCATGCATCCGAACCCGTTTCAAGACCGGAAATCATCGCCATGCCGGGGGTTCACAAGAAGGCCATTCCCAAGACACCGGAACCGACCCCTGTCGAGCCCGGCGGCAGTGGAAATACGCCTCGGGGTGAAACCCCGAAACAAGAACCGGAATCGAAGGAACGGGCCGTTTCCTGGTTACATTGCCTACCGGGTCTGGTTGCCGGGATCACACTGATGCTACTGATTTTTTTCAGCGGCTCTTCCATTCGGGACTTTCGCACGAAACAGCTCAACAAGGACGTAAACCGCCTGGTGGCCGGGGGCGCTACGCTGGAGGCGATCCAATTGGGGCAGGTAAACGCCGGTGAAAGGCGGGATGTTTTGCTATTCGTGCTCTTGACGGAAATGAGCGAGGAAATAAGGCCCGGGACAACGGGATCGGCCACGATTTCCCCCATGACCAATCTTTCCATGGTGCCTTTTCCGGCCTTATAGGCCCGCTTCGCCGCTGTTCAAGCGTTTCAACAAGTTGAGCAGGTCCAGTAAGGGCCGCTCATCCTGTGCCTCGGCGAAGGCGGCTACTTCATCCCAGGTTGCCCGGTAATCCCTGCCGCGTTGCATGTCCGCAAAGATATAATTGGCCTTAAGGTAGGCCATGCCTATTTCATCGTCTTCCAAAACCTCGGCAGCCTGTCGGGTATGGTGCAGGCCCGCTTCGGTCTGACCCATGG
Organism: Acidobacteriota bacterium; assembly: GCA_030066195.1. Lineage (GTDB taxonomy): Bacteria > Acidobacteriota > Holophagae > Acanthopleuribacterales > Acanthopleuribacteraceae > JASJCB01. Next base: position 22,533 of record JASJCB010000038.1, read on the forward strand.
CGATCAGGAAAAAGCCCATGTCCACCAGGGCTTCCGCGGCGCCTTGTTTGTTGCCCATTTTCTCGAAGATGGCATTGGCGCGCTCGCTGTTGACGAGACCTTCCTGGTATTTGGCAAGCACCAGGCAGATGGCGGCGCGATGCCGATGGTAGTGGGCCTGCCAGAGGTCATCCACCTTATTCAGGTAGACCTCGGCCTTGTCCAGGAAATTCTCGGCGCGTTTGTAATCATTGAGGCGGATGCTGATAAAGGTCAGGTCCAGCAACGATTGAAACATGGGGTCGGGATTGGGCAGTTTTTCGAAGACGGCATAGGCCGCCGTAAACCGCTTCAGCGCTTTTTCATACTCTTTGCGCTCGGTTTCAATGCGGCCTAACAGCAACAGGTTGCTGCCGCGCAACCAACCCTTCGGCTCTCTACTTTCAATAAAAAGGGCAATCGCTTCGGCTTTTTCGATGCGGTTCAGCATCCAGTCGCCCCAGGCCTTGCCTGAGAGGGCCTGCAGGTCGCCGGTTTCGCGAACCTTGCCGTCGAAGAAGAGAGCCGCGGCCTCGGGATCTTCGATAAGCAGTTCATGACCCGCACGGTAATCCTCATCGTTGTTTTCTTCAGGCAGAAGCCACCAGGCGCCGGCGGCCAGGAGCGTGGCAATCAACAGGTTGATCATCACCAGCTTCAGCTTTGTCTGACGATTCATCGGCGGTCACTCCGGAATGTCTGATATCCGGGAAGAAACCCCGGCTAATCCAGCATACCAAAGTTCCATGAATGCTAGAAGCGTTAAGCGTTGCGAGGGGTCGTGAGGGCCTCCGTAAAGCTTGCCTCTTCCCTTGTAACTTGCAACTTGTAACCGGAAACTTGATAATGACTTGCTCTCGCGCTCGGGGGCTTGCCGTTGGTGTCGAACGCCCCGTCCTGGTAGGTGCGGGCTTGATCAGATGGCATAGCAATTACCTTTATCCTGATCATGAATACTCACTCCTGTAACGTGCGTGATCATGGCAAGCCGCGCTCGTCACAGGGTTAATCTGGCGGTTGATTGGGCGACAAACCGACCGGGTTCGAAACCGGCTTCACTTCCACTTACCCCCGAAGTTTTCTATCAAGCATTGCTCTGCATAGAACCAGAAGTAATACGGGCGAGCGCTGAAAAACATCGAGATAATGGCTCCCCAACCCCTGGCATCGATATTTGGATCATTTCATTCAGTCCGGAACTGCTCTTGAAATAAATTGTTTCATACCGTGCGATCGGGATCTCGTAATTATCCTTGAAACGCCGATCTGGGCCTCCCTTTTTGTTGACATATTTCCAAGTATGACCAATCACTTCCGCATCCCAGGGCAAGCGCTCCCCTTCGATAAAATCAATGGTGCTTACTTCGAGGTGTAGGTCACCATAGGCGACCGCACCCACTCCTCGATTATCAAAGACCAGGATTCGTTCCGGCATGAGAGCCAGCATTTGCCTACCGACTGGAATCACGGGATAATCTAGGTTGGTTTTCAATTCTTTGATCCTGGATTTTCTTGGACTGATTTGGTTCCTCTCAATCACACGATCGGCTCCAGCCTGATATTTGGCGTCGAGGACATCTCCCTCTGCACTGATATGCCAGACCCCCGCACGCCGACACATCTCATCGAACCACTGATGGAGACGCTCATAAGCCACTTCGGCCTCGGGTGAAAGCTCATAGAAGATTACCGTGGATTTTCTCAGAGTATCCTTGAACTTCATGAAGATACCCATGAAGAAGGACAAGATCAGCCAACTAATTGCCTGCCAAGTCAATCCCAATGAAACCAGGCATACAAGCCCGAGAAATCCTGTCCAGAAAACGAAGGGGAAAATCCGAATTCTCTTGCGTTTACCGTTTAATTCTGCGAGAAGATCTGCAGCGCTGGAGTCCCCCATTTCCAGTACATCCCCGCTCTCGATCTCACGCATCTGCTCAACACTCGGTTCCTTGGTGGTTGTCGGCTCCAATCTAACCGGTTGCTCGATTGGCTCGGACCCTCGGTTTCCAGGGTGTTGGGAGTCGAGGCTTTGCCGAAACTTAACCCCCAGAGCGCTGACGCTGACATAATTCCCCCGTGGCCCTGATCCAATGCGAAAGCCTTTGAACCCAGCCGAAACACCAACTCCCGATTTAGAAAAATTAAATCGCATAGGACCCACTTTGATAGACTTCCTGAAAGTTAAACCCATGTGACACCTCCTGATTGATTAGCTTCAACTGTAAAAATGCGGAATTAAGCTGGAAAAGGGATCAACAATCTGAATTTTTTCAAAAATTGCCCCGGGTTGTCGGGCCGACCTTCTCGCCTGGCAGGGTCGTATCGAGTCGATCTGTGCTCATCTGGAAACTCGATCACTGGACCTACCCCGATTTACTGGACAGCTGGTTAAGCAACGTTTGCCAGCGGCATTCTCTCACACTCGGTCAGTGTCGCATAGTCGCTGCTTGAGTGGCGCCTCTGCCCCCAGTGTTTGGTGGCGCATTTTTCAGGCTTTGGAGCGTGTTATGCTATGCAAGTGGCCACTTTCACAGGATAACACGCCTCCAGAAACGAAAAAGGAGGAAAAGTATTGACTACCAAAGGTTTCCCATCATCGGAACCCCTTTTTGCCGTTTGCTCGTGAAAGCGAGTCTGGGGTGATTTGGAGGCTTAGAGGAGAGGTCTCGCGAGACTCATGACGAGACCAGGAGAATGAATACAGATGTGCCCCAAGGCCCCAACAGCTATAAGGCCTTGGTAATCAAACCCTCTTCCTGCTTTGCTCCGGGAGGTACCGGGTCTCGGAGGGTGCCAGTTGTTCTCTTTATTCGCATCGATAAGCTTTCCTGCTCAGCGATCCCTGATCCGTGGCGGCAACAGCTCTTCATGCGCATTGTAAGCATGCTATAATGAATTCGTGATGGGCGTACACGAGGATGAGAAACATGACCGACGAAACTTATCTCCGTAAAACATTCGACTTGGCCTTTCAAGCTTTCGAATCTGGCTCAAGGCCCTTTGCGGCATTGATTGTTTTCGACGGCCAAATCATCTGCGAAACGCTCGATGAACGAAAGTGGAAAATGGATCCGACCGCTCACCCTGAAGTAGAAGCCATTCGCACATTCTATAAGCGGTTTGACTTGGATCAGATCAATCGGGCCGCCTTGTACACCAATGTAGAGCCCTGCCCCATGTGCGCAGGTGCGATATTTTATAGCGGCATTGGCCGTCTCGTTTACTCGGTGTCTCGAAAAAGCTTCGATAGCTGGGTCGCTCAGTGCCGAATGAGACCACGACAGCGTTGTGTCGGCGCGCGTGAGATCATCAGGCCGAATGGCTTGACCCGAGTTCGTGGACCGTTATTGGAGAAAGAAGGACTGGCCTTAATCAAGCATCACTTCTTCCCGCTCCGTTTCGAACAGGAAAAAACCGGTACCGAAAATTAATGGATCAAGCCATGCATCATATATCGGATAGTCATACATCTGTGTCTTGTTTCCCTCAGGGCAGTATCAATGAGTCGATCATTGCCGCACATCCCAATCCCGTTACTATCGACATCATGGCAATGACCCCGAAAATTCTCGATAACCAGAAAGAAGCGTTAACCAACGCGATGGGAAAGGGTGCTCGGGTGAACTTTTTGTTGACCAATGGTACGGCGGCCCTTATCTGGAATAAGAAGCAGAAGTCTTTTGCAGAAAAGTTGAATGCAATACAGACATTCCAGACTGGGTTAGTCGAGACCAGTTGTGACCTCTTTCATGTAAAAGTCGTTGACTGGTCTCCACCGGTAGGCCTGGTCATTATCAATGGAAGAATGGAAGACGCCTCAGCTCTGATCTCTGTTTACACCGTAGATCCGAACGCGAGTAGCGGGGAAAAAACCTGCTTGCTCCTTCAACCCAATCATAAGAACGGTTTCCTGGCCACTTACACGAAACAGTTCCGTGCACTTTGGCAGCGCGGCAAATCGATTGATTGGCTTGAAAAAGACAAGCATCTTGAGCGCGTCGCTGTCACGATGAGGGAAAATACAAGAAAAGCAATTTGGAATATCGAGAAAGCCAGGAACCTGGATCTCGCTTTCGTCATTGCATTACCCGAGGAGTTCCGCTTTTTCAAGGACGTGATGGGCTCAATGAAACGCTTGACAGATCCCAGGACCGGCCAGATTTACTACACTTTTCAATGCGGCGATTTCAGTTGTGCCGTGCTCTTATTAGGTCGGATGGGTAAGACGACTTCCGCACAAATGGTGGAAAGGATGCTGCACCGCTTTAATGTCGGTACGATCGTCAGCATCGGTATTGCCGGAAGTGCCAAACCCGATGATATCAACGAGGGTGATGTGGTGGTCGCTACACGGGTCACGGATTTCTTTCATCGCTCAAAGGTGAAGGATCACCTTTCGAAACAAGGGGAAATGGACTTCACCGTCCTTACAGGGGGCAGCAGCTATCAGACCACTCAGCAATTGGTTTCCTGGGTGATGCACATGGAGTTTTCCCATCCTGAGGTATACAATGAATGGAAAAAGTCCAGCGACGATAAAGCAAAAGAGATCTTTAAGAACCTTGCAGTACCTCTTCATTTCGATGAGGAGAGGATGGCGAAATTTAAAGAAGGCAAAGAGCGTCTTGCCAATGTCCGGCTTCACACCGATGATGTCCAAATTGCTACGCTTGATATGGTTGCTTCTTCGAAGAAATTTGCCGAGTGGCTACAGACCAGTGACCGAAATATATCGGTCATTGAAATGGAGTCCAGCGGCGTTATTCACACAGTGATGCAGAATCTCTCTTCAACCAGATGCATGGTGGTTCGGGGAATCTCTGACCTGGCCGACGACGAAAAGAGCAGAACCGATGAGGGCTTTGGCAATAGCAACCGCCGGATTTCGATGCAGAATGCGACCGCGCTTATCAGAACTCTACTTGAAAACCGGTTGATTCCGCTTGGCTCGGAAGCGTGTCCTAGTTATATGTAATTCAATTCTTCATTTTTTCTCCGCATTTCCTGTCGACAGATAACCGTTTGGGCAGAAGCGCCTGACCCTTTCTCTTCAGGCGAAAGTATAGATCTAGCGGGATCCTCCCAGCCTGTCGAGGCGTGTCGAACCATTGCCGGAGAGGGCGTATATTGGATATACCCCTACGTCATCGGTATGGGGACGGGGTGCGTCGTTCCATCTCGAGGTCAATATACGGCTCGATCCCATTATCGAGCCGACGCAAAACCACAAAGCGCCTAAACCGGCAACAACCTCCTACGAATTTGCACCACGTTGTCAGCCAATTTAACCCCCTTGTGTGGGGTAGGGGTTTTTTGTGCTAGCCCAAAAACTTGACACGTTTTTTAAGAATATAGCCGCCAAGGCGGCTAGCCATTTAACTGATGGGCCGCCTCAATGGCTCAAGAATTAGCCTCGTAATGTCTACCGCGCCGGACCATTTATTGGAGCCATACGCCAATAAAGTACTTACTTGCAATCGGGCTCTAAGGAAGCCCCACCAGTAGCAAGTTGAGTTGCCACTTGATAGCTTCAGGCCGCAAACCTGATATAATGAGTTGTCTTAAGACTCAAAAAGCCAGATACCTGCAAAAAGATCACCATGACCGGAGAAGGAGTTCCCAATGAAATTCGTTCAAAAATCAGGCAGTTGGTCCGTGACGGTGGGCGGCCGTAGCGATACGCCTATCCTGGAGTTGCCCAATATCACCAAGGGCAATCGTCTGGTTGTCACCGCGACCTTTCTTGCCAAAACCAACGGGAACCAGGACAGTGGTTTCAATTACACGGTCCAATGCACCAAACCTACCGATGCCCAGGCGCTGAGCGCACAGCAAAGCGTGGTTCAGGGTAATGCGGGCTGGCAAACCACAACGAAAACCGTTTTTTTTGAGGCCATCGTCAGTTCCCAGACCGGCGTGGAAGAGGTCGATTTCGAGGTGACTTTCCAAAAAGGGGATTTGGACGGCCAGGGCGAGATCAGCGACTTCCTGCTGACGGGTACGGTCATCAGCACCATGGCTTGAAGCCTGATCAAGAGTTTTCGGGCAAAGAGGGTTCCCGAGCGCGGGAGCCCTCCTGAGGTAGCCGGTGGTAGCCGGTCGTGCTCCTTTTTCATTTCCGGGTGCGGATGGTACTATGCAGCTTGTAACTTGAAGCTTTGAGGATGAAAGGTAAAGCACGGTTACAGGGAGGCATCGAATCATGACGTCCGATTGGCTCAGCGGCACCACCGCCACGACTCGCCCGGCCCTGTCTTCCCGGAAATCGGACGGAACAGCTGTCCCCGCGCTGACCATTCTCTACCACGCCGATCTGGAACGTTTGGGCGATATGCTTTTCCTTGGAGAACTCGCGGCCGGTCGCCGGGCCGAAATCTCCCGCGCCAGGCCCGTTTTCACCGGTGCGGACGGGCGTGTGCAACCCCTCGCCGATCCGTTTATCAGCCGGAAACCCATGGCTTTTTCCAACGCGCCCAACGGCTCCGTTCAATTGAACCCGGGCGGTACGGCCGTTCTGGCGGACGGCAGTCCCGTAACCGACGCCCGCGTTTTCAGTTCGGGGGAAGTGGCGCGCGGCGTCGTGCTGGAGCTTGCCGATCGCGTGGTCCTTTTGCTGCATATGGCAACCACCCGCCGACCGACGGCCGAATCTTTCGGTTTGATCGGTGAAAGTGCGGCCATGGCACGAGTCCGTTCCGATATCGAACGGATCGCCGACCTGGACACGTCGGTCCTCATTCGCGGTGAAACCGGCACGGGGAAGGAGTTGGTAGCACGTGCGGTTCACCAATACGGCGCCAGGCGTTCCGGTCCTTTTGTCGGGGCCAATATGGGCGCCGTACCGGCCTCCCTGGCCGCCTCCGAATTATTCGGCGTCGAACGCGGCGCTTTTACCGGCGCCGACCGGACCCGGAACGGTTTGTTTCAGGCCGCGCATCGGGGCACGCTTTTTTTGGACGAGATCGGCGAAGCCACGCCGGAAATCCAAGTTATGCTGCTGCGCGTGCTGGAAACCAAAGAAGTCTTCCCCGTCGGGGCCAGGCAGCCGCGTACAGTCGATATTCGCCTACTGGCCGCGACCGATGCCGACCTGGAGGCGATGAGCGCATCCGGCTCTTTCCGCGCGCCGCTGCTGCATCGCCTGGGCGGCTATCGAATCCAACTGCCGCCTTTGCGCGAACGGCGCGAGGACCTCGGCCGCTTACTGGGTTCTTTTCTGCGCACTGAGGCGCATGCGTTGGGCGAGGCGCATCGTCTGGCCTACCGCGACCCCCATGCAACGCCCTGGTTACCCGCTCCCCTGGCCGCCCGGCTCGCCCGCTATTCCTGGCCGGGGAATGTGCGCGAGTTGAAAAACGTGATCAGTCAACTGGTCATCGGCAGCCGGGGTTTGGACAAAATCGTTCCGTCTCCCGCGATCGAGGATCTGCTGGATGATCATGGGTCCGAACCCTGGGGAAAACCGGAAAAGAAAACCAAACCGTCGGCTCTCTCCGATGATGAATTACTGACGGCGTTGCGGCGCAACCGATGGGAGGTCAAGGCAACCGCCGCCCACCTGGGCATCTCCAGGACCTCGTTGCATTCCCGTTTGGAAAAATGCGATCGCGTGCGCAAGGCCGTCGAACTGGGTCCCGAGGAACTGAAGCGCTGCCGGCGCGATTGCAACGGTGACCTGGACAAGATGGTCGACATTTTGGAGGTCTCACGGGCCGCCCTGGCCCGCCGCTTGAAGGAGCTGGGTATTGAATGATCGCCCGGATAACCGGTTCACCGTCGGACCCTATCGAATCACCGGCCTCCTGGGCGCCGGCGGTATGGGCAAAGTCTACCTGGCCCGCGACGAAAGGTTGGATCGCAATGTAGCCGTCAAGTGTTTGGAGAAGCAGGACCGGGACCCTGAAGCCCTGAGCAAACGTTTCCGGCGTGAAGCACGCTTGACCGCGGGCCTCAACCATCCCAACATCGTTGCGATTTACGACATCCTGGAGCAGGACGGTTCCGACTACCTGGTGATGGAGTATGTCAAGGGCGCCACCCTGAAGCAGTACCTGACCGATCGCCGGCCGGAAATGCAAACCAAGCTGGACATCGTCCTCCAAATCCTGGCCGGCCTTGCCGCGGCCCATGGCGACGGCGTGGTGCATCGCGATCTGAAAAGCGAGAACATCCTGATTGCCGATAACGGCGTCGCCAAGATTGCCGATTTCGGGATCGCCCGCAGCTTGAGGAAGATTCCCGACGCGGAAACCCTGACCGGTCCGCGCACCATGCTCGGCACCTATCGCTGCATGTCCCCGGAGCAGGCTCGCGGCGAACCGGCCGACGCCGCTTCCGACTTCTTCTCGCTCGGCGTTTTGTGTTACGAGGTTTTCACGGGACAATCGCCCTTCACCGCCGAAAACGAGCTGGCCACGCTGCATCGCATCATCAATCACCAACAACGGCCCATGTGCGAGTTGAACCCGGAAATTCCCCTGCCGCTGTCCCAACTGGCAGACCACCTGCTGCAAAAAGACTCGCACTTGCGCCCGCGAAATCCGGCCGAAATCATCGACGCCCTGAAAGCCGTTGCGGGGATAAAACCCACTGACCTGAATGACGCGGAAACGGCAGCGGCCGTTGTCCCGCTGCCCGAACCCGCCGAACCCAAACGCCGCATATGGCCGATAGCCGTCATCTCTATCCTGGTTCTGGGTACACTTGCCCTGGCGCTGTTACGGCGTTCCTCTTCTCCGCCGCCCATTCATGTGGTCGTAGTCAAACCCCAAATCATCGGTTCCGTCCCCGAAGCCGATCTCCTCGGGCGGGCGGCTCGGTTGGCGCTGGTAAGAACCCTGCTCTCGCTTGAAGGCATGACCACGCTTCCCGCAAGCCAGGTGGATCGTCTTGACGGTTCCCCGATCGAGATTGCAAAGTCCCTGGCCGCCGATGAAGTGGTAACCGCCGAACTGGACGGGTCCGGCCCCGTCTGGATGATGACCCTGAACCGTATTCGCGGCGCGGACGGCATCCTGCTGTGGACGGACCGTTTCGAAGTACCCAGACACATGGAAACCGCGTATGCCCGATCCGTCAGCGCGCACCTCTTACGCGGCTATGACGATTACGCGGCCGGGACCCGAACGGTTTTGCTGGAGGTGCGCGACCGCGACTATATCGCCTACCTGGAAACCCACAAACGATTCTACGCCGGCGGGCGCAAAGCCGGCGAAGAGATGTCAGCGTCCCTGACCCGAATTCACGCCGGTTCTCCACATTTCCTGGATGCTTATTTGCTGGCCGTCAACGTAGCCCTGGCCCGTTACAACGAGACCGGCGAACAGGCCTTGTTGGACCGCGCCTACGCGGCCGCCCGGGAAGCTCGCCTGCTGGCTCCGAACGAACCGGAACCCGTTCTCGGAGAATTAGAATGCGCCTTCGTTGAGGGCGATGTAAAACGCATCATGCGCCTTATCGAGATCTTGGAAGAGATAGACCCGGGCAGCGTCCCGCTGTTGGTCTATCAGGCCCGGCTGCACGAGCGCGAGAACCGGCCGGAGCAGGCCCTGAAACAAATGCGCGCCGCCGTAGCGCGCCACCCCTCCTGGCGGCGCCTGTACAGCTTGGCCCGAATGGAGCTGCGGTTGGGCCGGATCGACGCCTCGATCCGGACCCTGGACCGCCTGCTCGAACGCGCACCGGACAGTCATCACGGTCAGGCCCTGGCCGCCCAGGTGGAACTGGTCAACGGGGACCCTGAGAAAGCCGCCGCCCTTTATGAGAAAATCGTGTCGCGTACGCCCCGTTTCGCCGAACTCAACAACCTGGCCCTGGCCCGTTTCCTCTCCGGCGAATACGATCTGGCCCGCGAAACCTTCAACCGCGCCCGCGACCTGGCTCCCGACAATCCCTTTGCCTGCCTCAACCTGGCCGACGCCACCCTGTTGGCCGGCCGGACCGAAGAGGCTCGCGAACTCTACCGAACCGTGTTGGACCTGGTCAATGCCCGAGTGAAGGCAAACGACGGCAAGGAAACCGATTGGCAGTTGCAAAGCGTACGCGCCCAGGCGCTCGCCCACCTGGGGCAAAGCCGCGAGGCAGTCGCATCGATCCAGGCAGCTCTGGCCCTGGCTCCCACCGACAGCCAGGCCGCTTATGAGGCGGCCGTGGTTTTTGCCGTGTTGGATGAACGCGCCTCCGCCGCTTTTCAAGCACAACGCGCCCTGGACCTGGGCTACCAGCCGCGTTGGTTCACTTTTCCCTGGTTCGACGCCCTGCGCAAGGATCCCCGGTTCGATCTGAAGCTTGACGAGCCCGACGGCGAGCCCGTCAGGTAGGCGGCAACTCCGGGACATTGACAATGGTGGGGTCCGGGCTCCACTCGATATTGCCCTTGTACATCACGATCATGCGCATGGGGAATTCGGTCTTGAAATCGGAGAGCATCGAGCTGTTGGAATTCACCACGTCACATCGGGTGGGGCCGATACGCTGCACCACCATATTGGCAGGCGCATCGGTGGGTAGATCGAAGGGACCCCCGGCGGCATCCACCCACTGAATCGGATCGGTGGTAAAAGCGGCCTCTTCCCTACCCGTTATCTTGTGAGCTGACAACTCGGCCTGAGTTACGGTCGCCAGATCCACTTCCCCTTCGAAAACAGCGGTGTTCAATCGGAAACTGATGATTTGCACACCCGGGGCAACATGCACGCTGGGATCGGTTTGAGTCCCTTCGATATCGTTGAAAAACACGAAACCGGGATTCGATGCATCCACATACCAGACCTGAACCTCGTAAAGATAATTCCGGATCTCCTTCATTGAAAAACCTCCACATGTTTCGGCCGGCTCTCCCACATGCGAGCGCCCGCTCCTTTTCCCGTGATCTTTAGCAAAACCTTTGCCCGATCTGGGGATTGTAGCAAAGATGCAGCATGTTTCCGTGCAGCGCTGCCTCATACGCGGACGCGGCGAATATCGTGTCGTACTCTCTTCGGTCGTCCGGCATGTTCAATTCTCCGTTTCGTCACGACATCGTCATGACGAAACGGCGGTCAACCGTGCTTTTTTCCACCGTACCCAGGTGTCAGTTTACCGCTTGAGACAACCGGCGTTACTGTCCCGGCGGGCATCCGAGCCGCGTCGGTCGTATTTTTCGGCAATCTGGCACAGTTGTTGTTCAAAGCTCCTCGCCACGACCGATGTTCCTGTAGGACCGGCACAACACAAGATCGCGCGTTAATGCAGAGGAGCAAGTATGAAAATCAACGGCAAGCGACCCAATTTTCTGATCATTACCACCGACGAAGAACGATTCCCCCCGCCCTATGAAAACGAGGAAGCCAAGGCTTTCCGACTGGCCGGCAGCCGTGTCGTAGAGCAAATGCGGAAAAACGGTCTGGAACTTCGCGGCCACCACACCGCGGCCACGGCGTGCGCACCCAGCCGCACCACCCTCTACACGGGCCACTATCCCTCGCTGCACGGCGTCAGCCAGACGCCCGGCGTGGGCAAATCCTCGTTCGATCAGAACATGTTCTGGCTGAAACCCAACACCGTACCCACCCTGGGTAACTACTTCCGCCAGGCGGGTTACCGGACCTTCTATCGCGGCAAGTGGCACATTTCCTACGAGGATATCGATGTACCGGGCACCCGGAACGCGTTGATGAGCAACGATGTCAACGGCAGGCCTTTCCCCGAGCGCATCGACCTCTACAGCGAAGCGGACCGCCTGGACAAATACGGGTTTTCCGGTTGGATCGGACCCGAACCTCACGGCGCGGCTCAAGCCAACGACGGCACGGTTCGCGACCCCGGTTTTGCCGATCAGGTCTGCCGTGTCTTGGATGAGCTGGACCGGAAAGCCCGCTCGGGTGAAGACGAAACCCCGTTCCTGCTGGTCTCCAGCTTCGTGAACCCGCACGACATCGTCTTCTCGGGCATTCCCTGGTTCGATAAATTCGAGGAGTTATACCAAAACGGCAAGCTGCCCAAGGTGGACCGGGCGCCCAACGCGGGCGAGTCCCTGGAGAACAAACCGCGTTGCCAGCAAGACTTCGTCTACACCTACCCGCGTATGTACCTGATGCAACCCGACACGGAAAAGTACCGCCAGTTCTATTATTTCCTCATGGCCGAGGTCAACAAACACATCGCAACCGTTTACCACAAGTTGCAGGAGACGTTTCTGGCCGAAAACACCATCGTGGTGCTGACCAGTGACCACGGTGAAATGCTGGGCGCCCACGGCGGTCTGCAACAAAAGTGGTACCAGGCCTATGAAGAAACGCTGCACGTGCCCTGCGTCATCTCCAACAAGCACCTGTTCCCCGAACCCCGACACACTCATGCGATCACCTCGCATATCGACCTGGCCCCTACCCTGTTGGGTCTGGCGGGTATCGATCAGGACCGGATCCGGCGCGAGCTGGCCGAAACCCACTCCGAGGCGCAACCCATGGTGGGCCGCGATTTGTCGGCCCAGATCAGGGGCGAGGTAGAGTTCGACTCCGACGAAGCGATCTACTTCATGACGGACGACAACGTGGAAGTCGGCACCCAGATGAACAATCCGATAACGGGCCAGGCCTACAACCCGGTCGTGCAGCCGAACCACGTGGAAACCATCATCACCCGCCTGGCCGGCCTGACCGGCGATACCCTTTGGAAGTACAGCCGCTACTTCGACAACACGCGCTTTACGGTCGGTCAGGTGGGTAACCCGGACGGCATTACTACCGATCGCTTTATTCCCGCCGAATACGAATGCTACAACCTCAGCGAGGACACGCTGGAAATGGACAACCGCCTCTCGGCCCTCACCCGTAACCCGCTCCCGGACAATATCCGCGAAGCCCTGGAGTCGGTCATGGCCCGGCAACGGAAACAAAAACGCTTGTTGCCTCAAACCCGCAACAACCAGGAACAGAACTGTGTCCCCCTCCGCCGTTGACGGCCTTCTCCCCCAAACCGGGGGGCCGGGGAGTCAGATCCCCGGCCCCTTTTGTGGTTATGGGTTCAGTTAAAGCAAAAGGGTTCAAAAGTAGGCGACCTCGCGGTCACCTTTTTGTGAGCCCGACGGTTTGTGTTATAGGCACAAGAGAGTCTTGTGTTCATCGCAGCCGGACCAGGCATCCATGGTACAAAAATAATAATTAGTGCAGATTCCGGGGGTGTTGCCGCTGGCGCCCTGGACCCTGATCTCTTCCTCGCGAGGCAGTTTGGTGTTGAAAGACTTTACAGTCAGCTCAGCCAATTTCAATCTCTTCTTATTCATACCTGAATCCTCCTTATTTGACAATTGAAGTATTCCCAAGTTTTAAGGGTCTATTACATGGAAAGTAATAAAAGCATATCACAGTCTTTTTACATCGCCAAATCCTTGCCGATTCTGTACAGATGCCGCTGCGCCTACCCTTGACGATAATCACTTGCAAGCGGCAACTTGACAGCGTGGAAGATCCTTTCTGAAATGACACCCGGGCCGTAGTTTACTCTTGCCAAACCCGATTCCGTTTGATGTCCGCAAAGAACCCATTACCGGGAATCGTCTCTATACCATTTTCAATCTCTTGAAGCCGTGTATCCGCGAGATCCAACCAGGCCTCGTCTACTTCCGTCAATTCGGGGGTTTCCAGACTTGCAATCAAGGTGTGAATCAGGGCTTGCCGGTCGGCCGATGCCAATTTAAGGGCTTGCTGACGGACATCCATCAGTTCTACGGGCATAGTGTGTCTCCTTCTTTAACCTTATGGAATGTCCGGCCGAACTGCAAGCCGGCTTTGTTCAATCCGTCAACCTTTGCCGCAACCAATGAGCCGAAGGAGCGGGCGCGAATTGCAATGAGTTTTCGTAGATAATTATTGGATACGGTAAAGTGAACCTCCTAATTTCGCCATGGCGAAATGAACGGTTTGCAGCCGGCGGGACGCCTGCGCTCCCGGGAATACCTCATAGTTTGCGCTTAGAGACCGCGGTAATGGATTGCCTCTTCGTTTATTCACATGATGCAATTACATGCTCCGCAAGGGGTGAACCCCCCCTGGGCGCGCACGCATCCTGCGTGCATCCAAACGAAGCGACGCAGGAGCAAGCGCGAATTGCAACTCCTCGGCCTCCTTTACAAACCCACGGGCACTTTATAGCGATGGTTTTGACAATGCACGCAGGATGCGTGCGCGCCCAGGGGGGTGGGCGAATTGTAACTTCCTCGACCTATTTTAAACCCACGGGCACTGTATGGCGATGGTTTTGACAATGCACGCAGGATGCGTGCGCGCCCAGGGGGGCGGGCGAATTGCAACTTGCACGGGCTTGTTCGCGACTAAGCTATGGTGTATGGTGGCTGTGCCTACTTTTTTCACGTTGAGAGGAATACATGTTCTACAGGTTATGCATGGGCTTATCGGCCCTGATCTTATTGGCGGCTTGCAATCAGGGCGGCGGCGATACAACCGCCGAGGGCGCCCCGAAGAAGAAGGAGCGCCGCTTCCTGAGCGTGGGCGCGGCGCCCCCGGGCGGCGCCTTTTTCGCCGTGGGCAGCGCTCTGGCCAAGGTTGCCGAGGATAACAAGGGCGATCTGAACTGGCAGGTGAACTCAGAATCGACCAAGGGCACCCAGGAAAATATCCGTCGCCTGGTGGACGGCGGGCTGGACTTCGCGTTGGCCAATGCCGCCATCAGTTATTTCGCCCTTCGCGGTGAGGGGGCCTGGCAGAAACCCCATGAAATCAGCGCCGTGATGACCCTGGCCCCGAACGTGGCGACCTTCATCACCACCAAGAGTTCCGGCGTCAACAGCTTTGCCGACCTTGCCGGCAAGCGCGTCACCGTGGGCCCCGACGGCGCCGGGTTCCACTACTTCGTGCGGCCCATCGTCGAAGCCCACGGCGTCAACTGGGATGACTTGACCGTGCTGCACAACACCCAAACCGGCTCGGTGGACATGCTCAAGGACAGCTCCGCCTCCGCGGTCTTCCTGGGCGGCGCGGTGCCTACCTCGTCCATCAGCCAGGCCAGTGCTTCCATGGATATCGCCATGGTGCCCTTCGATCCGGCCGTGCGGCAGAAGCTGATCGACGACTACCCCTTCTTCTTCCCCGCCACCATCCCCGCCGGCACCTATCGCGGCATCGACGAGCCCTACGAGGGCCTGAACGTGGGTTCCATGCACCTGATCACCTCGCCCAAGATCGACGAGGACACGGTCTACGAGTTCACCAAGCGCATCTACGAGTTCCGCGACCAGGTGGTCGAACAACACCCGGCGGGCAAGGCCATCAACCCCAAAAATGTCATCCGCGACACGGGCATCCCCTTCCACCCGGGCGCCGTTCGCTACTACAAGGAAATAGGCATCTGGCCCGCAAGTACCGAGTGAATAGGGACGAAGTCCCAACCTTGAAACTTGCAACCGGCAACTTGCAACTTGTAGAGGAGCCCTAATGTTGGACCGTATCCGTGACCGTGTCTTCCAGGTGATCGGTGTCTTGCTGTGCATCTTCACCCTGTCCGAGGTGAACTATCCCTTCCTGGCCCCGTTGGCCCAGGTGGCAGGCTTTGCCATGTTGGGCCTGTGCCTGGTGTTCCTGAAAGTGCCGATGCATCGGCGCTTGAGGGAGGTCACCTGGGCCAAGATCGTGGATTGGATACTGGTCCTGTTGACGATCAGCTGTTTCGGTTACGTCTTCATTCAAAGCGATGCGCGCTTTGAGGCCTGGTGGGTGGGCTCGGAATCGCTGGGGAACCGGGCCGGCAGGGAAACGCCCATGGACCTGCGCGTCGGTTTGATCGGTCTGCTGCTGGTTTTGGAGGCCGCCCGTCGCGCTATCGGCTTGACGCTACCCATCCTGGCTTTGACCTTCGTGGCCTACGCCTACTTCGGCCCGTCCCTGCCCGACTGGCTGTTTCCCCATCGCGGCTATTCGATGGACCGCATCGTGGGCCAGACCTTTCTGCATAGCCAGGGCGTGTTCGGCATCGCGCTGAAGGTGATGTTTACCTATGTGTTCCTCTTCGTGATCTTCGGGGCGCTGTTGGAGAAGACCGGCGCCACCGGTTTCATCATCGACTTTGCCCGCAAACTCTTCCGCAACAGCGCGGGCGGGCC
Source organism: Acidobacteriota bacterium (assembly GCA_030066195.1). GTDB lineage: Bacteria > Acidobacteriota > Holophagae > Acanthopleuribacterales > Acanthopleuribacteraceae > JASJCB01. The sequence goes on from JASJCB010000038.1 coordinate 38,650, forward strand.
GGCCAAGGTGTCGGTCATTTCCAGCGGCATGATGGGTTCGCTGTCGGGAAGTGCGGTGGCCAATACGGCGACCACGGGCACCTTTACCATTCCCATGATGCGCGCCTCCGGTTTCTCGCCCAAGGTGGCGGCCGGCGTAGAGGCGGCGGCCAGTTCGGGCGGCGCCCTGGTGCCGCCGGTCATGGGCGCCGGCGCCTACATGATGCTGGAGATCATCCCCGACATCACCTTTATGGAGATCGTCAAGGCGGCTGTCATCCCGGCAGTGCTCTACTACACGGCCCTGCTGCTGATCGTGCACTTCACGGCCTTGAGGGTGGGCGCGGGCGGCGAGCACGTGGAGAAGGAAAACGAGCCGCATCCGTCCACCTATCCCGGCATTATCTTCTTCGTGGCTTTCGTGGCTTTGATCGGCCTGCTGGTGATCGGTTACACGCCGTTTCGCGCGGTCAGCCTGACCCTGCTGGTCATTCTCATCATGAGCTTTTTCGACAAACACACCCGCCTGGGTTTGAAAGAGCTGTTGCAGGCCTTCATCAAAAGCGCGGCGGGCGGCATTCCCCTGGTGGCCGCGGCTTCCTGCGTGGGCATCATCATCGGCGTGGTGACGCTGACCGGGGTGGGCTCCAAACTGCCCGGCATGCTGCTGCCGCTGGCGCAACAGCACCTGGTGCTGGGCCTGGCCGTGTTGATGGTCTCCACGATTATCCTGGGCATGGGCCTGCCCTCGGCGGTCTGCTACCTGCTGATGGCCACCCTGGTCGGTCCCGCGCTGGGCGACATGGGCGTGGTCGTCCTGGCCGCGCACCTTTTCATCTTCTACTTCGGCATGATGTCCATGGTCACGCCGCCGGTGGCGTTGGCGGCCTATACGGCGGCAACGATCGCGGATTCGGACATCATGGCCACGGGCGTGGCCGCGTTCCGATTCGCCCTCATCGGTTTTGCCCTGCCCTATGCCTTCGTATTGCGGCCTGAGTTACTGCTGATCGGTTCAGGCACCTGGGGCATTGTCTTTGCCATAGGAGTAACCCTGGTGGCCGTTTTCGCCCTGGCCACGGCGATTTCGGGCTACTGGTTCGCTCCCTTACCCATCTGGCAGCGCGCGTTGTTGTTGGCGATTGCCTTCATCCTGCTGCTCAGCCGAACGGAGGGCCTGTTCGCCTACATTCAAGCGGTCAGCGTAGCGGCCATGGCGGCCTGCGGTTGGTTGAACAAAAAGGCGAAGGGTATAGGCGCCGCCTGATGTGACAGGAACTCCGCTAGCAGCCCACCACATGGATGGTTTTGCCCTGATGGGTTACATCGTCCCAGTATATCTTTTGATTCCAATCCTTCTCCGGGTCGCGATCGAAGAGGATGAGCCAGCCCTCGTCCAGATTCAGCGTCTCCAAGTAACCCGCCAGTTGATCCAGGCCCTGTTCACGGGTATTCGACCGATAGCAAATCTTCAGTTCCAGGCCGTAGCGATGATCGCCCATCGCGATACACAAATCGATTCGGCCGCGCCCCGCCGAGTATTCACGATCGATGCGTCCGCCGCCGTTGATGATGCGTTGCAGGAAGGCTTGCAGAATGAGATGTGGGGCCGCTTCCTTGTAGTGGTATTTTTCCACCCAAATGTCGCTGTTCTCCCGCCAGAATTGTTGAAAAGCCTTGAGCAGGGCGGTCATGTCGATGCGATCGTTATCGATATAGCGGCCGGCCAGAGAAGTGGGTAGTTGATACTGACTATCGTAGGTCAAGGTGCGGATGATGACTTCGCCGTAGATGGGATTGGCCGGAATAACGTCACCCTTGTTTTTGATCAACAGGCCCAGGTCAAACGTATAAGAAGCATCGTCACTGGAAAATTCCAGGTTGACCTGTTGTCCAAGCAGGACCGGCTCCAAAACCCGGCGCACTCGGGGCTCTTTCAAGCGTTCCAACAGGCTGTCTATATGGGTGTCGCGGCGCAGGATGATATTTTCCACGGCGGTTTCCACCAGATCCTCGGTAACAGCTTTACCGTGGTCGTTCTTCAATAGCTTGACCACGATTTCACGGGCAATGGCATTGCACAGCCAGGGCTGTCCGTTACTGTAATAGAAAAGCCGGCTTACGACTTCGTCGGGGAATACCTGACCGGTAGCCTCCGTGTGTTGCCTGACCAGGCTGCCGACTTCCTCGGAGGTGAAATTGCGGATGGTCAACGCCTCGGTGACGATGTTGAACGGACTTGCGCTGCCCATTGTCTCGCGGCCGTTGCGGACCATGGCCTTGTAATCGCGGATGTTGCGCATGCCGACCAGGGCCAGGGAGTGGACAAACGGTGCACCGGCGCGGTTGATATATCCCTGGCGCAATTGGCGGAGAAAGGAGAGCAAGGTGCCCTCGCCCAGGCAGTCGACCTCATCAAACATAATCACCAGGGGTTTATCCAATTGGGCACAGTATTCACTGAGGGCCCGGCCCAAGGCAATCTCGGCAATGGGATGGGGGTTTTGGGCAAAGGCCTTGTAGGTTGCATAAGGACTCAAGCGAACGGCTTCTTCCAACATGGCGATCAAGATGGGAATCCCCTTCTCCGCCTGATCGACGCCTTGCGCGGTCTCCAGCGTACAGTACAGGGCCAGGTAGCGGCCCTCGGCATTGAGTTGATTCACAAAGCTTTGAATCAAGGTGGTCTTCCCCACCTGGCGCGGTGCGTGAATCACAAAATAGCGTTCTTCATCAACCAACTGGTGCAGGTCGCCGCTACGGGCCTCCGCGGGAAGCATGTAGTGCTTTTGGGGAACACAGGGACCGGCAGTGTTGAAGAATTTTTTCACGGTCATGCCTCCTGCCCCTCATTCTATCCCGGCCCCTGAGCGGCCAGGGGAAGTTTTTGCGGAGTATGGAAACACATCAAGTCGATACATCGGTGTTTTTTAACTTGCCGGGTGCTATGCCTGTTCAGGCGCCGACGAGCATATCCGGGCGGCTTTTGCCACTGCATGATCTGCATCATATCCATTCCCGGAACACAAACAAAGTGTTCCAAAATATGAACATCCCAAGCTTTGTCGGCGTGGTAGGATAGAGTAGGTATTATTTATCGGCTCGGGTTTTCTTTTTATAATCTCCCTTTTTTGACCCAATACGGTGAGGCCGCTCACCAAAGGCGGCGAGGTCACTCGGGCCGGCCCGGTCTTTGCTTCTTATAATCCAGCCTGATGCAGGCAGATAGGAGGATGTATGAGTGCCGTCAAACACAATGTCGCCGATATCATCTGGAAGAGCCCCGGCGCCGATATCCAACCCTTATCCCTGCGCATGCAGCAGGCCCTCTCCGACTTGTACACCATCGACGTCGAGGTCAAGTGCCCGGATGACAACCTCAAGTTCACCGACATGCTGCAAGCCAGGGCCGTCATCACCCTGAAATGCGGCGAGGAGTTGGAAGACGACCGCACGCTGTCGGGCATCATCACGCGTTTCAGCCAGGGCCGTACCCGCCATGGGAACCTGCCGAATGCGTCGAAACAGTCGTATGTGTACCACGTGGAGATTCGCCCCAAGCTGTGGCTGCTGACGCGCGGTACCAACACCCGGGTCTTCCAGGACAAAACCGCCAAAGATATCGTGGAAGAAGTGGTCAACGCCTACGGCATCACCATGGAATGGCAGGTCAACGGTTCGCCGCCCACGCGCACCTATTGCGTGCAGTACCGGGAAAGCGACTACAACTTCATCTCGCGCCTGCTGGAAGACGAGGGCATCTGCTTCTTCTTCGACCAGGAAAACGACAAGGTCATCTTCAGCGACCATCCCGGCGGGCATCCCGACTGTATCCCCGTTGCGGACGCCACCTACGTGGAAGAAATCAGCGCGCGCATGGCTTTCGGCAAGCAGGAGTTCATCAGCGACTTCACCTACGAGGAAACCGTGGGCGCCGGCAAGTTGAGCCAACAGCACTACAACTACGAGACCTCGCAAACCAACATTTCCGCCGAGGCAACGGAAACCGAGGTGCCCAACTACGATTCCCTGGAACAATACGACCACACCCAAAACTACAAGGATAAAAGCGAGGGTCAACGCTACGCGGATTTGCGCAAGGAAGAGATGACCGCGTGGAGCAAAAACGGCTGGGGAGTTGCAAGTTGTCGGTCCTTTGAAGCGGGTTATTGCTTCACCATGAAGGATCACTTCCGCGACGAGTTGAATGTGAAATGGCTGCTGACCTCCCTGGAAATCAGCGCGGAGCAGGGCGTCTACCAGTGCCGCTTTGCCGCCCAGCCGGTCGAGGTGCCCTTTCGGCCGGTCCGCCGCACGCCGCGACCCAAGATCGCCGGTCTGCAAACGGCCACCATCACGGGTCCGTCGGGCAGCGAGGTCTACCTGGACGACATGGGCCGCTGCAAATTGCAGTTCCACTGGGATCGCGAGGGCAGCATGAACGAGCGCAGCTCCATGTGGGTGCGCGTGGCCAACAACTACGCGGGCAAGGACTACGGCATTCAGTGGATTCCCCGCGTGGGTCACGACGTGGTGGTCACCTTCATCGACGGCGACCCCGACCTGCCGCTGGTCACCGGTCGCGTCTACAACGACTTCAACACCGCCCCCCTGGGACCGGCCAAGAAGTACCAGAACATCATCAAAACCATCAAGGACCACCACATCATCTTCGACGACACCGACGGCAGCGAGATGCTGGATATCCGCTCGCAAAAAGACATGACCACGCTGGTCATGAACGACCAGTCGGCCACCATCAAGAACGATCGCTCGGTTACCGTGGAGAACAACCAGACCGTGAATATTTCCGTCGATAACACGGAATCCGTGGGCAGCAACCAATCGATTTCCGTGGGCAGCAACCAATCGGTTTCGGTAGGCGCCAATGAAAGCTACTCGGTAGGCGCCAACCAGGACGTGTCGATCAAAGGCAAACAGGAAACCCAAATCGGCGGCAGCGAAACGCACACGGTCTTGGGCTCGAAAACCGAAACGGTGAACGGGAACCACTCGATGACGGTCAATTCATCGGAGACCCAAACCGTGGCGAGCAGCCAGACGGTCAGCGTGGGCACTTCCCAATCCGTGACCGTGGGCGCCGACCAGACCAACACCGTGGGCTCCAACCAGACCGTCAATGTGGGAGCCAAACAGACGACGACCGTGGGCGCCGCGGTCAGTACCTCCGCGGGCGCTACCATCACCATGAACGCGGGCACGAACCTGACCCTGAGTTGCGGCGGCAGCACGATCACCATGTCGCCGGGCAGCATTGCCTTGAGTTGCGGCGGCAGCAGCGTGGTGCTCACCCCGGGCGTCACCATGGTCACCTCTCCCATCCTGAAGCTGAACTAAGCGAAATCAAGGAGGACGCCTTGGACCCTATTTCGCAAGCACTGGCTGATTTCCAAGAGGATTTTCGCGCCTTTCGGGATGACCCGGAACAAACCGTGCTTCAGGTAATCAGCGAGACCCGACACGTGGAAATGTTGACCAAAGCCCTGCGCGGCGAGGAGTGGCAAATGGAGAATGCTTCTCCAATGCTGATCTTTCCCACGCCCTGGCGTAACGCCGGCGAGGATGTCGCGCAGATGACGCTAATCATCAAGGAACACTATCGCATGTTGGCCGAGGCTTTCGCGAAAAAAGGCGAGCCTCTCCCGGTGATGAAGCCGGCAAAACCGAATCATGCCGACGCCCTGGTAGTGCTGGTGGATCATATCCGCGCCTTTGCACTGAGTTTGAAAGACGTTCTGGCTCCGCCTCTGGTCTGTTGGCTGCCCACGCAAATCACCGACCAATCCGATTGGGATACGGTCCTGGTTCACCTTTACAAGGTTTTGCGTCCGTTGGACATTCGCTTTGTTACGGTATCCCAAAAACAGCCGAAATGGCCCGATCTTGCCCCGGTCGAAAAAGAGAAGATGGAACAATGCGACTTCAGCGTGGACGAGGACGAAACGTCCGATTACTTCGGTACCCTGATGGGCCCGCCGGCCGCCGGTCGCGCCGAGGGCACCCACCCGGGTTGCGCCGCGCCGGACGTGACGCCGCCGCCGCGACCGGGCAAGCCCAAACCCACGGAAGAGGAAATCCAAGCCGCCGCTGAAGAAGCGGGTTTGCCGCCCATGCTCACTGGATCCAAGGCCGAGAAGTTGCGCGAGCATGTATTGGCGGGCGCCAAGGCAGCGGGTAAAAACGATCGTAAGACAGCCGTGGAGCGCCAGCAAGCCGCCTGCGCCATTTGCGCCGAACAGGGCGTGGTCATGGAACAGGTGTTGATGACCATGGTGTTGGCAAGCTACCACCTTCAATTCAAAGAGGAAGAGCAGGCCGAGAAGGTTTATCGGGAAGCCGAGTCCCTGGCCGAGAGCATCACCGCGCGCGTGCAACTGGCGCAAATACGCATGGCCTTGGGTTACCTGTACTTGAAACAACAGCGTTACGGACGGGCCGTGCGCGCCTACGAACAAAGCGCGGCCGCCGCGACTATCGAACAAAACCGGCTCTTGTATTTCGAAGCGCTCAGGCTGGCCGGAACCGCCAACCTGGAAATAGACGACAGGGACGCCGCTATTCTGTGCTGGCGCGCCGTGGTCGCCAAAGCGGCCGAGTCCACGCCCGCCGAACTGCGCGCAAGCGGTTATCGCGATGTGGCCGGCGCCCTGATCGACCTGTTGCACAAGAACGGCCTGCACCAAGAAGCGAAAGAAATCGAGCAACGCCTGGTCGCCGCCGATGAAGTGGCGGCGCAACCCATGGAGGCCGCGGTATGATCGGCGCAAAATGGTTTGATATGGTGGTGGGTATCGACATCCACTGGGTGCTGGTTCCCGCGCCCCCCGGGGTTCCCGTTCCAACCCCCTTGCCCCATCCCTTCACCGGCATGATCTTCGACCCGGTAGGCCTGGCCGTGAGTACGGTTATCTCGGCGGGCGTATCCGTCATCACCGGCGGCGGCTTCGGCGGGCCCGTCTTCACCAATAACATGCCGTCGGCCGCCACCGGCACCGACGCCACCAACATGCTGGTCTGCCCGCACTTTCCCATGCCGCCGGGCGTGGCCTGGGCGCCGGTTCCCGCGGGTTTGAAGCCGCCCATCCCGGGCAAGTCGCCCGATCCGGGTATTCCCAGTCCCATCCCCAGCAACGACGCCACCATGATCACCGGTTCCAAGACGGTTTACGTCAACGGCACCAACGCCTGTCGCCTGGGCGACCTGGCCATGAGTTGCGGCGAGCCCATACGCCTGCCGTCTTCTACCGTGATCGCCGTCCCCATGGGCGCCCCGGTCCTGATCGGCGGACCGCCCGCACTGGATTTCTTCGCCGCCTTCATGAGCCTGATCCGCACTCAGTGGGTCTCGGGCCGCCTGCATAGCCTGATGAAGGCCAAACCGGGCAGTTGGAAGAGCAAGGCGATCTGCTTCCTGACCGGCCACCCCGTGGATGTAATGAGCGGTATGGTGCTGACCGATTCCGTGGAACTGGAACTACCGGGCCCGCTGCCCTTCAAACTGGAGCGTTCCTACGCAAGCCGGTCTACCTACAAGGGTCCGCTGGGTCACGGCTGGAGCCATACCTACGACCAGTTCATTCGCTTCGAAAAGAAACGCGTGGTGCTTCACGCGGGTGACGGTCGCGACCTTTACTTCTACCCCGGCGAGGGAGAAAACACCGCTCGCAACGAACACGAGCGCCTGGACCTGACCATGGAGAACGGCCGGATCATCGTGGAGGGCCCGGATAAACTGCGCTACGTCTTCGGGAAAGCAAACCGACTCGATGATACCCTGCCTTTGCTGGCCGTGGAGAATCGCGCCGGCGCAAACATCCAATTACACTACGACGAGGTAGGCCGCCTGACCCATATCATCGACAGCGCGGGACGCCTGATCGGCTTTCATCACAATGCAAAGGGTCAACTGGTTCGCGTCAGCACCCCTCACCCGGACGAAGAAGGCCAACGCGTGGATATGCTGCGTTACGAGTTCGATGATGAGGGCGACCTGATCGCCGCCTACGACGGCACCGGCGTTCCCTTCCGCTACGCCTACAAATACCACCTGATGGTGCAGGAGACCGACCGCAATGGCCTGTCGTTCTACTTCGCCTACGACGGCATCGACCACGACGCCTGGTGCATGCGCACCTGGGGCGACGGCGGGCTCTACGATCACGTGCTGACCTACGACAAGGAAAACCACGTCGCCGTGGTGGAAAACTCGCTGGGTCACCAGACCACCTACATGGGCAATGAAGACGGCCTTGTGGTCAAGATCTTGGACGCGCGCGGCGGCGAAACCGCTTACGAGTGGGACGAATTCCGGCGCAAGACCTCGCAAACCGATGCCAACGGCAACACCACCGCCTGGAAGCACGACGCACGCGGTAATATCATCGAGGTCATGCAGCCGGACGGCGGCAAAGTAGAAGCGGCTTACGATGACCGGGACAACCGAATCGCGGGAACCGATCCCGCCGGCGGTAAATGGCAATGGCGTTTCGATGACCTGGACCGCTTGATCGCGCGCATCGATCCCCTGCAACGTCAAACCACATTCACCTGGCGGGGTTCCCAACCGGTCCAACTAATGAGGCCCGAAGGGCAATCCTTCTCCGTTACCTATGACGAGCAGGGGAATGCCGTCAAACTGCGCTCGACCGACGGTATCACTTCCGGCAGCGAGTTCGACCGCCTGGGCCGCCTGATCGCCTTGAAGGACCCTCACGGTCAGGTTCAGAAACATCGCTATGACCTGAAGGGTCGCCTGATCGAAATTCACGAAGCGAACGGCAACATCCACAGCAAAACCTACGACCCCATGGATAACCCGCTCCACTTCCGGTCAAACAACACCAATGTAACCATGACTTATACGGGTTTGGGCTGCCTGGCTACGCGCACGGAGAACGACCTCACGCAAACCTTCAGCTACGACACCGAGGAACAATTGCTCAGCATGAGCAACGGCAAGGGCGAGACCTGCCGGTTCCAATGGGACGAGCGCGGCAAGATCATCGAGGAAACCACCTTTGAGGGCGCGGTGCGCACCTATCGCCGCGATGCGGTGGGCAACATCATCGAACAACGACACCCGAGCGGCAAGGTAACCCAATACGATTACGATGCCTGCAACCGTCGCACCGCCGCGACCTACGACGACGGCAGCGCCGATAAATACGCCTGGCGCGCCGACGGTCACTTGATGGAAGCGGTCAACGACCAGGCAACGGTGCAGTTTGAACGCGATCCGGCGGGCAATGTCTTGTGCGAGCGGCAGGACGGCCACTGGATCACCTCCGAATACAACGCCCGCGATCTCCGCGTCCGCATGAAATCCTCGTTGGGCGCCGATCAGGTGATTGAACGGAACCTGGGCGGACGGGTTATGGATATCAGCTATTCCGACACGACCGCCGAAACCAATGAAGCCTGGGAGGCCCGTTTCGAACGCGATCGCTTGGGCTTGGAGCTCTCCAGAAGCCTGCCCGGCAACCTGCAATCCTTCACATCCTGGGACAAGTTCGGGCGGCCCTTGCGGCATGAGGTTCGGAGCAACGGCGAGATACAACGCAATCAAGCTTATGCTTGGGGTAGCGGCACCCGCCTGAAACAGGAAGAGGGGCCGGACGGCATCACCCGTTATACGCGCGATCGCGCCGGTTTCCTGATCGGCGCCGCCTATGCGGACGGCAGTCGAACACACCGCATCCCCGACGAAGCCGGCAACTTCTACGAGACCCGCGACCGCTCCGACCGGGTTTACGGTGCGGGCGGGCAATTGCTGGAGATGCGGGGCACAGACGGCAATCTGCGTTTCGAATACGATGCGGACGGCAACCTGATCCGCAAGACCGGGGCAAACGGCGGCCAATGGCATTACCATTGGAACAGCGCGGGTTTGCTCGCCAGGGTGGAACGACCGGACGGCGCAACTGTAGACTTTACCTACGACGCCCTGGGTAGACGCATTGCCAAAACGTTCAGAGGGAAAACCACTCGTTGGCTTTGGGACGAGCAAAACCCGCTCCACGAGTGGGTGGATGAAGCCGCGAGCAGGGCGGAATCGGCCGAGAAACACATCCCGGATGCGGTGACCTGGCTGTTCGAGCCCGAAACCTACATGCCCATGGCCAGGATGGTCGGCCAAAAACGCTATGCCGTGATCTGCGACTACAGGGGCGTCCCCGTCTCCATGCACGACGGCAACGGTAAATCCGTCTGGTCGATGGAATTGGATATCTACGGCAGGGTCAAAACCCTGGAGGGCGAACACACGGCCTGCCCGTTCCGCTTACCGGGGCAGTACGAAGATGAGGAAACCGGTCTGTATTACAACCGCTTCCGCTACTACGACCCGGATACCGGCGCTTACATCTCCCAGGACCCGCTTCGCTTGGAGGGCGGCGACCGCTTCTACGGTTATGTGGACGATCCCACCATTGCCTGCGATCCCCAGGGTCTGCACCAGATGTATGCCTGGCTGATTTCCGGCGGTGAAAAAATCCCTCTGCCCGGCAACAGTAAATCGTTGCAGTGGTGGAGCACCCAGACGACCGGGCGCGCGGATCAGTACGGCGGCATCAACCATACCGAGTGGCACTTTATGAAGTCCCTGGACGGAGATCCCAGGTTACCCGGTAACAAGGTTGTGCTTGTCTCAATTGGCCAGACCAGGGGTCCGAAGCACATGAGCAGCTTACCCGCGTGTCCCGACTGCGATGCCGCGCTTGCGAATTTTGCCAAAAAAAATGATGTGGATATCGAATACAAATGGAAGGCCAAGGACGGTACCGAGCGCAGCAAGACCTACCCCTGTAAATAACAGCGGAGCAATTTCCATGGAATCACAAAGCATTACCTCTCGGCTTAAGCGCCTCGGCGAGGCGGACCCCGATCGTCGACTCTTCGGTTCGGATATGCACTATTACTACGCCTGCCCGCCACTGTGCGAAACGGTGACGTCCGTTTTCGAATCCAAGGCCGGCATTATCCTGCCGACCGGTTACCGCGAATATATGCTTCACGTTTCCGGCGGCGGCGCGGGACCGGGTTACGGCTTGTTTTTCCTTCGCGCCGCGCTGATCGATGACACTGACGACAAACTCCGGTTGGAGCAAACCATGCATTGCATGTTCCCCGACGAGTTGTCGCAACAATGGAAGGAAGCCAACCTGCCGTCCGAACCGGAGCCGCCCTCGGAACTACCGGATTTCATCCCCGAAGAATTCAGGCGACAATGGGCAAAACCCGCGAAGGAAGGCAAGGACGCAAGCTTCGTCCGCTTCTACAGCGAACCCATGTGGGAACTTGCCGGTGCGTTGGACCTGCTGCAAAAGCCGTTTCCCTTCAGCGAACCCTACACGTCCCACGAAGAAGCCGACAAAATCGATTGGGATCATCTGGAACCGGAGGAAGCCGAGCAAAAGACGAACGAGCTGTGGGAATCCTTCCAATTCGATCGCTATCGACACGGAACCGTTCCTCTGTGCTCCTACGGACACGACATGATCGCCGTGTTGGTAGTCACCGGGCCGCAAAGAAATCAGGTGTGGCTTATGGACAAGCAGCGCCAGGTTCTGCAACCTTTCGGCGGCGACCTGGGCCGCTTCCATCGCGGCGCGGAAACGGCTCCCGAAGCCCCGTTGACTTTCGAGCAATGGTACATACACTGGCTGAGCGCCGCTGAAAAGTATCCGGGCCCCGAGCCGGAAGGAGTTTGAACCATGGCCCACATCGTTCGCAAGCTCGATTGGGGGGTGATCGACCTGGATACGTCCAAGCCTTTCGTCTTCTTTCAGCAACGCTGGTTCTACAACTGGATCGTTTCCACCGGCGCCACGGCCTGGACCTATGCCGAGAAGAAACATTTTCACAATACGCTCGACCGGCAGATCTGGGCCGCTTGGAGCAATCGTGTCAAGCTGAAGGTAAGCGGTACGAGCAAGTGGGTTACCGAGTGGAAAGACGGCGTGCCTATCAACTTCGATGTCAAATGGGTGCTGGAGGACGGTCACTGGACCGTCAACGCCCGCAAGCTGCCCAAGGGCGGCAAGTACCGCAGCAACGTGGTCTACAGCAAACTGGAAATCAACCTGGATTCCGAAGACCTGGCCTCCCGCCGCGCCTGTACGGACGACGGTGTCTGCGAAGACGGCTTTCGCACCGTGCCCCACGAGTTCGGACACGCCCTCCAGTACAAGCAGGACGAATACAAAACCGGTCACAAGCATCTGGCCGATACACGCAGCATTATGAATATCGGCGACGAGTTACGCGCCCGTCATCTCACCGCGGTTCTGGCCGAATTGAACACAATGCTGCCCGATACCACCTTCGCCTACAGCTGAGAGGTGTCCATGGCGCGTTATTTGTGGTTCCTTTTTCCCATCGCCTTCCTGGTCGCTGACGAACCTCTTCCTCCGCCGGCAACCCATACCGTGTTCAGCGGCGACCGGGGATTCTGCGCCGTTTCGGATGTAGACAAGCAGGTGACCACGGTCCACCGGGTCAAGGATGACCAATCGCCCGGTGAGGTTTTGTGGCAAATCCCCGGTTGGCATCGCGCCCTCTACCTGTCCAAGGACGGCCGACACCTGGTAATCGGTTATAGCGGCTACAACCTGATCCCCCTCGACTACCGCAAAGATATGATCATGTTGACCTTCTATGCCGAGGGCGCCGGGGTTCGCGAGATTCCCCTGAACCGGCTCATCTTCAACTTCGGCAAGCTGAAGCGCACGGTATCCCATTACGAATGGGGCAGCCTGGTGGGATTCGACTCGCAAGGCCGTTTCCGGGTAGAGACCGTGGAAGGCAGAACCATGCTTTTCGACCCGGCCACGGGCAAGCGGGTCGATCGGTAATCCTCACCGGGCGCGCACACGTCTCATCAACATCCAAACGCTGTGACGAAGGAACAAGCGCGAGGCCTTTTTCAGGGATCGGGCGAGGTTTTCGCCTCGCGCTCGCTCCCACGTCACATCGCTTGAAGGCGCCCAAGACATGTGCGCGCCCGGGGCGTTCAACTTTCGTAAGGCTTGACCGCGAAATCGCCGAAGGTCAGCGTGCGGCTTTCCCGTTCACCGCCGGTGATGAACCGGATCGCCGTTTCGCAGGCCAGGGCCGTGGTCAGGGTGACCAGGTTCCTGGCCAGGGGATAATCGCAGATGTCGTCGCCGGCATCCGAGGGGACGGTGTAGACCTGGTTCCAGATCACCTCCGCGTAATCGGACGCCATGCCCGCGTGCAGGCAAGGGATCTTGCGATCGCGGCAGACCTCCGTGACCACGCCGCGAGCAACGCTGTTGTCGAAGGTATCGATCACCAGTTCCGCGCCGCGCAGCAGTTTGCGGGCATTGCTCTCTTCCAACTCACGCGTCACGGCATCTACCTTCACGCCCACGGCGCGGTAGATTTGGTTGGCCAGCATGGTCGCCTTTTTGGAACCGATATCGCCGCGACCGTAAGGTTGGGTGGACAGGTTGTGCTCTTCCACGCGATCGCGGTCGATCACGGTCAGGCGACCGCAACCGGTCCGAGCCAGGCTCTCGGTGATGCCGGCGCCCAGGGAACCCGCGCCGCAGATGGTGACGGGGAATGCGGCGAGGCGCGCCATCGACGCCTCGCCCCGGTGCAGTTGTTCGTGCATATGAATGCGGCTCATGGTTTTACTTCCTCGTGGTTCAGAAGACCTCGGTCCAGTCGGGTCGCTTTTCGACCACGCCCACCAGCGATTGCAGGTCGAAGGCCGAATCGCCGCCGTCCAGGCAGATGCCCGCGCTGATCACGTTCAGGTTGTCCTTGGCGATCGCGCTGTTGTGGATCTCACCGGTGGCGGTCCGCCAGGTCACGAACCAGTGACCGCCCCGGTCCCGATAACCCACCAACTGACCACCGGCCAGGTGGAGCGCCTCTTCCAGTTGCCGCCCGGCCAGGTCGGTGTGACGGGAGCGACCGGCAACCCGTTCCGACCAGACACGATCGTAGATTAGGCGATCGTCCGGGGTCAGGTTGGGCGCGTGCAGTTGCTGAGGTTGGAGGCCTTCCGCCAACGCCTGAACCAGGTAGTCGGTGACCACCGGATCGGCACGGAATTCGGGACCCGCGTACCACAAGGCGGCGCCGTCCCAGCGCGCATCGACCACGTCGAAGGCGGAGCCCTCGTTGACCAGATGCACGGTGAAAGCGCCGCCGCGTCCCAGGCGTTGCCGCATATCGGACTCGTTCAAGGGGAACGCCAACCAGCTGTTGCCCTTCAACGGGTAGGCGAGCCGCATTCGGAAGCGGGGAAAGAGATCGAGATACTTTTCCACGGCAAGCGGCGAGGCTTCCCTGACGAAACGGGCGAGGTTACCGACGGTAGGCCGGAAGATGCCCCATCCCTCGAAGTCCTCGCGGTCCGGCCGCCAACTGCGAACCATGCCCTGAACGCGAACACGCAGCTTTCCGCCTGGAATCACCGGCGCCATCAGGCGACGGGCAACCCGGCTTTCGGCCCTGATCATGCGGTGCAGTAATGCGATGTTCATTGGATGCTCCTGTTCAAAAATCGGCCGGTAATTCCTTGCCCCTTGCGTTCGCTTTCGCGCGAGTTCCGATTGCTGTGGTGTTTCACCGGGATTCGAACCCGGAACGACAGAGTTCAAGCCTGTTGCTCTACCATTGAGCTATGAGTGTAAGCAATTGGAGTAACGGCGCGAAAACGAACGCAAGAGACAAGTGGTTGAAGGGACATGAATGGTGAAGCCGAAGCCCGCCCAGCTTACCCGTTGACTTTCCGCGGCAGCGCACAAGTTGCAAATGCTGTTTGTGTACCAGGAGTCGAACCTGACACGGATCTTCAGTCCGCATGCTTCCAAGAGCTTGTTTGTAAGCATTTACAGTCGGGGTGCGATGCCGTGGAAAATCAACGAGTTGGAGGAGGAGCGGACGGGCCCCTACCCGTCCGCTCCGCCTCTGGGGGGGAGCAAGCTTCAAGCTTCAAGCCTCAAGCCTCAAGGGTTCGTAGCTTGCAGCTTGTTTCAAGCCGCAAGCTTCAAGGATTGGTCAGCTTGCAGCTGGTAGTTCCTCCCGTCGGGGTAGTGCAACCGCCATGATTTCCATGATCAGTTCCACACGGGAGGGGCGGATCAAGCTTCAAGCTTCAAGCCGCAAGCTTCAAGGTTAGCTTGCAGCTTTTAGTTCCTCCCGTCGGGGTAGTGCAACCGCCATGATTTCCATGATCAGTTCCACACGGGAGGGGCGGGTCAGGTATGGAATCAAGTTGGGCAGCGCGTAGTAGTCCCCGGAGAAGGTGAAGGTCTCGTAGGGAATGCGCGCTACACGCAGCTTGGTTTCCACGTAATCGACCGCGTTGCCCACCTTCACGATGATCACGGAAGGTTCGCAACCCAGTTCGTCACGGTATTGTTCGTAGGCTTTCACGAAGTAGGGGTGGCGGTTCTCACCCTCGTCGGTAACCAGGATGATTTGCTCCACCTTGACCTTCGCGATACGCATCATTTCCACGGCCACGCCCACGGAGGTGCAACCGCTTGCCTTCAGGTGACGGAAGGCCTTTTCCCAGTCGGCGATCTGATCGCTTTGGCAGACGATGGGATAGGCGATGTCGTCGAAGGCGTAGACATAGAGCGGAGATTCGGTAATACCCGAGATCATCGCCCCCAGACGCTTACCCACTTCCAGGGCGGCGGACATGGAGTAGGACTTGTCCACCAACAGGGCGGTGGGCCGTTTGATGGTTCCGCGTGCGCGCACCCGGGTTTGGGTCACCTCTTCCAATTGCTCGGTCAAGGGCGAACCCGCGCCCAGTTGCTCAGCGGCCACCTTGGCCTTGTAGGCCGAGACCCGGCGGTCGTTTCGAGCGGCGGCGATCTTTTCCTCGATCAAGGCGCGAACCTCGTCGTGTTCCATGGCGCCGCGCGCGGTCAACATCTTCAGGTTGTTGATGACTTCCTGCGGGGTCATGTTGGCCGTCAAGGCCACCAGGACGGCAGGGGTCAAGCTGTTGACGGCGCCCACGGCGGTGGTGAACGGGATCCGCTTTTCCAGGATGATGCGCGCCTGTTCGGCCGGGGTGCTCGCCTTGACCAGACTCTTGACGGCAAAAGCCAGGGAGTCTTCAGGCGGACGGTTGGTGAACAGGATCTGGTTCGCACGCGCACCGGGTTTGATGTGCAGCGATGCGTACAGGTGCTTCAAGGACTTGCGGGCCCGCAACACGGTCCGGTCGAAACGCTTGGGATCGGCTTCCTGAGTGCGCAGGTAACGGGTGACGGCGGTCCGGGTGGAGCGCGGCACCTTACCCATGTGCTGCTTCATGAAAGCGATCACGCGCGAGACCTGGTAGGGCGGCATTTGCTGCAACAGCTCGAAAGCCGCGCCGCGGTGCTCTTCCAGGTCGCTGACCAACAGGTTGGCCATGAACAGTTCCTTGTGGTCGCGCACGTCGCCGGTACGGAAGTACCAGACGGCCAGGTGCCCGTAGAACAGGGGGTCGGTGGTCATGATGCGTTTGTGCACACCCGCCATGACATCCAGTTTACGGTGCGGGGTGACCAGAAGACTGTTCAACAGTTCCAATCGAATGTTTTGTTCGGTCATGACGATCTCCCTTGTAAGTGACGGGCCTTATCCCGCCGGTGACATTCCGTGTTCTATCGACAAGGATATTCAGCACGGGAAGTCGGCTATCGGACGATAGCCGCTATCCGGAACCCAATATCCGAAAAAGAGACACCCCGGAGAGTTTCTACGCGTAAGTCGGCACAACGCCATCCACTTGGCCGCTCTACCTTTTGAGCTATCGCGAGGCGCGGGGCCTCGTGAGCGGGATTTGAACCCGCATCTGCCTGCCATTTGTGCATGTGCGTTCCACCCGTGTGGACGCGACAGCCTCTTGGGATTGTCCGGATGGGTAAATTGTTGCGAACGTACAAGTCGCTTAAGCAGTCAAAATCACAACGATGCTCTTCCACTGAGCTAAAGCCCCACATGACGGGGCTTGTAGGGATCGAACCTACGACCTTCGCTTTAGAAAGGGTGAATGTATGCTTACATCGTCAGGGTACGTTCACGTTAAGTTGCTGAGGTACATAGCGGGAAGCTTAGCCGTAAACCGCCTCGGGCCGAACGATCCAGTTTCCGCCGGGCCGGCGATCCACGATGTACCGATTAAGAAAGGCGGGCCTTACGCCGAGCGCCCGTGCGACACGTTGCCTGATGTCGAAATCTTTGGCGTCGTTGTGTAAACCCAGTTCTTCCTTGTAAAACCGGCGTGAAAAACCGTCGTATCGTACGTGAATCATCATGGTCCTATACCTCCATCGTCTGGAGCGGAAACGGAAAAAGCCCACCTCCGCGAGTCTTGTGCTCTAGCGAAGGTGGGCTTTCGGTAACTTTATTTCAGTTCCGAAAATCGGGTCCCCGTCTAGTTCGGGGCCACCTCCGCCATGGTTGCGTCCATCACATCCAGGTTCAAACCGGAAAAACCGTCTAACGATTCAGGCTTTAGTCCCGCTGTGATGTCTTTGTTTCTTTTGTCTATCGATTTCATGATACCGCCCCATGGCTCGTATTTCGTTCAACAATTTGTATTATGGTGTTTATTGTTTGGAAAGTCAAGAAAAAAATTAATTTTTTTTAATTTTGTTTTACATTCTTTATATAGATGAATATTTCACTTATTTGTATGGAGCTTGTCAGCTAAACACCTTGATTTGCAAGCTTACGCCATGCGATGCCCTTCGGCATCACCTGACAATAGATAAAGATGATTGAAGATAAGCATAGATACAGTAATCTCGTATCAAGATACCTTAACGAAACCTTGTCTCGGGTTATCTTGTCCATGCTTGAATGAAATTGTCCGTTGTCGTTGCCCGCTTTAATCAGTGGTAAACTCCTTTCCTTAAGCCAAAAGAAAAAAGCCCACCTTCGCGGCTGTCGCGGAGGTGGGCTTTTTCCTCAATGGAGTAAGGTGTTCGCCTAGGGAGTACCTCCGTTGGCCGGCATGGCATCGACAGAACCGGCGGTCACAGGATGACGGCTTGAGATTGTTCTGAATAGATACTTCACACCATACCCCCTTGGGTAAGAATTCAAAGGTTCTCTATCATGCACGGCAGAATTGGGGATTGTCAATAGAAAATTCTGAAAAAAGAACATTCGGCCGCGGTTTCTGAAGGGAAACGGAGGTCTCACCCAAACGGAGACGGCCGGTTTACCGGTGTCCGCGCGGTCGGTAAGGACCTACAAACCACTATTCTTCATCTTCAGGGCAATCGAATGACATGAGGTGACAAGAAAAACGAGAAACTCATGAGGCTAAAGACAAAAAGGAACCCAATTAAATTACAAAGCCAATAAAATAAAAGATTTAGCCACAGAGGTCACATGGGCACAGAGAGAAGAGGAGAAAAACGAAGAACATGCTCTTATTCCGTGCCCCGGGTTAGCTGCTTCCAAGAAACAAAATGGATTACCTGACAAGATACATCCCAAGAAGCCGCTGAAATAAAAGGAATTAGCCGCAGATCGCTCAGATCTGCGCAGATCTGAGCGATCTGTGGCAAAATTTCCTCCGCTACGAACCCCAGCCCAATAGCTGATAGTCGACGCTTCTGGACCTGGCTCTTGTTTCCCGACTATTTAGTGCGCAGCGGCGCATCATCGACTCTTTGGCTTACACTCTTCTTTTTTCTGCTTGCAAATGTTTTAACATTCCGGTTTCCCATTAAGTGTCCTGCAGAATCGCATGGATAATCATTCGATTGCCCTGCTTTCGTCTTGGAATGCTTTGACTTTCATAGTGGAAACCAATACAATCAAGAAAAATTCTGAGAGGGGAAAACACCATGAGTCGCTGGGGCGAAGGGGATAAAAAATCGCAAGGTCTGTGGGGTTGTTCGATCGCTTTTTTCGTGCTGGGTTTGACCCTGTACGTGTTCTTCATCAATTACCAAAACCTGGAAGGGCGGCGGAACCTGGAAGAGAAGATGCAGAGCATCGTGCGCACCGGGTACTCCAAAACCCCGGAACAGATGATCATGGAAATCAAGGAAAGCTCGGAAGAGTTGGGCCTGGATCTTGACGATGACGCCATTTCCCTGACCAAAGTGATGGACGAGTACAACAACCCGGTGGTCAGCGTGCGGATCGACTTCTCCTTCCAGGTCGATCTTTTGGTGACGCAATTCGACATCGCCATTCCAATCGTGGAAGATCTCACCATCGTCGTCTTCTAAGCCGATCCTTGTTGCCGTCAGGTGACGGTCCACATCACCAACAGGGCGCCCGCGTAATTGCCCAGGCTGGAGCCGCTGTGGGCCAGCCAGGCGACCAGGAGTACGCGCGTCATCCTGTTTTTGTAAAGAGTATTCAAGCGACGCACGTCGCGAGGCACCGATTCCACGTCCCGCACCACGGGCTTGCGCAGCCAGGCCTCGACCAGGCCCACCACGATACCGGAACGGATGGCCGGGCTGAGCGGCGTAATCGGCGCCACCAACATGCCGGCCAGGATGGAACCAAGCCGGGCCCCGCCGAGCGCGGCGAAACTTCCGGTGAGGATGGAATTGGGCAGGACCCAGGCCCAGAACATATCGGCCAGCGGCAATTGACCGCCGCGTGAGATCACCAGGGCGAACAGGCCGGTCAGCACCACCAGCATGATCAGGGCGTGTTTGGTCCAGGATCGGGGTGTGGTGGGCACGGTATCCAGGCGTTCCGGTTCCACTTCGGCATCGGCAACGCGCAGCAGACCGTCGAGGCGGCTTTCATCCAGCACGGCGGCAATGCGTTTACCCTCGGCTTGTTGAATATTGGACCAGAAATAACGATCGCTTTCCTCGATCAAGACCTCGCGCACTTCGGGCACCTGATCGCTGAAGGCGCGCCCCATGGTCTGCAGCAGGGGTTCGTCGGCTTCCACCGTTTGGCGGCGCGGCCAGGGGGAGATGGCCTTCAGCAAGCGCCACATCAGGCCGAAGCGGCGGCGCCTGGAAAGCGTGTGCCAGGCGCGACGAAGCGTGACGTGCAAATCGCGATCGGCCAGGCGGGCCTCGGCGCCCAATTGACCGGCATGGTCCAGCCGATCCAACATGGGCGCTCCGTGCCGCGGCGGCTCGTGCACCCCGTGGCGGCCAAGCCAGGTCGCGGCGGCCAGGTTTGCCAATAACAGTAAACCACGGCCGCTCCGCAGGGTTTCCAGCAGGGTGGCCTCTTCCCAGAAATTCTTGTCCTGCAACATGCGCCGCCGCGTTTCGCACAGTTCCAGGCAAACCACATCGGGCGCGAATTCGGAAAGAAGACGATCAGCATCGGTCAGACCCGAGGAACTGTGGTCGGTGAGGCCGATAAGGACAATGGTGCGCTCGGCTTCTTGAAGGGTAATGACTCGATTGGTTCCCGTGGTGTCGGTGCTGTCGACGAGGGCCGTGCTGCTGGTGGTCATAATGTACCGCTGCCTGGGAAATCACCGCGAATTGGCGGTAAGACCTACTTTACCACGTTCCGGGGAAAACCTTTGTCAAGAACAGGGTCTCAAATGCGGCGACGTAGAGAAAGCCCTTGCGCAACGGGGGCAATCACCGATTGCACCGCATGTCCGCCTCACCTGCTTTGAATGGTTTCAGAAGCGGCTTTGGCCTGAGCGGGCGCAACGCCATGCGGGGTTGTGACTGAGTTTCTTTTCGATCGCTCGTTTGACACGGATTTTCATGGTTTCTCGCCTAAACAACCCCACTCTCGGTTTTAACAACTAAATACAGCTGATTGAGGGGTCTTTGAAAAGATATACCTTGATTTACTGCCCGGCTCATTGATTCTCGACGACCGGGATCAAAGAATTTCGACTGATTTCTCGATACTGAAAGTCGGGGAGCAAAGAATCAGTCATCTTTCTTAGGACACCGAAAGTTCAGGGTCAAAGAAATTATTTTTATTCTTTGCTCCCGAAAAGTCCGGGTCAAGGAACCACAACTCTTTTCTTTCACATTACTTTTCATTGCGTAAAGAATTAATTTACATTCCTTGCTCCTGATTTTTCCGGGTCGAAGAATGAGACCTGATTCTTTGCTCCTGACTTTTCAATATCGAGGAATCAGAACGGATTCCTTGATCCCAAGTTTCTTGAAACAACCAATCACAACCGGACCTGAGCCCTTTGCGGCTTCATTTCGACAACTTAAAATCAAAAAGGATGCTTTTGGTTTGGTACCACAAAAGAATGTGTCCGACCGCCCTCTTCATGGGGCCGAGAGGTGAAAACTTCCGCATCGACATGATCGCGCTGTTGAAAGCGTTCCAACAATTCCGGCGGGAGAACAGCGACATTTGGGTCGAAAAATACGACTACAAAGAAGCGCCGCCGCACCTGATCTTGCAAGCCTTCCTGCAACGCACAAGCAACGGCGGCTGATGATGTGATTGCCAATAGAGACTTTCCCCGGTCAGTCCCTAACTTTGTCGATCCTAATGCCAATCGCTGCCTGTCGCGTGTGACTTCCCACACGCCGATAGGAGATTTTCCACCCGGCTCTTAACGGGTAAGCGATTCGATTTAGTTGACTTGAGCGGCCAGGACGATGCGTTCCCTTTTTGAGACCACCACACCGCCGGGTACCTCGACCGTTACGGCGAAGAGAGCCGGTTCCGCCACTGCAAGACGGGCATCGATGGGGATGATTACTTCATCTCCGGGCGGGATGTCGAAGACGCCGCCGTCGACGGGGAAGCTCTGGTCGCGGGTCTTGTCGAAGATCCACAGCTGGTATTGATCCTGTCCCGGGTCGTTTGCGTGCAGTCCGCTGATGCGCATATAACCTTCCTGACGCACGTTACTCCAGTACACCTTGCCGCTGGAACCGGTTGCGTAGGGATCTTCGGTGGCGCCGAAGTCGATGGTTTTCAGGTCGGGCGCGTCTTGCTGCAATACGGCCAGGCGTTCGCTTACGGTGGGTTCGGAGGGCTCGGGAGGCGCCGGCGGTTCGGGCCACCATCCGGTAATCGCGGCGATCAGAAGGGCAGCTGCTACCAGCCAACCCCAGGGCGCGGGCGCTTTGCTCGGCGGCGTCGCTTCAGGCGTTTGCCGTTGCGGCATGCGGTGGACCGTGGCGCCGAGATGGGCGGGCGCGTCGGCGAGGAGTTTGTCGCGTAGGGCGACCGGCATGGCCTCGTTGGGATCGATCATAGCCAGGGTGGCCGCGGCGGCCGCGTATTCCATGCTTTCCGCGTCAATTCCGGGGAATTCGTTTTGAAGCTTGCTCAGTTCCAGGCCGTCCGCGTGATCCAGGTCGCCGGTGGTCTGGTCCGCCGCCAGTTCGAGGAGGCGTTGTTTAAGTTGATCTGTCATGCCTTCCTCCTCTTGCCGTGGTTGCCGCTCATCAGGCGGTCGCGCAGGGTGATCAGGCCCCGGCGTATATGTGATTTTACCGTACCGACCGCGGTTTGGGTAACCTCCGCGATCTCTCCGTGGGAAAGTCCGAGTTGCAGGGACATAGTCAGCATGCGCCGCTGTTCCGGTTTCATTTCGGCCATGACACGCACGGCCAGGGCCGCATCGGCGCTTGTTTCCGGGTTGTGTTGGTCAGCGCCGATCTCGCCGACATCGTCGATGGAGTTCACATCCGGCTTCCGTTCGGTTTTGCGCAATCGGTCGATCAACCGGCGCCGGGCGATCATTGCCACAAAAACCGCTTCCTCTCCCTTGTCGGGGTCGAAGCGGTCGGCATTCTTCCAAATCTCGATAAAGATCTCTTGTACAGCGTCCTCGGGGTCTTCGCCCTTGGGTGTCAGCCGTCTTGCCAGCGACCAGACCAGGCCGCCGTATCGATCGATAACCTGTGGGACCGCTTCCCGCTCTCCGGTAGCGATTCGGTTGAGTAAGGTATTCGGCACGTTCAACTTCTCCGTTACGCGCCGTGAGCTTACCACGTTGCGGGGCGGCGGGTAAACCCCGCCGCGCCACATCGAGGAATTATTCGGGTAAAAGGACAGTGTCGATGACATGAATGACCCCGTTTTCGGCCTGTACATCGGTTGCGACAATGTTGGCACCGTTGACGGTTACGCGACCGTCATCCACGCGGAACTTCAGGTCGCCGCCGCTGACGGCGTTGGCGGAACCGGCGCCGATTGCGTCCTCAGCAAACACCCGGCCCTTGACCACGTGCAGGGTAAGAATGTCGGCCAGCTTCTGGCGATTCTCGGGCTTCAGCAAGTTGTTCAGCGTCTTGCGGGGCAGTTTGCGGAAAGCTTCGTCGGTGGGGGCGAAGACAGTGAAGGGGCCTTCGTTGGACAGCAGCCCGGCAAGTTGCGCGGCCTTGGCGGCGGTGATCAGGGTCTCAAAGTCGCCGGCGTTCGCGGCCACTTCAACAATATTGTTTTCGGTAGGCAGAAGAACGGTGTCGATGATGTGAATGACGCCGTTGGAGGTCATAACGTCGGGGTTGACGACTTTAGCGTTACCCACAGCAACGCCGTTACTGGTGTCAAAAGCCAGACGTTGGCCGTTCAAGGTGTTGGCGCCGCTCGCTTTGGTGACTTTATCGGCGGTCAGGCGACCCTTGGCGACATGATAGGTGAGGATCTCGATCAGGCGGTCTTTGTTTTCGGGGCGCAACAGAGTTTCCACGGTGCCCTCGGGCAGCTTGGCAAACGCTTCATCGGTGGGGGCGAAGACGGTGAAGGGGCCCTTGCCTTGGAGTGCTTTCACCAGGCCGGCGGCGCCCAGTGCGGTAGTAAGCGTTTTGAATTGACCGGAGGCCAGCGCGGTTTCCACGATATCGGGGCCCTTTGCCTTCTTCTTATGGTGGTGTCCGGCGTAGGCATAGGTTTTGGTTCCGTAAGTATAGGAAGTCTTTTTGGCGGCCTGCTTGGAGGAACTGCTGCACTGAGCGTAGGCGGTTTGGGCCAGGGAGAAGACGGTCAGGGTCGCTAACATCAACAACTTTTTCATCTCGAACACTCCTAAAGGTAATGAAAAGCGCTCCAGGGTCGGCCGCCCCCGGATCTCGTTTGCTTCAACTAGGCTTTCGCCGTAAGGCGCCAAGTTGGATGCAAAGATTTTCGATTTCTTCTCAAGGTGTTCTATTTCAGTCGTTTATGTCGATATAAAAGAATCGTCCCAATTTATAACAAGGCTTCGACGGCCTCCTTGTATTTTTGCCGCAGGGTTTCGTAATGGTCGCCCGTGCCGGGTCCGGCGAATCCCGTGTGGATGCGCACCACCTTGCCCTCGCGGTCCAACAACAGGGTGGTGGGATAGGCCAGGACGTGATTCAGATCGGGCAGGGTCTCGCCGGCTTTTTGTTTGTCGGTGCTGCTGCCCGCGATCAGGATGGGGTAATCCAGCTTGTGGCGCTTTCGGAAGCGTTTCAGCACCCGGCGGTTGCGCGCCTCGTCGTCGGTCATCTCGAAAGCCAGGCCCAAGACGACCAGGCCGCGGTCACGGTACCTGTCGTACAGCTCTTGCAGGAAGGGCGCCTCGTCGTTGCAGTTGGGGCACCAGCTGCCGAAGATGGTAATCAGGCGAACCTTGCCCTTTAGCATGGGGTCGTCATAAGAGACTTGTTTCCCCTCCAGGTCGGGGAATTGAAAACGGAACCGGTCGATGCCCTCGCGCAGGCTGGTCAGGGTGAAGCTGTCTTCCAGGCTCGCGTTCTCGTCGCGTTTGCCGGACCATGTCTCGTGCCAGCTGTCGCGCGACCAGAAATCGCCCTTCAGTTCGCCGTTCTCGTCCAGGCTTGCCTTGAACAGGAAGGCATGGCCGCCGTCGAAACAGCTCAGGTACATGGTGTTGCCCGAGACGTTGCCTTCCAGGTAGCGGTAATCGCCGACCGGGGTCAGGAAGGTGCCCCACAATCGCTTACCTTCCTGCTTGATTTCGGCCACGGCGGGCTGAGGTTCCTTGTCGTTGTTGTCGAAGATGACGGCCCAGCGCCCGCCGAAATCCGCGGGTTCTTCTGCTGAACTGATGAATCGCTCATTACGCCCGTGTTCCGCGGTGAACGCAAGGCGCGCCGACTTGCCGGGACCCGTTACCTTGGTCCACTCGCCCTCCATGCGCTTACCGTCCTTATCCAACTTGGCGCTAAAGATCGATTCGTAATGATCGATGGCAAAACTGAAGGTTCCGTCCGGGCTCCAGGTCACCGTGTCGAAGTCCACGCGTTCATCGCCGTTGAGGGCGACGGCGGTCCAGCGGTCGCCGTCGCGGCCCACGTCCAGACGAAAGGGCAACTCGCCGCCCGGCGATTGCATGACCAGGCGCCAGCTGCCGGTTGCGGGCTGAATCATCGTTTGCGGGGGATCCGCCGGTTGTTTACAGGCCGATAGAAGAAGCGGGGGAATGATCGCGAGAATGAAATATTTCAAAAATGCCTCCAAGGCTCGCCACATACATAAAAAACCGAACCACATGCAAGAACCCTATTTTAATCCTTAAGCGTTCGTGTTGGAATGGGAAGTACAGGAGGATTGATTTGCATTTGCAAGGCGCGCTTCTGATCGGCGGCAGATCCACCCGCATGGGACGTCCCAAATCGCGCATCCCCTTGGGTGATACCACTTGGGGCCGATACCTGAGCGAGCTGTTGCGAAAGGTTACCGGCAACGACCCCGTGTTGGTGGGCGAGGGTTCCATCGACGATGAGGACCATACCTTTACGCGCATTGCCGACAAGGAAGCGGGCGCCGGTCCCCTGTCCGCCCTGTTGGGCCTTTACCGCGCCTTTCCCGATCACGATTTCCTGGTTCTGGCCACCGATCTCCCCAATCTAAACACCGGCGCTTTGCGCTGGTTGATCGAACAGGCGCAACAGACTGAAAAGGCCGTCGTCTGGCCCAGGTTCCCCAACCGCGAACTGGGCGAGCCCCTGGCCGCATATTACCGAACCGCCGCCCACGATCTTCTGCAGGCGGGCTGGGATAAAGGCGAACGCGGCCTCATCAAAGCACTCCACCCTGACGTCCGCTTCGAGCCCGTCATTCCCGACGAGTACCTGGCTTGTTTCGACAATTTCAACAAGCCCGAGGATCTGGCCAGGTTGTGGGACGGCAAGGCCACGCCGGAATCGGGAACGGAGCACTGAGCGATTTCAGTGACGCCGTCCCCGTGAGCCGGATCACAAGCCGTCATCGGACGATATCAGGTCTCGATGCCTGCCGCTTGATAAACCGAGTCGATGAGGGCTCCGGCGCGCGGGCCCAGGTGATTACCCGCGCACATATAGTTCATGGCGTAACCGAAGCCTATGCGGGCGTCCGGGTCGCCCATGCCGACGCTGCCGCCCGCACCGCTGGCGCAGAAGGAGCGCGGGTTAGGTCCCAGGGGCACGAAGTTGGCCGTGTTGAGGAACAAACCGCGGCATAATCCCAGCATGATCCCCATCATGGCGCAGGGTCCGCTCCACCGGGGCTCGATCAGCGTTTCCACCGTCTGGGGTGACATCAGCCGGTAGCCTTCCAGTTCGCCGCCGTTGGCCAGGGCGCCGAATAAACGCGCCAGACCGCGTGCATTGCCGAAGCCGTGGGGGATACGGGTCTCGCGCGCCGTGGTATTCCAGAAGTCATCGGTCAGTGGAAATGATTTCCAGGCGCGGATGAACAGCGGATCCTCCTGCATCAGCGAAAAGGCCGAATCGCCCTCGTTCATCAGAAAATCGGCAAGGTCGTCTTCCCGGTCCTTCGGATAGGGGATGTGAAAGTCCACGTTCAGGGGTTTGCCGATCTCGTCACGGAAGAAGACCTCGATGGGTTTGCCCGAGATGCGTTTGACCAACTCGCTGACCAGAAACCCATAGGTGCTGCTGTGGTAAGCCGGCCGTCGGATGCGTCCGGGTTCCGACTCCTGGCGCTCCAGGGCGCGCAGCATCATTTCCCAGCGCACCCAATCGCCTTCCCGGGCGTGGTCGGGAAAAGCCAGGCCCGCTTGATGAGACAGCAGTTCGTCCACGGTAATCTTCTCTTTACCGGCCTGGCCGAATTCCGGCCAGTAATTGGCAACCGGTTGGTCCAGGTCCAGGAGACCCCGATCGACGAGGATATGAGCGCAAATGGCCGCCACCCCCTTGATGATGGATTGCAGGGCTACCACGGTGTTCCGGTGCCAGGGTCGTGTTTTGGCCTCGTCGGCGTAACCGCCCCACAGATCGACAACCGTTTTTCCTTCTATGACCAGTGAGGTAGAGGCGCCGACTTCGTTACGGGTCTCGAAATTTTCGCAAAATGCCTCATAAACCGATTTGAATGCGGGATCATAGCTGCCGTGTACGGTTCCTTCTGCCTGAATCAACCCGGTGCCTCCTCCGAACCAACCGCGTCCCCAAACGCGAGGCCGCTCTTCAAAGAGATGTATAACATCTATTATAGAGGCTCGCGGCGATTTAAACTAACGAATTGTTTTATACAGACTTCCAGTACATTAAAAGTTAAGAGGTTTGCTCCGTTGAACGATATTTTTATTAGTCTGCCATAAAGCGTGGCGTACCTTAGTGGTGCGAAACACATTTTTGGAGAGAAGGATGAAAACGTTCGGATCGATATGCACATGCCTTATTGCCCTTCCTTTATTCATGCATACCTCTACCCTTCGGGCCCAGGACGGCCCGGCAGATGGTGAGGAAGGATACGTCATTGAAGTGATAACGGTTACGGCTACCCGCCGCAAGGCCGACCTTCAAAAAACACCCATCAGTGTGACCGCCTTCAGCGGTGAAGAGGTCGAGGAAGCGCGATTGAACTCGGTGGAAGACATCAGTATGTTGACACCCAGTTTGGTCATCACCAATAACTCCGAACTATCGAGGGCCTATATTCGCGGCATCGGTAACCAGAACGTGTTCATCGGTTCCGACTCCTCGGTGGCGATGAATCTGGACGGCGTCTATATGGCGCGACCGACCAACGTCTTCATGGACTTCCTGGACGTGGAGCGGGTGGAGGTTCTGCGCGGTCCGCAGGGCACGCTTTGGGGCCGCAACGCTACAGGCGGGAGTATCAATGTCATCACGCGCAAACCCACGGAAATCACCGATTACCAGGTCGATCTTCTGGCCGCCAACTATAGTCAGCAGACTGTTCGCGGCGTGATCAACCAACCCTTCAACGATCAAATGATCATGCGCCTGGCCGTTCTGAGTTCGGATCGCGACGGTTGGGTCACCAATCCCAGCGGCCGCGGTCCCGACAAATTACACGACCGGGAGGTGAGCGCGGCCCGGTTGTCCCTGCGGTTCATGCCGTCCCCGTTCTGGGATATTCTCTTTCAGGCCGACACCAACGACGTGAGCGGCACGGGCACCGCCTTTATTCCCTCCACGCCCGGCCTGGCTCATCAACTGGGCGCCATCTTCTACGACGATCCCTGGATCGCCGCCAACAGCGCGATCGATCGCACGCAGGAGAAAGACGAGCTCTTTGTGGATCAGGCTTTCTTCGGCTATAACCTGAAGGCGCAGTACAAAACCAGTAACGACTTGACCTTCACCAGTCAAACCTCCTGGCGGGGGACCCGTTACGACCGCTTTCTGGATACGGACGGCACCGAAATCGACGTGGTGGACTTTCGGCAACACGAAAGTCATGATCAGGCCGCTCAAGAGTTCCAACTGGCCTCCTCGCCGGATGCGCGATTCGAGTGGGTGGCGGGCCTGTACTACTTCTGGGAAGACGTGATCTGGACGGGCACCATCCGAACTCCCTTCGGCACGCCCACGGATGAGGTGGAACCGGGCACGATCCCGGTCTTCGCGGAGCTGGACACCAACGCCTACGCGGCCTTCTTCCACGGCAACTACCGTTACAACGACACAACCACGCTGACGGTGGGACTGCGCTACAGCAAGGAGGAAAAACACTTCTCCAGCTTCGGCGGCGCGGCCCAGGACGATACGGCCGATTGGGATGCCCTGACGCCCAAACTGGGGGTCTCTTACCAGGCTGACGACAACCACCTGATCTACGGCACCGTTTCACGCGGCTTCAAAAGCGGCGGCTACAACGGCGCGGTGGTCCAAGATCCGTTCGACCCCGAATTCGTATGGAGTTACGAACTGGGTTGGAAAGGCGCCCTGGCCGCGAATCGACTCAACGTCAGCGCCAATACCTTCTACTACGACTACAGCGACCTGCAAGTGCAGACCTTCACGGGTCTGGACCTGATGCGCATCACCAACGCGGCCGAGGCGGAAGTTTCCGGGCTGGAGGTAGACTTCGTGGGACGCCCGGCGCAGAACTGGGGCATCGCGGGCGGGTTCGCCTTCCTGGACGGCACCTACGAGGAGTTCATCGCGGCCCATCCGTTCGACGGTCCGACGGATCTGGCGGGGGCCGATATCCCGGTCGCCCCGGACTTCAGCTACAACATCCGGCTACGCTACGAAAAGGTCAATGAAGACGGCTCGGCCTGGCTGGGCAGAATCGCCTGGCAATGGCAGGACGACGTCAGCTTCTCCGAGTTCGGCAATCCCAACACCACCCAAAAAGCCTTCGGTACCTTGGATGCGCGCTTGGAAACGGCTCTGGCCGGTGGAAAATGGCGGATCGGCATCTACGGCCGCAACCTTGCCGATCAACACCACTACACATCCATGCTCAACCTCAACTTCAGCCGCGACGGCGTGACCTCGATCAACGGCGCACCGCGGACCTACGGCGTTGAATTCTCGTATCGTTACTGACCGCAAAGGTGCGCCGTTTCCATACGGCGCACCGAGCCGTGTCTTTCGCACCAAGACCTGACCCTGGGGATCGGGCGGATTCAGGAGGTTCGAGTTTGAGATCTTCCGGGGACAAACCGGAGACTTCAAGGATAACCGCCGGATCGATTCCTTTAGCGAGCTAATCGCGAGCAAGCTCCATTTTGCCCTCTAATTTACCCTCTTTTTGTCCGTTCTCGAACCAATATTGCTTCATCATGGCGACCCTCTCTTCACCGTGGACCAAGGTCTCCAGGGCTACGCCGATTCGGGAGGTTCCGGCTTGAGATCTTCGGCAGACAGACCGGTAAGTTCTAAAACGGTGGGCATGTCGAATCCTTTAGCAAGCATCTTACCGGCAACTTCTAACTTACCATCAATTTTGCCCTCCAATTTGCCTTCCAGCTTGCCTTCCAGCTTGCCTTCCAGCTTGCCTTCTAATAAGCCCTCCAGCTTACCACCTTGCCAACCTTCCTTTTTGCCGTTCTCGTACCAATATTGCTTCATCATGGCGACCCTCTCTTCACCGTGAACCAAGGTCTCCAGGGCTCTACGCTCTTCTGTGTCTATTTTAGCGTATTTATCGATGAAATCGGTGTATTTCTCGAAGCGCGGCAGATCGGTAAGGCGGCTGAGCTTCACATAGGCCGCTGCAGCGACCTCCAGACGTTGGTCTCGAGGGTACTTCATGAGAGGCGATAGAATATGTTTCACCGGGTTGGTGCTGTCGGCGATCAGTTCGACGGAATGTACATTAAGCTTCACCACGGCAAAGACGAAGTGGAGCCAGGTTTTGTGGAACGAGGAAATCCTTATCTCCCGTTCGATGTCTTCCCGCCATTGGGCCTCATCGGTGAATACCACGATCGGTATGAGGGGGATACCGTTGAAGTACTCGGCCAGATCAAGCGTGTAATGCGCCAACTTGAACACGGAAAAGCTGTACTTGTCGCCCTTGTGTTCAATAAGCGGCAGCAGGGACTTGCCCTCGGCAAATTCCAACATCATCACGATATCGGCCCGCCTGCCCTGATCGGAAAGCTTGTGCTTTACCATCTCCTGAAAAGGAAACGTGATGCGATTCAGCGCCCCGAAGAAGTGTTCGACACCCGGCAGTAACCACCGGACGGTTTCTTCGGGAAAATCCATGACCAGATTTTTGAAAGCGGAGTCGTGACTGAAATCGTCATTGTTGTCTGTCATTGACTCACCTCGAAGACAACCATACACCGATCGCGTCATATCCGCCAGGAATGATTACAGTTAGTTTTCATTTGAAACCTTCAAAAGGTCTCGTTGTAGACATCAAGTGCCATGAGTGCCATGAAATACGGCTTGACATGTAATGGTGCCGACACTACAATCACCAATCAATGTGAAATAACCTTTGGGCAAAAAATCTATCTATAGAGGCTGAATTGAAGACCCTATTGATTTTATCGACACTGTTATTTGCCTCCCCATTAAAAGTGGATATCTGCAAGTTCGTTTGCAAAACCCTGAATGTCGACGGCACCATAGTGGTGAGTTGTACTTTGGAATGCCCTTCGCCGGATGATGTGCTTGAGCCCGCCCCAGATATCGAGGATCCCTTTCCCGATTCCGTGGTGAAATCATGCAAAGCCGGTTACACGCTCCGTTCCTTTGAGATGAGCTCGGATGATGTCGGCAGCCAACTTTGGATCATCAATCCCACGAATGGGAGATGGGGCAACAAATTCACCTGGGACATCTTGGTAGAACCCTTGGAAGAGACCAATCCCGCTGAAATCGACCTGGTCTATTCCCGTGATCATTCAAATATGCGCACCATCCGGTTATGGCCGGGAACCAACAAGCCGGTGGTTTCCACCGGTTCCCATGATGATATCGCCCCTTTCATCTACCGTATTGAAGGAACTATTCAATGCGAGGGAAGGACACGAACGCTTAAAACCACGAACGGCAATATTCCCAACATGAAGCCGGACACCCCTCAATACCGTATAGAGCGTTCGACACAACCGGAGAATCGCGTGGTGGGAGACATTGTCGGAAGCAAGACCTATTGCAGCGCCGGCTTTCTTTCATACTCAGGGTCGATGAAAATCACCCACACCGCATCCGCCGGTGTCGATATTGAAAAGATGGCCGTCACCTTGGGTATTGCCGTCGAGGAAACCATTCCTTTGACCCTGGTTCCCAATTACCCGGTGCCGGAAGGTTGGCGTGGATGGTTGTACAAGGTAGCTGTAACCCAGTACTGGGATTTGTACCGTCGACACTACGACTGGAAGGGCGATCCGGGCCCCGAAGCCCTGGACGGCATTATTTACAAGCATTACACGGACTTGTTTCCTGAAAAGGAAATAAACCCCGAATGTGGAGGGAACTAATGAAACCCGGCCTGATTTTATTGTTTTTATATTTGCCCGCGTACTCGACCTTCCCATTCTTGGAAGAGCCGTCACCCGTGGATCAAAGGAAGCATATCTCTGCAATGTGTGCGCGGGATAACTCAACCTGGCAACACGGCGAGAAATTGAAACACGCGGAGGCCATATCCGAGGAGATCGCCAAACTGCAAGATCTGGTAGTGCGTTACTACAAAGAGGGCCGCTTGAAACCCGAACGAGGCGCGACCATCATGGACGGCGCCTATTTTGAGCTGGCGGTTTATCTTAAATCGGTCGGCGAGTACGACAATGCTGCCCTGTTTATGGAACAAGGGCTGCGCTTCAGCAAGGGCACGTCTATTGAACCCAACCGGATCTCGTACATGGGGGACCTGTTTGCCCGGCGAGACGACCATCGGTCGTTGAAGATATTGGAAGAATACGCGCAGCGACCGGGCTTTATGACCGGCCACCTGGAAAAGACCGCCGAAGACGCGCAACTGGCCCTTTCCCTGGCTCTGGCCTACCAACGGCTCGAAAATTTCAGCGCCTCCGCGCAAGCCTTCGAGGATTTCTTCGACTGGATCGAGGATCACCAGTACAGAGTAGGCCCGGAAACCCGCACCATCCTGAATATCTACCGAAAGGTAAGAGCCCGAGGGAAGGGTCGTTATCATGACCGTCGCGTGGCCTCCATGGTACACATGATAAATGACAACCTGAGCGGCAGCAACCGCCGCTGGTCGGGACCCGACCTTACAGACAGCCGACAGTTGGACCGGGAAATTGCAGCCGCCAACTTTGTGGAAATATACGGCCGCCCCTGAAGAGCGGCAACGCCTGAAAGAGCCTAAAACCCGTGCCCGGCAGTTTCTGTATTCTTTTCGTAATGACCGATGAGGCATCGGATCTTCGTCTTCCGGGATTCAAATTCTTTTGTCAACCGACCGGCCGAAACCACGGCCTGTTTTGTGACGTAAGGTATTTGAACGGACACTGCCGACTTGAATGGCTTGCCGAAACCGGTGAAACCGCTAAAATAGATGAGCTCGGTGCATTCTCGGTATGAACTTGGCAATGTCCCCCTGATTACATCTATTTTTACAGTGAGGCTAAATATGCGCTTGTTTCCCCACGCACTGGTTCGGGTGGCCGGTGGACCTTACGAGGTGCTTTGCGATCTACGGGTCGAAGAAACCCGGCAGCTCATCACCCAAATCATCGCCCTCGAACAAGAGCGAGATTCCTGTCGTGACCAGGTCTGCGATGCCATTTTCGCCTCCGTACCGGATATTCAGGACGCCGCCGTTCAGAAGAAAATGATCAACCTGAAACGCGATATCTTCAACGGTCGCCCCCTTTCCGACCAGAAGATTGCCTTGATCCGCGCCAATTTGAAGGAAGACGCCCTGCCCGTCTTCAACCGCTTCCTGGAATGTCGCGCGGAATTGGAAACCCTGGACACGCGGGGAGCGGAAACCTTCGACAAAGAGATCGCCGGTGTGCGCAAACGCCTGCACGGTCATTCCCGTTCCGATGTGGTGACCAAGGGCCTGGTGCTTTCCAGCCAGACCCTGTTGAGTGGAACGAGCACTTATTGCCGCAAGGGTTACGACAAGGCCAAGAAGAAGGACCTGAAAACCGAACTCAGCCTGATTCAATACCTCACACGCATCTGCGGCAAGACCTCGCCCTTCTCCACCTTCACCAACCTGGTCATGGCCGGTGTCGATGACGGCGACGCCCCCATCCGATCGGTCAATCCCGGTACGCCGGAGGTGGTCGGCCAGATCCGGCTGAACAACGCCCTGTTCGTCTTCTTGCTGGAGGTTTTGAAGGCGCATCCACAATACCGCTTGTGCTTCCCCGTGCGCCCCAACCCCACGCTGACCCGGGAAGCCGAGACCTATCTGTTCCTGATCAACAGCAAGAACGTGGAGTCCTTCCAGCGCATCCCCCTCAATCCCGTGTTGGACCTGTTTTGGGAATTGGCCGCCTCCAACCCGGAGGGCTTGACCATTCCCGGATTGGTGGAGGCAGCCTTGGAAGCCGTCGATGCCTCGCCCGAGGATTTAAGCGCCTATATCGGCCAACTGTTGGAGTTCGGCTTCCTGGAATACAATGTAGGCATCTCCGGTCTGGATACCGACTGGGACCTGCGCCTGGGCGAAAAGCTGGCCGGCTGGTCCGACGACCTGCCCTTTATCGGCGACCTGAAAGCCATGCTGAAAACCCTGCGCGAGATGGCCGATCGCTACGCGGATGTCGATTTCAAGGGCCGCATCGAACTACTGAACCAGGCCTTCGACCGCTTCTACGAGATTTGCTGCAAGCTGCACGAATCGGCCGGCCTGCCCGAGGAAGAGCGCCTGTTGCCCGAGGAACGCCGCGCCCGCCTGCTTGAAAAAGAAAAAGAGAAGAAGCAAGAGGAAGGCAAGGACGAGGACGCGGAGACGGAGGAAAAGGACGAGGAAGACAATGAGGAAGAAGAGGTCTTCAAGCACGAGTCCCAGACCCACTTCAACTTCAAGCCGGAACAGGTCTTCTATGAGGACTGTATTCTGGACGCGCCCTTCGTCTGCGGCGCCGCCGGCCTGAAAGGTCCTCTCGAAGCCCTGGACAAATTACACGACCGCATGGGTCTGTTCGGCATGCAGCAGGACCTGGTAGCCAAGATGCACCACTACTTCCAAGGTAATTACGAACAGGACGCGGTGGACCTGTTGAGCTTCTACGAGCATTTCTACCGCGACTTCAAGAAGCCCGAGATGGAGCACCAGAAGAAGCGTAAGGAAGAAGCCCGCGAGAAGGAAAAGGAAGAGGCCGAGAAGAAGGAAAAAGAAGGCGCCGAAAAAGATGGCGAAAAGAAGGAAGAGAAAAAGGAACCCTTCGCGGTCATTCCGGCAGTCGAGGAACGTCAGAAGCTGCGCAAACGAGTCATCGACGGCATGACCGCCCTGCTTGACGAGGCGAAGCGCGAGGGCGCGGAACCCGTCGTCTTCAACACCGCCATGATCGACGCGGCCATGAAGGAACTTCCCGAGGAAGCGCGCTACAGCAATCCCCGCCAGTCCTGCGCCGCCTTCCTGCAATTCTACGGCGAGGGCGATGACACGCGCGCGGTCATCAACTCGTTGCCCATCGGTTACGGCAAGCTGTTCAGCCGTTTCCTGCACCTGTTCGATCCCAAAATCACCGAAACCCTGCGTGATTGGAGCGTCGAGACCCACCCCGAGGCGCGCATGTTGGAAGACAGCGACGCCTCCACCTTCAACGCCAATCTGCACCCGCCGCTCATGCCCTACGAGGTCTGGATTCCCGGCGGACACAACAGCCTGCCGCCCGAGAAACAGATTCCGGTCACCGAACTGGTGGTGCGCAACAGCGGCAAAACCCTGGAACTGCGTCACGGTCCCAAGGACGACAGGCTTTATGTCTTCGACCTGGGCTTCCAGTCGGAACGCGGCCGCTCCGAATTGTTCCAACTGCTCAAGCGCTTCAACCCCGCCGAGTTCATGAGCGTCAGCCAGTTGGTCAACGATCACCTGAATAAACTGCCGGAGGGCGATGACGGCGTGGTCTACCAACCGCGCGTGATCTTCGAGGATTACGTGGTCGCCAACCGCGCCCAATGGACCTTCCCCAGCAAAACCCTGCCCATCCGAAAGCCTCAGGAAACCGCCTGGAGTTATTTCCGCCGCGTGCACTCCTGGAAGGCCGCTCACAACCTGCCCGACGAAGTCTTTGTCTCGATCACGCACCACATGGAGTTGGAGCAACTGGACGACGACAGCCGTAAAAAGGTCCGTCGCGACGATTACAAGCCCCAGTATTTCGACTTCAACAATCCCATCCTGGTGCGCCTCTTCGAGAAACTGGTGGAGCGCGTCCCGCGCAGTATGCGGCTGGTGGAAATGCTGCCCGCCTCCAAGGACCTTGTCCGAATCGACGGCAAGCGTTACGTCACCGAAGCCGTGGTGCAATGGCACCGGAAAATGGAAGATCAATCTTAAAGGAACCTGGATATCATGAGCAACGAGTCCTGGCTTGCAGCCTATCTCTACACCAACTCGCCCTGGGAACCCCTTTTGGTGGACGCCCTGAAACCCTTTGTCGAACAGATTCTGGAAGAAGGTCTGGCCAGGCAGTATTTCTTCATCAGGTATTGGGAACAAGGCCCGCATATCCGCCTGCGCTTCCTGGGCGATACCCGAACCCTGGAAGAAAAGGTGAAGCCAAGAATACATGAGACCTTCAGCGAATACATGCGGCAGCACCCCACCAGCCGGTTCGACGACGACAAACCGGAAGAGACCGAACGGCTGAATTTGTTTCCCAACAACTCGATTCAGTACATAGAATACGAGCCGGAAACCAAACGCTACGGCGGCAAGGTGGGCCTGCCCATCTCGGAGCGCCAGTTCCAGGCATCGTCCAACGCCTGCCTGGCCGCGTTTGCCGACGCCGACGATTGGGGCTATGACAAGGGCCTGGGCACCGCCATCCAAATGCACCTGTCCATGGCCCACGCCATGAAGTTCAACTTTTCCGAGCTCCAAGATTTCTGCAACATGGTCTCCAACGGCTGGCTGCGCCGCGCCTATGACTTCGACCAGGACACGACCGAGGAAGAGCACAAGGCGCGTCAAAAGGAAGTGAAAGAAGCTTTTGAGAAGATGTTCCAAAGCCAGAAACAGGTATTGGTGCCCTTTTCGCAAACGTTGTGGCAGGCCCTGGACGACGGCGTGGAATTCGAGCAGGAATGGCTGAACGAGTGGGTGCGCCGTCTGAACGAGGTCTACAGCAACCTGCACCGAGCCCATCTAGCCGGGGAGATTGAAATTCCCTGGCCGGAAGCCTATTTCATGCAAGGCGATGTCCCCGATCAACGGGGTTTGTGGTCCATCGTCGAAAGCTATGTGCATATGACCAACAACCGGCTGGGCATTTGGAACCAGGATGAGGCCTATCTGGGCTACCTGATCAGCCGGACCATCCCCTATCTCAGCGGAGAAGCGCAACTCGAGGAGAACTCACAAGATGACGAATAAAAATGAATGGATTGCGGGCGCGGTAAAGATCGCCGACAAACTGGTGGCCGGGGCCGTTAAACAGGACACCGGCGTTGCCTGGGAAAGCATTGCCTTTTTGGGCGGCGGTGATTTCGATGTGCAAAAGGTGGATTCCATGTACGCGGGCGCCGCGGGCATCTGCTGGTTCCTGGACGAGGTCACCCGACAAACCGGCAACCCCGTCTACCGGGATACCGCGACTCAAGGCTTGGAGTGGATGTTGGCCCAGTGCCGCGAGAAACCGGTCACGTCTACCGCCGGCGTTACCGGTCGTGCCGGCTGCATGTGGCCCTTCCTGCGCCGCGCCCAGGTCGAGCCGGGCGGCGACGACCTGGCCCATGCCCTTGAAATCGCGCGCACGGCCGCCGAGCACGAACCCCTGGCCGATGCCATCGACGACTATATCAACGGTCGCGCCGGTACCCTGGTCGCCTTCCTGCATCTCTACGATTTCAGCGGCGAGGAATGGCTGGTGAAGCCCATCGTGCAACTGGCGAAGGAATTGATCGAACGCGCCATTCCCTACGACAAGGGCCTCGCCTGGGAACGTAGCGGCACCCAGGTCCGCTCGCTGACAGGCTTCTCCCACGGCGCGGGCGGCGTGGCCTTTGCCATGACTGAACTGGCCTGGTACTTCGACCTGCCGGGTTTTCAATGGGTTGCCGATCAAGGTTTTGCCTACGAAGACCAATATCTGGAAGAATACGACGGCTGGCCCGACTTCCGCTGCGGCATCTACGAGGACCGCGACGAAACGGAGCACCTGCAACATCTGGCTGACGGCAATATCGAATTCTTCTACGACGGCTCGGCCATGTTGGCCTGGTGCCACGGCGCGCCCGGTATTGCCCTGGCCAGGGCTCGTGCTTTCGAACGAACGGGCCGTAAGATGTGGCGGGAAACGCTGGAGAAAGCATGTGAACTGACCATGCCCACCATGGAAGGCGACGGTAACGGCTTGATACTGTGTCATGGTCGAGGTGGAAACGCGGATGCTCTCCTGGAAGCCGCCCGCGTCTTGAATGACCCGGGCTACCTGGAGCCCGCGGCTCTTCCGGCGGGGACCGCGCTGAGCATGCTGGCCGATAACAGCAACTTCCCCTCCGGCTTCCGCGATTCCGGCGATGAGGACCCCAGCCTGTTCATGGGCAATTCGGGGATCGGCTATTACCTGCTGCGCCTGGCGGCCCCCGACAGTGTGCCCAGCGTGCTGGCGCCATGGTTGACGAACAAGGCAAAGCGGCCCGTACCCGCGGAACTGGCCGATCTGGCCGCTGAATGGCACACGCCCCGTCACGCGGCCTTCAAAAACATCTACCCCCGCACCCTGGCTTTAGTCGAATCCCTGGCGCCCGAAGCAACGGCCGAAGCCGCCGCAAGGCTGGACGCCGCGCTGGACTGCAACGCCTATGCTTCGCAATTGGTCGAGGCGGTAGCGCCTTCCCTGGAGAGCAGCGCGCGCGAGGCCTTGTCGGGCATCCATCACTTCGAGCGGGAAGCCAATGTCTACGACCGGAGCTTCAGTTACGCCTTGGGCAACGTCCGTCGTCTGGCCAACGCCAGGTTGCTGAAGGAACGTACCGAAGAATCCGACGAGGAACTGTTGAAGCGCAACTTGAGGCTGAATCCTCAGGCAAACATTCAAGACTACACCTGGTACTGGCCCGACCCCGAATCGCAACCGCAAACCTTCGACAAACCGGAAGAGGAAACCCAGGTCATGGTGCTTGCCCTGCCGGAACTGCGCATGGAAGAACCGCTGGACATGTTCGTCGGCCTGGTGCTGACCACCTTCGGCGAGGGCGCCTCCGTGGCGTCGGTCATCGAGCAAATGGTTGAAGCTTTCGACGTGTCGGCGCCGGAACAGGTGGATCAGGTCCGCAAGCTCACCCTGCAACAAATCAAAGAAGCCCTCGAAAGCGGCATCCTGTACTACGCGGAATAGATGTGCGCAACCAGGGACGTCAGATCACGCTGCCGGTCGTCCGAAAGGACGCCGGCGGCACTCTGGGTGATTACCTGGTTCGGCACGCCCGCTTCTTCAGCGGTCACGATGCGGCCGACTGGTTGATCCGAGGTTGCTTTCAGGTAGACGGTCGAGAGGCCGGCGCCGACACCATGCTCACCGAAGGCTCGCAACTGGTGCTTCTTCAACCGGCGTGGGATGAGCCGGATGTGCCGCAAGAGATTCCGATCGTCTTTCAAGACAACGACCTGTTGGCGGTGGATAAACCCGCGGGCATTCCCACAACCCCGGCGGGGGATTTCTACCTGAACGCCCTGGTCCATCTGCTGCGCCGCCGAACGGGCATCGAAGCGTTGAGTCCCCTGCACCGCCTGGACCTGGAAACCACCGGGCTGGTGATCTTCGCCTGCCGCACTGAGCTACGCGAGCCCTTCCAGAAACGGTTCCGTGAAGGCCGGGTCGACAAAACCTACCATGCCCTGGTTCACGGTCACTTCCCCAAGGAACGCACGGTGATCGATTTACCGCTGGGCCGACATCCCCGCATCCACACCCGCTTCATCCACTTACCAGGCGGCAAACCGGCCCGCACGGAGATCACCCGGGTAACCTACTTCGCCGACTTCAGCTTACTGCACCTGAAACCCCGGCAAGGGAGAACCAACCAGATCAGAGCCCACCTGGCCGAAACAGGTCACCCCATCGTAGGCGATAAAAAGTATCACCGTGAAGAGCGCGTGTTCTTCGACTGGCTTCAACACCGGGACCTGTCCCGCCTGATCGACGACTTGCTGCTGCCCCACCAAGCCCTCCACTGCGCCGAAATGGACCTGGGCGGGGGATACCGGTTTAAATCTAAAATGGACATCCGAGACCAAGTCAAAATCCTGGTTTAGGCCTTTCAAGCGTCCGGCCATGACCAGTCAGTTTCCTGGGCAGCCGTTGTACTTTTTCTTGAGCTTTTGTAAAAGGAGCCGTTCTTCTTCAGGGCTTAGGCCCTTCAAGCGCTGTTCATCGGTCATACCCTTCAAGCGCTGTTCTTCGCTATAGTGCTCCAAGACCTGATCATCCGGTAATCTTTTCAGGATTTCATCGACGGTGAGATGATCCAAGTATTCCAACGCGTAATCATGGTAGTAGTTTTCAAGCGTGTAAGGCATCACCTATCAGTCCCCGGAGCGGCCGTTATATTTCTTTATGAGCTTTTGTAAAAGGAGCCGTTCTTCTTCAGGGCTTAGGCCCTTCAAACGTTGTTCATCGGTCATACCCTTCAAACGTTGTTCATCGGTCATACCCTTCAAGCGCTGTTCATCGGTGAGGCCCTTTAGGCGTTCATCGACGGTGAGATGATCTAAGGATTCCAACGCGTAATCATGGTAGTAGTTTTCAAGCGTGTAAGGCATCTCGATTCCCTCCGCCTTGTATTTGTTGTAAAGCTGTTGCACGATGGTACTGATATTAGGATCCTTCCATCGATAGGCAGCGTTCCCAAACCGGACCAGGTCGGGATTACCGCTGAACAGCAGCCAGACGGCGTTGCGCGGCGTCCTGGGCATGCGGCTCAAGACGAGAACGCGCAATGGGGTCAATCCCCATTGTACCTCATAAACGCCCCTTTTGACCTCAGCCAGTTCAATCGATCCGTTCAGGTTTTGCGGGTAGTGCATGGTGATCGCGTATAGGTTGAACCGGTCCTCTGGGATCAGGGTTTTTCCCGAGACCAGTTTGCGATAGTTCACATAGTGCCCGATCAACTCCTCGACTGCCCAGCGGTTCAGGATATCTTTTCTGGCCTTGAAAGTGATCAGGTTGTGATCGGTCAGGTTCTCCCAGCCGTCGGGGCATTCGGTGAGCACCGCGTCCTTGACCTTGCGGATGATGACCATATCCAGCAGTTGTTGCTTTTGGGACAGGTCTTTTTCCAACTCGACCTTGAATCCCGTATCGGCAAAAAAGTCCTTACAAGTCACTCCGAACAAGCGGTGCCACCGCATCATTGTACGCACTCCTCCCCTTATTTGCGTTCCCTTGAACCCGATGCCCTACCCTACAACGGCTAAAGCCAGGAAAGCCAGGACTTTCTTTGTTTTTTCCTTGGGGCGGCCGTGGGTAATCGACTCCCGGCCGGCATGATGAGAAACGGGCGGGAGTCGGCTTATTTGACTCTCATGACGACTACCGTCATGTCGTCCTCCGGGTCTCGGCCGCGGGCGAAGCGGTCGCAGGCTTCCAGGATGGCGTCGGCGACGTCGAGGGCGCTCTCGCGAGTCCGGCAGATACCGGTAATCTCTTTGCGGAGACTCGTTTGACTCCAGTAGGCGCCCTCGTGGTTGCAGCGTTCGCCGAAGCCGTCGCTCAGCCAGATCACCACGTCGCCCGAGGCCAGGGTGCGGCGTTCCTCCGAAACCGGTAGGGAACGAAGGAAACCCAGCGGCGGGCATTTCAGACGGATTTGTTCGATCTCACCCGCGGCCTTGCGGAAATGTAAGGGGAACGGCATTCCCGCGCTGCTCAGGACCAGTTCCCTGGTTTCGGGGTCCCAAACGCTGACGGCCAGGGCCATGCCGATGCTGCGTTGCGTAATGGATTTCTTGAGACTGAGGTTCAGGTGTTGGATGAGGTCGGCCGGACCGCACGCCGTGTTCTCCACCAGGGTGATGAGGCACGACTTGGTCATGCCGACGATCAAGCCGGCCGTCATGCCGTGGCCGGTGGCGTCCCCGCAGGCGATACAGCCGCGTCCCTCGGGCAGGTCCAGGAAATCGAAATAGTCGCCGCCCACCTCGGAAGCCGTGATCATGCGGCCGACCACTTCCACGTGATCGCCGTTGATGTCATGGCCCGGTAACATACTCAGCTGCACCTGCCGCGCGAACTCCAGTTCGTCGGTCTTGCGTTTCAGCTCCATTTCCCGCAAGGCTTCGTCGGCCTGCCGTTTCAGTTCCAATTCGCGCAGTTCTTCTTCCTTCTTTCGGCGCAGGTGATTGCGTTGGGCGGCGAAGATCGCGGCCATGAGGCCCAGGAAAAGCAACACATCCAGGACATAGAACCACTTGGTGCGCCAGAAGGGCGGTTTGATGTGGATCTTCAGGGCCACGCCCTCGTGATTCCAAATGCCTTCCCGGTTGGCGCCCTTGACTCGGAAGATGTAGTTACCCGGGTCCAGTTTGGTATAGGTGGCGAAGCGATTGCGGGCGTCCGTGTAGATCCAGTCGTCGTTAAAGCCTTCCATGCGATAGGCGAAGCTGTTGGCCTTGGGTTTGGCGTAGTCCAGCACCGCGAATTCGAAGGCGAAGATGGTGTCCTTGGGCCCCAACTCCAGGTCGTAGGTCTCGTAAATGGGCCGGTTCAAGGGGGTGGGGTTTTCCTCGGTGGTGACGGCGACCGACTTGTTGAGCAGCAGGAAATCGGTGAGCACCACCTTGGGAGCGCTGTTCTCTTCGGTAAAGCGAGGATCGAAGACGTGGTAACCGTTGATGCCGCCGAAGTACAGTCGGCCGTCGTTGCCGCGAACCGCCGCGCCCTGGTTGAATTCGTTGTAGCGGTGGTCGTCTCTGAAGCGGTAGTTGTCGCAGTGCTCCCGCTCGAGATTGTAGCGCGAGATGCCTTTATCCGTGCTGAACCACAGGTTGTCGTCGCTGTCGTGCAAAATGGCCAGGATCTTCAAGCCCTCCAAACCGTCCTTGGAACCCAGGCGCTCAAAGTCGTCGGTTGCTTCACGGTACAAGGCCAGGCCCCTGTCGGTACCCACCCAGATCCGACCCGCCGCGTCCCGGTGCAGCGCCTCGATGCGGTTGTCCGGCAAGGAGTTCACATCGGCGCGGTCGTGCCCGCGGGCTTGGAACAATCCGCTGACGGGATCGTAGATATACAGCCCGCCGCGGCTGGTGCCCACCCAGATACGGTCGCGGTCGTCCTGAAGCAAGGCGGAGATATTACCGTAACCCAGGGCGCCTTCCCGTCCCGGCGTGGGCGGGAAGTGTTGAAAGTTTCCGGTTTGCAGATCGAGACGGTCCAAGCCGGTATTGCCGCC
The DNA here is from genome assembly GCA_030066195.1 of Acidobacteriota bacterium. Taxonomy (GTDB): domain Bacteria; phylum Acidobacteriota; class Holophagae; order Acanthopleuribacterales; family Acanthopleuribacteraceae; genus JASJCB01. The sequence goes on from JASJCB010000038.1 coordinate 81,780, forward strand.
CACCCAGAGATTGCCCGCGCCGTCCAACAACAGGGCGCGAATTTCATTGCTGATCGGCGTGTTGGGGTTCTCGGGATCGTTGCGGTAATGTTGGAATGTGCCCTCGGTCGGGTCGAACAGGTCAAGGCTCTCGTTGGTGCCCAGCCAGATACGACCTGAATCGTCGACTACCATGGCATTGACCGTATCCTCGCTCAGGCTTTGCGGGTTGTTCGGTTCATTGCGGTAGACCGCTTTCAAGCCGTCGGTGCGGAAACCGAGCAGACCGCCGTCGAACAGGCCGATCCAGAGGGTGCCGTCGGCCGTTTGCAGCATGGATTTGATCGAATTGCTTTCCCGGTTGTTTTCGGCGGGCCGGAAGTGCTGCCAGCGGTTGCCGGAAGGAATGTACTTGTTGATGCCCTTGCCGCGCGTGCCCACCCAAATCACGCCGCCTTCGTCTTCGAACAGCGCGGAGATGTGGTTCCCGCTCAAACTATTCAGATCACGCTCGTCGTGTTCGTAGGTGATGAAACCGTCAGCGTCGGGTCTCAACAGGTTCAAGCCGAAGGCCGTGCCGATCCACAGGGCGCCGTCCCGATCGCCGTGGAGGGAACGAATCTCGCCGTTGCTCAACGTGTCGGGTTGGGTTTCGTCAGCGAGAAACCGCAAAAAGCTGTCGGTTTCGGGCAGGTAACGATTGAGCCCGCGCTGGGTGCCCACCCAAAGGACGCCGTCGCCGGTCACGTGCAGCGACAGGATGGTGTTGTAGGACAGGCCGCTCTTGCCCTGCTCGTAATGGGTAAAGCGGCCGGTTTCGGGGTCCAGCCGATCCAAGCCGGAACGAAAAGTGCCGATCCAAATGGAACCGTCCGGACCCTCGGCCAGGCAGCGGATGCGGTTACTGGCCAATGCGCCTTTATCGGCGGCCTCGCCGGGATGGGAGGCGGTACGGTAGATTTCCCAATCATCGGTTTCCGGTACATAGCGGTTCAAGCCGCCGCCGTAGGTGGCCACCCAAATACGGCCCTTACTGTCTTCCAGAATATCGTAGATACGGTCCTGGCCCAGCGAGCGCGGGTTTTCATTGTTGCGCTTGTAAACGGTGAACAGGCCGGTGCGCGGGTCCAGTCGGCAGACGCCGCCGCGGAAGGTGCCCACCCAGATCATGCCGTTGCGATCCTCGGCCAGGGCGTAGGGCCGATCACTGAGGGCGCGTGGATCTTCCGGGTTGGCTTTGTAAGGAGTGAAGCGGTAACCGTCGTAGCGGAACAAACCCTCTCGGGTGGCAAACCACAAGAAGCCGTGGCGGTCCTGAATGATGTCGTTGACGGTACTGCCGGGTCCCTCGTCCTCTGCATCCAGACGCACGAATCGGGCGGAGGGGTTCCCTTCCGCGATGCGCGCAAAGGAGAAAACCGGGCAGGCGAACACCGTGAATAGAAGCAGACACAGGGAGACCTTAGGGCCGAAGCCCACCAATTCAGGGCCGGCTGGGTCTGATGTGTTGGGGATCAATGATCGAGTGCTCTTTCGATTTCCTGACGGTAGTGTTCTTTGCCCAAGCCGGCGACAGCCTCTTCGAAGGCGAGTTCCAGGGAAACCGGAAGCTCATGCTTCATAGCCAGGGCATGAAGGATTTTGAATTTGGCTCCATCGGACGACAAGGCCGTAGCGGCCTCGATAATCTTCTCCAATTGTTCCTCGTTCAAATCCTTCCTGTCAAGCAGGCGCATTAGAACCTTGGTCTTTTCGTGCTGCGAATCCAGCGAGTCCAGCGTATCGAAAAAGGCTTTGTCTACCTCGGCGTGGCGCAGGGCGCGGATCATGAGACCGCCGCGGTTGTAATCGGAGCGCACCATGTCGGGCAGTCGTTCTATGATCACCGAGACATTTTCCTGGTCCTGGCTGTCTTTCTCGATCAAGGTCTTGACCACCAGGCAGGCTTGAGATTCGCTGTCGATGTCCTCGGTAGCGCTGAGGATGCGTACGGTCATGGATTTGCTGGGCGGTGAAACCTGTGCCGCTTTTACCAGGACCGCGGCGCGCGTGGTGGCGCCGGCAATTTCCTCGGCCGTTTCAATGACCTCGGCCAGGGTCTCTTCTTCCCGATAACGTTCCACCAGGGGGAGCAGCAATTCGGCCTTGAAATGGTCGGAGCCCAGAATATCGGCGGCCTCTTCAACGATTTCGCGTACGTGGCGGGAGGTAAGGTCGTCCTTATCCAACAGTTTGCGCACCAGGTCGAAGCGGAAGTGCTCGCCGTTGAGATCTTCCAGGTTATCCAGCACGTCCGCCTTCATCAACAATTCGGCGGAGTGGGCCCGGATGATCTTGCCGTACAGTTCGGCGGCAAAGCTGCCGTTTTCCAGGTCTTTGACAGCCTTCAGCAATTCATCGAGGTTTTTCTCTTCTTCGTAACGGGCGATCATGCCCAGTAGCTTGGTGCGCCGGGCCTGGTTTTCGATTTTGTCCAACTCATCGATGACATCGCGGCGCACCTTTTCATCGGCCGCCCGGTGGTTCAGGATGCCTTCCATCAGTTCAGCGCGACGATGGTCGGCTTCCAATTCGTCCACCTGGTCGACCAAAATACGGAGATGCTTGGCAGTTTGCGCTTTTTTCAGCAAAATCCCGAACAATTGGGCGCGCATGTACTCGGCCTCGGCATCTTCGGCATAGTCAACCGCCTCTTTAAAACCTTCCTTGTCAAGTATCTCCTGAAGGCGGGCCGGGCTGTATTCCTCGTCCGTAAAGCCTTGTAAAGTAAGGCTGGACACCAGGAGCAAGCCTAAAAATTGGATACCGTTGCGATAGTTTCTCATCTAGCTCCCATTCCTCCCCAACAATTTATACGGGAAACAAGGGCACGGAGTTATTTCCAAATCACGGGATTCTAACATAGTTCGCATAATTGATTGCAAGCGAAAGCCGCAATGTCGCGTGTTGATTGGTTGATCCCGGGGCGTTAATCCACCGTTTTTATCCCGGCGAGGCCTGTCGGGGCCAGGTTGCCTCAACCATGGATCTCGTGATTACGGTCGGGTTTCCGGCTCTCGACGCCTCCCCGGGGCGATCGAGGCGCACGTGTCGTTGCGGCGCCGCTCCGGCGGGTTCAAGGTTCGGTTCCATCGCGTTTTCAGGGATATCATCCTCCCGGGTTGGTTCCACCGCGCCTTCGGGGGGATGATCCTCCCGGGTCGGCTCCGCTTCGGAAGGTCGTTCCGCCGGGGCTGTTGTCGGCGCCTCGTCGGTCGTGGGTTCTTCTTGTTTGCCGGT
>JASJCB010000170.1 GCA_030066195.1 Acidobacteriota bacterium
CCAGAATGGTCTGAAAGAACATTTCATCGGCGGCGTGGCTGTAGCGGAAGAATTCGGCATAAGCGGGATTCTCATTCACAAAGCGCAGGATGTACCGGACGGCATCATGCGTCAGGGTCCACCACCCGGAGCCGAAGTGCACGGTCAGCGGCAGCGGTAACTTGCGGTAGGGAAACAATCGCCCTTGAATACGGAAACCTACCATGTGGATCAGGCGACGCGGCCAGGGATGCATGTCCATGAAATGGAATTTGCGATAACGATTGTGCCAGAAGGGGTCCTCATTGCTGAAGGAATGCATGTATTGGTTTTCCGACGCACACAGGAAACGGTAGATTTCGTCATTGCCCCGAATGGGGTAATCGGTTCCGCTGATCAAGAGGAAATAGCGGTATGGCGTACCGCCTGCCACGGCGGTTTGCAATAGCTTCAAAGAAGCCGTAACCATGGAGTATCCGCCCCAATTGACCACCTCCGGTTGCTCTAAGACCATGGCCAGGGCCGGGTCGACAGGGACAGGACCGGCCTTGGCGTCCACGTGAACATAGAGGTCGAAACCGGGATGCTGCAAGGCTCGCAGCAACCGGGTCAACTGGTCGAACCGGTCGTGAGCCATGATCAGGAAGCAGATCTTTTCATTCATAGGCGCGAACAATCCATCGAACCAATACCCGCTCGATCGGCGCGGGCAGGAAACTGAGGGGATAGATGACCCAGGCCGGCTTCCAGGCGCCGAAACCGCGAATCCGCCAAAAGCGTCTGATCTTAGCACGCAACCGCTGCCGCTCCCTGCCGGATTTGAACAGGATCTTCATCTCCAAAACTTCAAGATACTGTTCCGAGTGGGTTTCCATCGCCAGGATAGGTTGGGGATCGAAACGGTCATAGCTGTCATGCCCGTGCTTCAGGCGTTCGCGATGCCAGGCCGTGACCTGATCGACAAAGGCCGCCTGCCGCGCATATTTGCGGGCGCTGATCGAGCCGGGGTGGACGCGGTAGTCCAAGACGATGTCCTTCAGGACGCAAAGCTTGCGACCGTCGGAGATCATGCGCAGCCACAGGTCGCGATCCTCACAGTACAGGGCCTTTTCCCGGTAGCGGTAGTCACCCTGGTTTCGGAACAAAACCGTGGGATGATGCACGATGCCGCTCTTCAAAAGGTAGCGCGCTGTCTGTTCAGGCGAGTAGGCCCGGCTTTGCGTGCCCAGGCGTCGGCCCTCGGCATCGATATAATAGAAAGAACCGCCTACCAGGAATAGATCGGGATTCTCCTCCAAAACCGATACCTGCAAGGCCAGCCGATCGGGATAGGCAATGTCGTCGGCATCCATGCGGGCGATATAGCGACCGCGAGCTGTCTCCAGGCCGCGGTTCAGGGTGGCGATCAAGCCGAGGTTGGTGTGATTGCGCAACAGCACCAGGCGTTCATCTTCCGGCAGCGATTCGCGGAGAAAAAGCTCGGTTTCCCTGTCCGAGCCGTCGTCGATCACCAGCAACTCGAAATTCGGAAAGGTCTGATCCAGGATGGACCGAACGGCGGCGCCCACGTATTCCCGGCAGTTGTAGACCGGCAGAATCACCGAGACCACGGGGTTTTCAATCAAAGCACACCTCGATGATGCGGCGAATGACCAACGCCCGGTTGTCCCGTGTTTCCTGCATCACATGGTCGCACAGGGACGCATAGGTTCGCGGATCGGCTGCCCCGGCGATGGCAAGAGCCAGGGCTTGCGGATCGTCCGGCGGAACCAGGTAGCCGTTGTGTTGATGGTGAATCACCTCGGGAATGGCGCCGACACGGGTAGAAATGACCGGCTTGCCGTGCGCAAGCGCCATGTAGGCCACCCCGCTCTGAGAAGCCGCCTTGTAGGGCAACACCACCGCGTGACATTCGGCAAACAGTCGATACATTTCCTCGTCGGCGATAAAGCGATCGATAACGGTCTGATTACTGCCGGCATAAACGCTCGAGATCACGCCCTCGCCCGCCACGGTCAGGTGGAACTCGCTTTCGGGCAGTATCGCCATGGCGCGGTGCAGGGTATCCAGCCCCTTGTATGCCAGAATCCGACCGAAGAACAACAGGCGAAAGGGGCCTTCGCCCACGGGCGGCGCGTTGCCGAGCGTTTCCTTCGGGCGATAGGTAAGATGGGGAATCACGGCCGGATTCCGTCTCCTGATCATCCACGGTAGCTGGCCGGCAATGCGCTGTGAATGCACCACGAAGCGACGCAACACGGCGGCGAACAGATTCAGGTGCAACCGGTGGAACCAGACCTTGGCGGGGCGCTCCCCCTGGTGACTCTGCGCATCGTGAATCACCAGCACGGTGCGACGAAAAGCCAGCAGCGGATAGAGCAAGACCAACACGGGGTGATCGCTGGTCATGTAAACCGGACCGGGTAGCCGCAATAGCAACCGCACCAAACGAAAAACCGTGAGCAAATTCCCCGGATGGAGCATCGTCCGATGAAGGGGGACCCGATGAGCGATGACCGACGGCCGATCCTCGGGGACGTAATTGGCGATGTAGTGAACCCGAACCCGCTCGCCCAAAGCGCCGGCCACCGCATCGGCGTAATGGCGCATGCCGCCCTTATCCCAGAAATTGATGAGAATGACGGAACGCATCTACACACTCCGCCGCTTATGGATGATGCGGTACTGCCGATAGGAAAGGCCGATCACCAGGCATTCGGTCAATAGCATATTGACGGCAACGCCGACGGCATCCATCTCCAACACCTTCACGAAAAGGAATACACCCGCCATACTGACCAAACTTGTGAACACGATAATCCGCGACCAGATGCGCGAGTAGCCGAAACCGACCAGAAACAAATTGGTATACGCGGTGGCAATACCCACCAGAACGGGCAACGGCGACAACACTTGCAAAACGATGATACTTTCCTCGAACCCGGGCCCCAACAGGAGGGCTACCGCCCAATGCGCCGTCAAAGCGGTGCCCAACGACAGCAATCCGGTGAAACCGATCATCACTCGTCGGAAGAAGAGGAACAGGCGATGACCCTCCGCGTAGGCTTCCGAGGCCAGTTTGGAAATACGCGGATAGACGGCCTGCACCAGGGGGCTCAGCAGCCCGAGCACCGCCCGGATGATCTTCTCGGCGCCGGAAAAATAGCCGACGACCAGGTCGTTGGTCAACAGCCCCAACAGAAAGGTATTGGCCCCGGTAAACAGGTTCAGAGCCACGGACGAGACAAAAAAATGCCAACCGTCCTTTAGTTGGGCGACCAGGGCGCGCGGACCGGGCCAATGTTTGGGAAAGGAAAAGGTCCGCAACAGGTAGATCTGGGCGACCACCCCGGAAACGATGAAGCCGGTCGAATGCAACACCGCTACCCACAGATAATCGCCCCGCTCGCGAACCAGGATAAAGACGCCCGCCGTAAACACGGCCTGGGAAACCAGGTTGAACAGGGCCATGGGTTTCATGCGCTCCATGCCTTGAAAGAACCAGATGGGAAACAGGGCGTCGCCCAGAACGAAGCCGTATGACAGCAGATATAAGGCCGGCTCGTTGCGAAAACGCGGGACCAGATAGATCAGAGCGGCGAAACCGGCAAACAACAGCAGGGTCAGCCATAGCTTGACGGCGATGACCTCGCAGTACGTCCGGCCCAACTTGATCGGGTCCTCGCGGTCGATGGAGATTCGGCGTGTGGCCGACAGGTTGAAGCCGTAACGGGTCACAATGGCAAAAAACAGCACGAACGACTGGGCAAAGGCAATCAAGCCGAACTTTTCGGCGCCCAGCACACGACCCAGGTAGGGCACGGTCACCAGCGGAAAGACATAGTTGGCAACCTGAATAGCGGAAAGGGCCGAGAAATTATGGAATACGGTTTTCAAAGATGCATGCAAATGACCAGACCCTGCCCGCCACGAATCAGCCGGAAACCGGCCGCCCCATTATAGGTCATCCATGGATGGAGTGACAAATCAGTACGTCATCTGTATCTGCTGATCTGTTCTCCGATAGCACACCGGACCGGTCACCGACCGGTCCTTCCTTCAAATCCCACCATACGGCGCTTTTGGCCCGGAGGGGTTCGATGCTCTTCAAAGGAGCCGGTTTCAGCCCTGGATGTTCCAGGTCTTATAATCCAACCCAACCGGAACCAACCGGGATGAATCGTTTTCTTTTCCACGGAAATAGGCTATGGTTGAGATCATCGGTGCGCCGCCCCCGGTGTCCCGCCGTGCACAATTAATTGCCATGTCCGCTCACCCCCGACAAAGGTCCCATGTAAAAGACCCTCACCTCTGCCAAGGTGAACCGGTGGCGTGGCGCGCCATGGCGAGAGGGTTTGACTAGCCATGGAACTTGACAAGTTACGCGGACCGGGCACAGCCGGTCTTCTGGTGATCGTGCTGTTTGCCTTTATCGGTTTATATTTTGACGGCAGACCGTCACCCAAGGGTGAAAATGCGCCCGAGGACGTCTTCAGTGCGGCTCGCGCCATGAAACACCTGGAAATAATCGCGAGCGAACCCCACCCCGGCGGCACGCCCGCCCATAAGCGCGTGGCCGATTATCTGGTCGATCAATTCAACAGCCTGGGTCTGGAAGTACAAGAACAAAGCTCCCTGTTCACCTACAGCGCGGAGGAAACAAGGTTCGCAACCCCCAACCGCAACATCATGGCCAGATTGAAGGGTACCTCCTCCCAGGAGACCCTTCTGGTCATGGCGCACTACGATACACGCGCCAAAACCGCCGGCGCCGGCGATAACAGTGCGGCGGTGGCCGCTATGTTGGAGACTATTCGCGCCGTCAAGGCCGGTGACCCCCTGAAAAACGACGTCATTTTTCTCTGTTCCGACAACGAGGAATACGGCCTCATCGGCGCCCGTCAATTCACAGAAGAACATCCCTGGGCGCAAGAGGTCGATCTGGTAGTCAACTGGGAAGGCCGCGGCAATAATGGTCCGGTGGTTATGTTCGAAACCAACGGGGACAACAGTTGGATCATCGATGAGTTTGCCGCCGCGGCATCGTCTCCCGTGAGCACCTCCTTTTCCGACGAAATCTACAAGCGCATGCCCAACGCCACCGACTTCACCGTCCTTATGGAATTGGACGGCGTGCAGGGACTCAACTTCGCCTTCCTGGGCGGACCCAACTATTACCACGCGGGCGGCGACACCCCTGCCAACCTGGGCAAGGGCACCCTGCAACACCAGGGCGACTTGATGTTGCAGATGGTCAAACATTTCGGCAATGTCTCGGTTAACAGGGAGTCCGAGGGCGACCTCATTCACTTCACGATGCCGTTCTTCGGCTTGATCTCCTACTCGCCCGGTTTGGTCATGCCTCTGCTCGGGTTCTCCGTAGTGCTGTTTATTGCCGCCTTGGTGCTGGGTTTCCGCGCCGGTAATCTCACCATCAAGGGTTTCATCGCCGGATTTTTCCTGGACATCCTACTTCTGGTGGCCGGCATTCTGTTCGCTGTTTTTCTTTGGAAGTTGTTCACCGCCTTCGGTACGCCCAATATGGACCCGCTGGCCGGCCATCCCTATCGAACCAATGGGTATTTCTACGGTTACCTGTTTTCCTGCTCCGCGCTGATGCTGATGCTTGCCGGTTGGTTCCGCAAGAAAATCAAGGTGGAGAATCTGGCCATGGGCGGCCTGTTGCTTTGGCTGGTCCTGGGTTTCCTGGTTTCTACCTCCATGGCCGGCGGCAGTTACCTGTTTGTGCTGCCTTTACTGTTCATGCTGATCGGCGTGGTGATCACGATCAGCGGCAAAGAGGAAGACGAACCGCGCAAGGCGTTGTTACGCGCCGTCTTCGGCATCCCCTGCATGTTGGTGTACCTTCCCCTGGTTTCCTTGCTCTACCTGACTTTGCCCTATGCGCCGACGGTTCCCATTCCCGCCATTCTCAGCGGATTGCTCTGCGGTCTCCTGGTCTTGCTGTTGTTGGCGCCGCTGCTGTGGTCCCTGCCCGAGAACCTCTTCAAATGGTTCCCGCGCGGGCTTGCGCTGGTTGGTTTTGTGACCCTGCTTTCGCTGAACGTGATGAATTCAAGCTATAGCGCCGCGGCACCGCTCCGGGAAAGCCTGATGTACGTAGCCGACCGCGACAGCGGAACCCACCTGTGGGCGTCGACCGTCCTCAAATTGGGTCAATGGAACGGCCCGCTCTTCCAAAAGGACCGCAAGCGCGAACCCCTGCCGCTGATCTTCCCCGAATCTGAAGAGAAGATACTCCAGGCGCCGGCGCCCGCTTCGGACGTGCCGGGCGCTACCATCGAGTTGGTGTCGCAAGAGTCCAAACGCCGCCGCCGCGAAATCCGCGTCCGCGTCACACCTCCTGAGGGCGCATTCGGTATTATCCTCATGCCTGAGGGCGACTTCAACCGGGCCGAGTTGGAAGGCAAACCGATGGGCTCCGGTTTCACCATGGTGCAATACCTGGGTGTCGGCCCCGAAGGTTTCGAGTTCTCCTGCCGTGTTGCCAAATCCAAACCCTTCAAGCTTCGCGCGATCAGCATCATACCGGAACTGCCCGAGGACCTGCTACCCGAGCCGCGCCCCGATTGGGTGATCCCCAACACCGGCATGACCGACTATCTGGAGCATTCCACCCTGGTCAACACGTCGCTCACCGTACCGCCCTTCCAGGAGGACGCGACGCCGGAGGAGGAACCTGAAGAGGGACGCTAGCCGCCTCGGCGAGCAACTTCTTGAAAAACGCGTCAAGGCGGCAGTTGCAAGCTTCAACTTGCATAGCATAACACGCCTCCAGAAATGAAAAAGGAGGAAAGGTGTTGACTACCAAAGGGTTCCCGATTGAGGGAACCCTTTTTGCTGTTCGCTCGTGGAAGCGAGTCCAAGGTGTCCGGTTTGAGTCTAGACCCTCATCGCAGGACATGAGAAAATAGCACCATACACCCCAACCTGACGCTGAGCCGGCCGAAGCCTGACGTTGGACCTACCCCGGTATCCCGTATAAAAACCCACCCCCATCATGGGAACAGGCAGGCAAACCGCCAACGGTAAGCTATTGGCTGCGCTCTCTCGCCTCGAAATGATGCGTCCTTCACGAGAGCTGATATTTCCCGATTGCGATTTGGTCAAGCCAGATGGTTTTTCGGTCGATGAGTGTGTTCAGTGTTTTCTTGGAAGCACGGATTTTCGAAGCCCAGCCGCCGTAGGGGTATCGAAAGTGAGGACCATGTCGCAATACTCCGGTTATGAAATCATTGCCAGACAGCATGAAAGTCGCCGTTCCCTGATCTTTCGGGCAAGGAGAGTTCGGGACGGCTTGCCGGTCATAATCAAAACGCCGGCCGGCGATGCCCATGTGCCGGGCAAGCTGAGCCAGGTGCGGCGGGAATTCGAAATCGGCAGCCGTTTCCAAGACCAGTGGATTGCGCGTTACCACGAACTGATCCCGTTTCGGGGCGGCCTGGCCATTGTGGTGGAAGACTTCGGCGGGGTTGACCTGGGACAGAAGACGCCGCCGGGTGGTATGGACCTGAGCACCTTTCTCAAGATTGCCATCCAGTTGGCGGCAGGGTTGGGGATCATCCACCGCGGGCACGTGATCCACAAGGACATCAAACCCGGCAATATCATTATTAAAGGCGAAACGGTCAAGTGGATCGACTTCGGCCTTTCTTCACCATTCGCCCGGGAATCCCAGCAGGCCGTGAGCCCCCATGCGCTGGGCGGCACCCTGGCCTTCATGTCCCCCGAACAAACCGGGCGCATGAACCGGCCGCTGGATTACCGCAGCGATTTCTATTCGCTGGGCATGACCTTTTACCAATTGTTGACCGGCTTGCCCTGTTTTCAATCGAACGACCCCATGGAACTGGTGCATTGGCACCTGGCCCGGGTGCCCCGGGCGCCTCTGGATTTGGATGAGCCCGTGGCACGAGCGGTCTCGGCGATGGTCCTCAAGCTGGTGGCCAAGGACCCCGGTGATCGCTACCAGAGCGCGGACGGTCTTGAAGCCGATCTGAGGGTATGTCTGGAGGCGCACGAGAGCGGCGCCGCCTCGCCTTTGACCCTTGGGGAACAAGACGTCTGCGATCGCTTCATGATTCCCGATAAGCTCTACGGACGGGACAAGGAACGAGACGCCCTACTGGAAGCCTTCGATAAGGCAGCCGCGGGCAATACGGAAATGCTGCTGATTTTCGGCCAGGCCGGGGTAGGCAAAAGCGCACTGGTCAACGAGATCCAAAAGCCGCTTACCGGAAGACGCGGCTATTTCGCTTCCGGCAAGTTCGACGAACTCAATCGAAGCATGGCCTATAGCGCGGTGGCCGAGGCTTTCCGAAGCCTGACCCGGCAGATCTTGAGCGAAGACGACCGGGCCGTCCGCGCTTGGAAACAGGCCATGCAGGAAAAGTTGGGCGCCAATAGCCGGATCATCCTGGAGTTGGTGCCGGAACTGGAGAGCTGGCTTGGCCAGGTCGACCATCTCCCGGAGTTGGGTTCGGTCGAAACGCGCAACCGCTTTGAGCTGGCCTTGCGTCAATTCGTTTCGCTTTTTGCCGATGCCGACCATCCCCTGGTCTTGTTCCTTGACGATTTGCAATGGGCCGACACCGCCTCGCTCGACCTGATCGGCATGCTGATGTCGGGTCGAATCAAAGGGCATTTGCTCCTGATCGGCGCCTTTCGGGACAACGAGGTCGGCACAACCCACCCGCTGAGGAGAGTGGTTGACGCGTTGAAAGCGCAGGGCCGGCCTCCGCGGGAATTAAGCCTGAAACCCATCCAGGCAGAACATTTGACCCAACTTGCCGGCGACACGCTTGGCAGCGGTTTCCCCGATACAAGGGCTCTGGCGGACACCCTGTTCCAAAAAACCGGGGGCAATCCTTTTTTTGCCGTCGAACTCCTTAAAAAGCTACACGCGGACGGACATGTTTTCTTCAATTACGAAAAGAAACAATGGCAATGGGATCGTGAGCAAACCGGCAGCCTGGAAGTCAGCGCCAATGTGGTCTTCTTTCTGGTGGCGCGTTTGCAAGATCTCTCCCCCGCGCTCCAGCACTTGCTGGCCTTGGCCTCCTGTATCGGCGAGCACTTCGATCTGACAACCCTGGCCGCCGTCGCCGATCAGACAAGAGAGCAAACCTTAACGGGGCTTTGGGACGCCCTGCAGGGAAACATCGTGGTGCCGCTCGACCATCACGAACGGCTCTACCGTCCCGGGGAATCCCTTCCCGCGGGGGCCCTTGCGGATGTCGCGGTTCATTTTCGCTTTCAGCATGATCGCGTTCGGGAAGCGGCCGCTTCATTGATCGATGCCGACCACCAAGAAAAAATCCACTATCGCCTGGGACAGTTGATGTTGGACTCCACGCTCCCGGCAGAAGAACAGCCGCGGCTTTTTGAGATCGTGGGACATCTCAATGTGGCCAAAGGGCTGCTGAAAGATTCCGGGGAGATCCTTGAACTGAGCCGCCTGAACCTGGCGGCGGGAAGAAAGGCCGCGGCATCATCGGCCTATCAACAAGCCCTGGATTACTGTTCCATTGCGGTGGACCTGTTACCCGAAGACGCCTGGGATCATCATTACGAGTTGGCTTTGGCCGCGGTTCGCCACCGCTGCTTACACGCCTACCATTGCGGGCGGCTTTCCCTGGCGGAATCGTTGATTGGCATGCTTTTGGAACATGCCCGCTCCGATTTGGAAAAAGCGGGTGTCTACCTGATGCGCGTCAAGCAATGTGTCAACGCGGGCGATCTGGAGGAAGCCCTCGCGGCCGGTTTTCTCGGCTTGAAGCTGCTCGGTATCCGATTACCTGGAGATCCGGGAAAAATGGCGATTCGACGGCGGGCACGACGGATTCGACGATGGTGGAAGGGAAAATCCCTCGAAGGCCTGGCCCATGGTCCCTTGAGTTCCGATCCCAAGGCCGATATGAGCCTCCAGCTTCTCATGCACCTTTCCACACCGGCTTATCTGAGTGGACGCAAAAACCTGTTGCAACTCTTTCAACTGGCGATGATCGAGAGTTCGTTGCAGCAGGGTATCGGTCCTTTTTCTGCCTTTGCGTTCATAGAATACGCGGTGTTCCTGGCCATCAATGGTCAAGTTGGGGAAAACGCGGCCTTCGGCCGGCTGGCGCTCGAACTCTGCGACCGGTTCGAGGAGCCGCAAGCCAGGGCCCGGGTATGCCAATTAAACGCTATCTTCGTTTTGGGTTGGAATCGGCATTGGCGGGAACTCGCGCCTATTATGAAGCAGGGTTTGGAGGCCGCCCGGCAATCGGGAGATTTGATCTTTGTGGCTTACATTTCGGCTTCCTTGATCCACATGCAACCCACCCGAGATCTGGCGTCCCTTGTGGAAGAAGGCGAAGACTACCTGGCCCTTATCCAAGAAACGAGTTTTCCGGAGGGAATGGATTTCGGGTTGGTGTTCCACCATTTCAATCTGAACCTTAGCGGCTTGACGGAAGGACATCTTTCCCTGTCTCGTGGACCCGTTAGGGAGGAAGATCTTGCCAACCGCGTGGCTTCCTCCCAAGCCGGCCTGGCCTTTTTTACATACCATTTAACCAAACTGCGCTTGTGTTTTCTCTACGGCGAGCTCCAAAAGGGTTATCACCACATGGAACAGGCGGACCGGGGCATCGACTCGGCGGCGGGCACGGTCTTCCTGGCCGAGTTGTGTTTCTACGCGTTTCTCAACTGTGCCGCTCTGGCCGGGCGCGACATGCCCGGTATGAGCCGGAAGTTGAGGCGCCGCCTCAAAACCGGGTACCGGCAGATGAAACATTGGGCGAAAAACTGCCCGGATAATTTCCTGCACCAGCAACGGTTGATGGAAGCCGAGTTGGCGCGGCTACAGGGTCGTCACCACCGGGCGGCCGAACGCTACGACGAAGCCATCGAGGGAGCCCGCCGGACCGGCTTCCCGGGCGATGAGGCGCTGGCCCATGAACTGGCGGCCGGGTTTTATCTGGGTAGAGGCCGTTTCAAAGCGGCCGCGGCCTACTTCAAAGATGCTCTACGGCTCTTTTCTCTCTGGGGGGCGGAGGGAAAAGCAGCCGCACTGCGGCAGCGTATCCGTCAGCTCGATCATTGGGAGTTGGAGCGCTGTCTTGAAGACGAACGAAGCACTCACCAGGCAGGTGGACTGCTTTCCGGCGACCCGATGTCCCTGAGCACCACTTCCCATTCGGTGACAACCTCTTCGAGCACGGGCTCCTCCGACACTTCCGAAATGACGGCCGCCCTGGACCACGTTTCCGTGATGAAGTCCTCCCTGGCCATTGCCTCGGAAATCAGCCTGCACAAACTACTGGCCAAGATGATGGAGATCATGACTGAAAACGCGGGGGCCCGCCACGGCCTGCTGATCCTGGAGCGGGAAGGCCGCTACCATATCGAAGCAACCGCCGGCATCTCATCGACGCCTTTCCCCGAGGAAGGTGCGTTGTTGCTGGATGACAACCCCCGGCTGCCCACCACTCTGGTTCGTTACGTGTTGAGAACGGGCAAGGAGGTGCTGCTGGAGGATGCGGCGGGAAAAGGACCGTTTCACGACGACCCCTACCTTCACGAACATGCCGTCAGGTCGGCGCTCTGCCTGCCCATTCGACTGAAAAGCCGTTTGTTGGGCGTGGTGTACCTGGAAAATAAACTGGTGCCCGGCGCTTTTACAAGCGAGCGGGTAGCCACGCTGAACATCATCCTGCACCAGGCCGCGGTCTCCCTGGAGAATGCCATGCTCTTCGAGGAGGCCAAGCGGGCCGAAGCTCAGGTCCGTTCGCTCAACGAGGACCTGGAAAAACGGGTCGCCGAACGAACCGCCGAGTTGGAATCGGCGCAAAAAGAGTTGGTTGATCAAGCGCACCAGGCCGGCATGGCCAATATCGCCACCTCCGTGCTCCACAACGTCGGCAATATCCTCAACAGCATCGGCACCTCCAGCCAGGTCATTCAGGAGGTGGTCAACAGCTCCCGGTTGCGGGGTTTGACCACGGCCAACCGCTTGCTGCGCGATCAATTCACCGACATACTCCGACAACATCCGAAAGGCGAAGGCCTACTCGAATACTACACCAGGCTGGAGTGCCTCTTCAAAAAGGAGAACCGTGAGGTGGGCGACAATATCGACCGGCTTGTCAAGAAAGTCAACGCCATCAGGGATGTGGTCATGGCACAGCAGCAATATGCCGCGGCCGGGTTCCGTACCGAGAAGCTGTCGCTGTGTAGGGTGGTCGACGACGCCCTACTGCTCTACCGGAATGCATTGGAGCGCGGGGCGGTGACCGTGGAAAAACATTACCGGGCCGAACCAATGGTCAGGATCGACAAGGCCAAGCTGATCCACATCCTCATCAACCTGATCAAAAACGCCCTGGAGGCCATGACCGGGTCAAGCCAAAAGAAAATCACCGTGCTCATCGAAGAGAACGAGACCCACGCCCACATCAGGATCACGGATTCGGGCCACGGGATCGAGCCAGGTCAATTGGAAGCCATCTTCACTTACGGATTCACGACCAAGCGAGACGGACATGGATTCGGACTCCACGGTAGCGCCAACGCCATGACGGAGATGGGCGGCCGTATCTGGGCGGAAAGCGAAGCCACCGGCCAGGGCGCCGCCTTCGTGCTTCAATTCCCTCTCAAAAAGGTGGAGACGTTGGCAGAGTAGTGAGAGGGATACAAGCACAGGTGCGGCATCTTGAACGGCGACCTTGGATCTTTCATTGGTCCATAAAGGCTAAGTGCTCGTGAGCAGGGTGTTCAGCGTATCGGTGCCGGTCCAGGCGTCGTGACCCGGAATGCGGCCCTCCATCGCAGCCGGAGCTTCCCGGCCCGTGAAGCTGCCGCTGAGGTCGAGGGCTTCGATGTCGAGCGCATAGATGGTGAACACGTAGCGGTGGATCAGCGCGTCATGCCAGGGTGGGCAAGGGCCGTCGTCACCGCCGTAGTCGCCTTTCATGTCTTCATCACCGGCGAACCAACCGGTGTAGTCGTTGATGCCGGTAACGCCCAGATTGCTCTTGCCGGGCTTTTTGCCGCGTGCGGTAACACCTTCTGAGACGGATCCGGCGGCGATTTCATCGACGGTCGGGGGATGTTGACCAAAACCCAGTATACGATTTCCTATTGCAACCGGGGTTTGAGGGGCGGGAGCCCCTGACCCTTGCCACTTGCCACTTGCCACTTGCAAGTGACAAGGGAAGAAAAGAGAAAGGCGGCCGCCTCCCGGGTGAAGGGGACCGCTTTTTTGTAAAAAATCACAGTGCGTAAGTAGCTGAATGCGCTAAGCTAGAGAAAACACCGTACAAGGATTCTCAAATTCTTCGGTTTTATCATTTAGAGGTGTACCCTTGTTTAAAAAATCATTGTCTACCGCATTAATGATCGCGATTCTGTCTATGAGTGTCATGCAATTGACCAGCGTTTCTGCAACCGCTTCCGATTGTGACGCTTGCTGCCCTGACACCTATCAGGGCCTTCCTCTGGCCGGTTGTATTGACTCCGGTATTCCGGGCTATTCTACCTGCCGCTATTACAGGGGCAATGGCTACTTCACGCCTTACCTTTTCTTCGCTTGTGACTAAATAGAACATCCCCATGTGAAGGCGGCCATCTTCCTAAAAGGTGGCCGCTTTTACTTGCAAGACACAAGTTGCCAGTGTCAAGTTGCAAGGATCGAGGCTGCTGCCCCGGACCCCGCCATACGGGGACAAGAGATGAGTTCAATCTCTTATTGCAAGCGGGGTCTGAGGGGCGCAGCCCCTGAACCTTGACACTTGCAACTTGCCGCTTGAAGCTTGCAAGTTGCAACTTGACACTTGCAACAGCGAGGCACGCCCGGCAACCCATCCTCAACATACCTCGACGGCCTGAGGCGTGCCTCGCTGGAAAGCAACCGCCGGGCAACGGCAGCCGAACCGTTGCCCGGCCCTGATTCGAGCGACGTTTTCCCACCGCCGCGCCTCAAGACATGACAAAACATTCCGATAGAAGTAATTATCCGCCGGATTTCAGGCAAGTATGGTGTATCCTGCTTATGCAAGGTTGACCGGTAGCCACAACATTGGCAAAGAGTGGAAAATGCGTCAGATCCCCACCATTCTTGTGTGTATCGCTTTTTGCAGCGCGGTCCAGGCTCAGAACTTCAGGTCGCGCGGCTATACGGAGGCCGACGGTCTGCCTTCATCCACCGTTTACGATATCTGCCAAACCGAGGACGGCTCCATTTGGTTCGCAACCCGTGCGGGTGTTGCGCGCTACGACGGCCGAAACTGGGAAATTCACAGTTTGGGGAACGGTTTCACCCTGGGCATGGCGCGTAAGTTGGCCGTGGATCGACAGGGCAACATCTGGGTTCTGGGCGGCATTGTTCCCAATGAGGTGAACCGGTACGACGGCAAGAGCTGGCAATCCCTGCCGTCAATCAAGAAAGACGACTTCCCACAACAGGTCAGCTTTGCCCTGCTCTACGAAAACGGGCGGACCGTGCCCGCGG
This sequence comes from Acidobacteriota bacterium, assembly GCA_030066195.1. GTDB lineage: Bacteria > Acidobacteriota > Holophagae > Acanthopleuribacterales > Acanthopleuribacteraceae > JASJCB01. Next base: position 14,492 of record JASJCB010000170.1, read on the forward strand.
TAGGGGTCAGAGGAATCGGCCTCTTTTTGTTCCGCGACGATCGCTGGCATCATTACGGAGAACGCGAGGGCTTGCAAAGCGACGGGGTCAACGGGCTGGCATCGGACGGTACCCGGCTCTTCGTGGCCATGAATGACGGGATCACCGTACTCACCCCGGACGGCATCGACAATTCCTATGACCACCTTTTGCCCGAGGATCGCCAGACGGTTTTCGACCTGGCTTTGGATCCGGCGCAAGATAAAAACGGGAGCCCGCGCATCTGGGTGCTCGGCTCCGGAAGACTGGGCGTCATCCACAACAACACCTATCGGGACCTGGCCGAAATCCCACTGGTGTCGCTGGACCCCGGCGGTTACGGCGTTCTGCTCTACCCCGACGGCGACGGCGGGGTTTTTTGCGGCAATACCACGGCGATTTATCATTACCAAAGCCGGACTAAGAGCATGACCCATTTCGGCATCATGCAGGGCCTGGTCGATGACGGCGCGACCGCCTGCTACCGGGACCGTGAAAGCAACCTCTGGTTTGCCGGTATGCGCGGAGTCACCATCATCCCCAGCATGCGCTTTGCCAACTACGATCAGCGGCTGGGGCTCTTGGAAGACGAGGTCAGCGCCGTTCTCGAAACGGCCCCGGGCAAATTACTGTTGGGCCATGATTCCGGGTTCACCTTCCTGGACGGTGAGGAAAAGCAGCGGATACCTTTGAACGAACCCGGTGAGCTGCGCGACACGGGGATGCGCGTCATGGATTTGAAACCGGGCCGCAACGGCGAAGCATGGGCCGCGCTCTCGCGGAACGGGGTAGCGCGCATCTCGCCCGACCTGGATATGCGCATCATCCCGTCGACCACGGAGCGCGAGGCCTGTTACAGCGTGGTCATGGACAGTCGAGACGGCACGGTCTGGGTGGGCGGCGAAAACGGCCTGTCCGTGATCAGCGGCGATAAAATGGTGCGCCGAGCACCCGGAAACCTGGAGCAGGCGCCCGTCCGCCGCATCGTCCAAGGACCCAGCCGGACCTTGTTCGTCGCCACGTCGGGCCGCGGCATCCGTAGTTTCGACGAAAAGTGGCGCGAGTTTGTTTTTGCGGACACGCGCACCAACGAAGTCTATACCGTCCTGGAAGACAGTCGCTATCGTATTTGGGTAGGCACCCTGGCCGGCTTGTTCCGTTTGGAGGACGGCAGGCTCAACCCTTTTCAAGACCAGAAGGAAAACCTGATCGACCGGCCTGTCTATTCCCTGACCGAAGACCTTTTGGGACGAATCTGGGTGGGCACGGATCGCGGCGTGTACCAGCTTGACGGCAAGCGCGTTCGCCATTATACGGTTCGTGAGGGATTGGCCGGCGACGAGATCAACCGGGCCTCGGTCATTGTCGATAACCGCGGCTCTCTGTGGATCGGAACCAATGCCGGGCTTTCCCACTACCAGGAACATTACGATCACGCCCTGTCCTCCGCGCCGCTGGTAACCATCACCAACATAGAATCCGGCGGGCGAAACCTTCTATTGGACGATCCCGACAAGACCGGCCTCAGCGGGCGCGACCTGACGTTTTATTTCAAGGCCGTCTCCTTTATCGACGAGGAACAGGTTTCCTTCAGTTGCAGGTTGCGGGGTTACGATTCCGATTGGTTGGCGCCCTTCTCTCCCGGCAGCAATTACCTGCGTTATACCAACCTGCCGGCGGGTCAGTACACTTTCGAGATCAAAGCGCGCAACGCATTGGGTGTCTGGAGCGAACCCGTGCAAAGTGCCCCGATCAAGGTGCGTTCTCTCTTTTGGAATTCGCTGCCGGGCTTTGTGGTGCTTGGTTTTGCGGGTTTGTTTTTCGGCGTCCTGGCCTGGGTGCTCCACCAACGGACGGAACGGCGTATCAGGCAGCGTACCCGGTGGTTGGAAGAAAAGAACCAGGAATTGGAACGCTTCGACGCCATTGTTCGCTCCATCAACAACGAATTGGAACTGGACAGCCTGCTTTATACGCTGCTGAAACAGGCCATCGGACTTTACCCTGAAACCGAAAAAGGCTTCATCATGATCTGGGATCCCAGGCACCAGGCTTTCCGCTTCGGCGCCCTCTACGGTTACGTGGAACAACAACTCGAGGGATATTACCTGGATTACGGCATGATGACGCAAGGCATGGACGAGCGACCGTCCCTGGCTCCCGGCATCTACCTTCACAATTGCGGGGACGAAACCTTCTTCCCCAGGCCCGTCGAGGCCATTCCCACTCCAAAAGCCCGCCTGGCCCTGACCTTGACCTTGGACGACAAGATCCGCGGTTTCCTGGTCTTCGATAACCTGAAGGATCGAAACGCCTATCGCGAGGTCGACATTCGCCGCCTCGGACGCCTGCGAACCCACGCCATTTCCGCGCTGGCCAAGGCCCGTTTCCTGGAGACCCTACGCGAAAAGAACAGTGAGATCCTGAACGCACAACGCCAGTTGGTTCTCCGCGAAAAAATGGCCTCGTTGGGCACACTCACTGCCGGGGTGGCGCATGAAATTCGCAACCCCTTGAACTTCATCAACAATTTCTCCGCCCTCAACCTGCAAATCGTCGAGGAACTGCGGGTACGGATTCACGCCCAGGCAACCCGCCCGGACGGGGAAGTGCAGTGGCAGTCCATCCAGGAGGAACTGGAGGAACTGGAGGACGGCGCGCGTATCATCAACGAGCACGGCCTTCGCGCCGGCAAGATCATCGAACGCATGATTCAGTTTTCCTCCTTCTCCAAACGCACCGGGGAACGCCATCCCCTGGACCTTTCCCAAATCCTCGCGGACCAGGCAGCCTCGGTCATGATGACCATGAGCAAGAAACACACGCTCAAGCAATTGAAGGTTCGCAAAACCGGCGACGAGGTACTGCCGCCCATGGCCGGGAACCCCGAGGAACTGTCCTTTCTGTTCGGCCAACTGCTGACCAATGCCTACGAAGCCCTGGTCGACCGGGAAAAACACGAGCCGGAGCATATTTCCATCCTCTCTTATGCCGCCGAATTAAGAGGCGATCACTTCGAGGTGACTATCAGTGACAACGGTCTGGGGATTGCCGAGGCGTACCGCAGTAAAATCTTCGCGCCCTTTTTCACCACCCGCGAGGCAGACTCGGGGAATATCGGTCTGGGTTTGTTCATGAGCTATGAAATCGCGGTCAACGGCTACGGCGGCGATATCCGGATGGATCGGAAGGACGGGATGACGCAGTTTACCATCAGCCTGCCCCTGGTCGCGGAAAGTTCGCCGGTTTTCACGGCGCTCAAAACGCCGGTCCAAACCGCGGTGCGTTCCTGAACAACCCGGATTTTAATCCCGACCCATTAGAAGACACACGGTATACGCGTACCGACAATCGCTTTTTTGTTCGGGAGAGGGGTCAGTTCCCTTTAACAAGACCCTACTCTCCCGGATATTGAAGATTGTGGCTTAAGGGCCTTGAATCCAGGGGCTCGCTCCAGCTTTGACTTTGGTTTTCACTTTCATCGCATACCTCCCGTGGTGTAATTGGAAAAAAGTGTAGGGGTTGGGTTAAGGGTCGATTATGGAAATAAGGGAAACCCCTAACCAAGTATCTTTGGCAAATTGCCGGATCTCCCAGGAGAAAGACCCACTGGAAGACACTCGGTATACGCGCACCGACAATCGCTTTTTTGTTCGGGAGAGGGGGCAGTTCCCTTTAGCAAGACCCATCCCGAATATTGAAGATTTTGGCTTAAGGGCTTTGAATCCAGGGGCTCATTCCAGCTTTGACCTTGGCTTTCACTTTCATCGCATACCTCCCGTGGTGTGATTGGAAAAAAGTGAATGGGTTGGGTTAAGGGCCGTTTAGATCAGGCAAGCTGCTCTTCATGAGGTTGAGATTTAAGTACAACTGTCACCCACTTATCATATTAAACATTGCAGAGTAAACTGTCAACGTCAACGTCAACGTCAACGTCAAACGAACGGGCCTGATTTTCATCCAAGAATACCGGGCGGTCTTATAGTAAACACTGACTATCGCTGCCACAGGCCCATCTGGACATCGCCGAGAATGTAGATCGCCCAGGTACCCGTGTCGCCTTGTTGGGTTGGCGGGTACGCAATCACGGCACCGGCTGATTCGGCCTCCTTGACGGCTTTTGCGATATCGTCAACTTCCAGATACGTGCGGACGATCGGTTGTTCGTGCTCAGCCAACGGTGCGCGCACTCCGATCCGACTTCCGTCCGGAGCCTCCGCGACTCGGGCCTGCCCCAGATCGGCAACCGGCGGACCAAAGGTCAACCCGTGTACCTGTTCTAATGCGGCGCATTGTGCTGCTACATCGCGGCATACGATCTCCAGATAGTGAACCCGCATGTTCGACCTCCTTGTTTTCTCTGCCGGGAGGTAACCGGTGAGCAGGGCGAGCGTTGCGGTCACGAGAGAGCCCCAAACCAGGCTTCTTCTCATCGTTCCACACCAAGGTGCTGCATTCCGATCTCCTTTATGTTCATGCCCGTAGCTTTTCCCCTAAGGAAGCTTCATTCTACCATACCATGAGGGACAAATCTCATTCGTTGGTTTTCTTTTCATTGCCTCAACCGCTGGTCAAGGTCTCTGAGATGGTTTGTGTTAATCAAACCGAATGCTCGAAATCTCTGTTAATAACAACTCCTGATGATCCGGCTGCTGGGAAATAGGGTTCAGAACAACGTATTTGAGCCTGAGTTGATTGTCAGATTTCCGATCTTGTTCAAAAGTAAACGACACTTGTGAAAGGATAAATTTGCTCTCATCATCTTTGCGTGTTACCTCAACCTCTTCAAGGGTTACTTTTGCAGGCCCAAACCCATAGCGAAGGTTAACACGTCCAGGTAGAAAATCAATCTTGGTGAGCGCATCAACTGGAATAGTAACAGGATTATCCTGGTAAGAACCGTGTATGTATCGAATATTTTCAAGTTCGAGAAATTGGATCTCTCCACCACTTTCTCTAAGCTTTACGACTCCAGTATTTTTTGTGCTCCCACAGTTCATTAAAAAGAAAGCCGAAACAATGATACCCAATATTCGGAAACCCATTTTTCACTCCAGTATGTGCCGAAAGGCTCGGCCCGTATTCCGCTCAGCTCATAATGGCCGCGTTGTTGCCGTAGAGTTCGGTGCGCAGGTTGCGGATGGACTCGTCGGCCAGGTACTCGTCGAAGCTGGTGCGGCGGTCGATGACGCCGTTGGGCGTGATCTCGATGATGCGGTTGGCCAGGGTCTGGACGAACTCGTGATCGTGGCTGGAAAACAATACGATCTCGCTGAACTTGATCAAGGCGTCGTTCACCGCGGTGATGCTTTCCAGGTCCAGGTGGTTGGTGGGCTCGTCCAGAATCAAGGCGTTGCCCTCCAACATCATCATGCGCGACAGCATGCAGCGCACCTTCTCGCCGCCCGAGAGCACGTTGACCGATTTCAGCGCTTCCTCGCCCGAGAACAGCATGCGGCCCAGGAACCCGCGCACGAAACTCTCCTCCTGGTCCGGCGAGTATTGCCGCAGCCAGTCGATCATGCGTTCGCTTCCGGCGAAGTACTCGGCATTGTCCTTGGGGAAATAGGTGGGTTTGATGGTGCCCCCCCATTGGAAGCTGCCCGCGTCCGGTTCCAACTCTCCGATCAGGATTTGGAACAGGGTGGTGCGCGCCGGCTCGTTGGGACCCACGAAGGCGATTTTGTCGCCCTTGGAGATCATCAGGTCGAAGTTGTCCAACACCTTCTCGCCGTCAATGGTTTTACTCAAACCCTCCACGGTGAGGATGCTCTTGCCGCATTCCCGTTCGGGTTTGAAAACGATATAGGGCGGTTTGCGCGAGCTGACCGGCAGGTCTTCAAAGTTCAGTTTATCCAGTAGTTTCTTGCGCGAAGTCGCCTGGCGCGCCTTGGAGGCGTTGGAGCTGAAGCGCGCGATAAACGCCTTCAGTTCAGCCGCTTTTTCCTCGGCCTTGCGGTTTCTGTCCTGCACCTGGCGAGTGCGCAGTTCGCGGGCGTGGTACCAGAAATCGTAGTTGCCCACGTAGAGGGTGATCTTGCCGTAGTCGATGTCGGCCATGTGGGTACAGACCTGGTTGAGGAAGTGGCGGTCGTGCGAGACCACGATCACCGTGTTCTCGAATTTGTAAAGGAATTCTTCCAGCCATTTGATGGTGTCGATGTCCAGGTGGTTGGTGGGCTCGTCCAGCAGCAGGATGTCGGGATTGCCGAACAGCGCCTGGGCCAGCAGCACGCGTACCTTCTGACCGCCCTCCAAATCGCTGACCTTGTTCTGGTGCAGGTTCTCGGGGATACCCAGGCCGGATAACAGGATGGCGGCTTCCGATTCGGCTTCCCAAACGTTCAGTTCCGCCAGTTCGGATTCGATATCGGCGGCGCGCATGCCGTCTTCCTCGCTGAAGTCGGCCTTGGCGTAGAGTTCGTCGCGTTCCTTCATCAAGGCGTATAAACGGTCGTGACCCATGATCACGGTTTCCATGACGGGAAAGTCGTCATAGGCGAAATGGTCCTGCTTCAGGACGGCGATGCGCTTGCCGGGCTCCGCGTGGACACTGCCCTCGGTGGGGTCGATTTCACCGGACAAGATCTTGAGGAAAGTGGATTTACCGGCGCCGTTGGCCCCGATCAGCCCATAGCAGTTGCCGGGCGAGAAGGTGATGTTGACCTCTTGGAAAAGGGTGCGTTTGCCATAGGTTAGCGACAGGTTCTGGGCACTGATCATGTACCGGTTCCTCCGAGAAAAACGTTGCGGGACAAGGCTTCGCGACCGATTGCCCAAGCCGTGTCATGTGCCGGCGGCTCATTCGCTGGACAAGCCGCAAGGGCATGTATTATAGAGAGCGCCTAAGAGGAAATCAAGACCGGTGAAATAAAAAGATAAAGGGGATGCCGGAGCGCCCCTGTCGCATCGTGTGGTTCAGTTGTATTTCAGGCAGCCCGGCAGGCCGGGATTTTCCCAGTTTTTGCGCCGAACAACCCTGCCGGCGGTTTTGACAACCAAATACACAACTTCTCAAAAAGCCCGGGTTAGATACAGAGTAGCGTGAACAAGGCCCACCTGGCTCAACCCGGGTATGGAACCGAAAGCCGGCCTGAATGATGACCTTGCTTATGAGCAAGGTGGGTTTTGTTCGCGACGGAGGGACCACAAAAGAACGCGACGTATGTACGGATACCGAAGGGAAGCAGCCGGCCTGAAAGGCGGTTTGGATTTGCGTGCGGGCATGCCTTCGGTCTTTTGGTAATGACTTGTTCCTCGGGGATTGTTTGTCCGGCGCGAACAGAACCGGGCCGTGCCGGTAAGCAAGCT
>JASJCB010000330.1 GCA_030066195.1 Acidobacteriota bacterium
CGCTTGCGTGCACAAGGAGTATTTGGCGTGGCCTGGTTGTATTTGAGGCATGTCGAATGCCGGGTTATTTCGGGCCCTGGACATAGAACAAGTCGATATCCGGCTTTTACAACCAAATATTCGACTATTGTCAAGGGGAGGACACATATGAAACAAAACCGTGATCCGTGATCAAGTCGCCTCTAACTTAAAGTAGCCCCGCACCCATAGAAAAAGATCCATCGGTGAGTTATGATTGTAGCGATTCGCCTCTTGATCCAAGAAGTGTTTCAGTGTCATGCAGAAGAACCGGGCATCAATTCAGGAATCGTCATCTATGAATACCGAATTTTTCATCCAATCGCTCATCTCAATGCTGGTCATTACTTCAGTATTCGACCCGGTGAAGATCCTGTTTTTCAACCAGGCAATCGCGGATCCACCGCGAAACCGTTACGCGGCTGCTGCCAGGGTCGCGCTCTATTCCGTGATCGTGCTTGGCACAACGGTCCTCATAGGCCGACAATTCCTCGATATTATGGGTATTCGACTTGACGCCTTCCGCGTTATCGGTGGTTTGCTCATTGCGATCATGGGGTTGGAAATGCTCCAGGGCGGAGGGGTGAGCAAGTCACAAGGCGAGGGCATCCGATCAAAAGGACCGGAGGAAGACGATAACCTCCTGATTCCCCTAACGCTCCCTCTAATTGCCGGTCCCGGGGCCATTACCACGACCATTACCATTGCGGCTCATGGTGATTCCTTTGAATCCGTAATCGCCGCCCTCTTGTGCGTCCTGATCGTGGGGCTGGTCGCATTCATTTCCTACGCCTGGCTGGGAGAAATCATCGGGAAGGCAAAACCCAACACGGTTTCCGTTTTAGCGCGCATCGGCGGACTGTTGCTGGCAACCATCGGCGCCCAGATGCTGCTGGGGGGGTTGAAGGATTTCTTTGCCTGAGAATTCACGGTTTTGTGCGCGTGAAGTGGTTTTTATCCGTTCTTGTATGAGGTCGGCTTCTCAGCGAGGAATTTGACCGTGACGCGGGCGCCGCCTGCATCTCTATTGTGAAGGGAAATAAGGCCGCGATGAGCGGCCACAATGTTCCTGCAAATGGAAAGCCCCATCCCCATGCCCGACCCATCAGGGCGCGAGGTAACCAGGGGCTCCAGAGCTTGTTCTATGGGGCTTTGGGAGAAGCCGGGCCCGTTGTCTTCGACTTGCAGGAGCACCCTGTTGTTTTCGCGACCGGTGCGAACGGTCAGGTGTTTTTCGCCTGATTGGTCTTCCAGGGCATGAACTGCATTCGTGATGAGGTTGATCAGGATTTGTTGGCATTGGATCTTGTTTCCCAGAATGAAAGCCCCCCTCTCACAGAGCGCCGCATCGGCGGTAATGCGATGCGTAATCAACTGGCTGTTCATCAGGGCCAACGTCTCCTTGACGATCATATTCAAGTCGAGGGGCATGGTATCCGGCGGGGTCGCGGTGAAAAGTGCGCCCAGGTTGGCGATAATCTGATCGGCGCGCTTCACATCGGCTATGATATCGTCAATAATTTCGAGTACCTCATCGGGGATAACGATACCTTTCTCACCCATCAATTTCACCGCATGGGAATTACAAATGATGCCGGTCAAGGGCTGGTTCAACTCGTGGGCTATGGAACCGGCCATTTCCCCAAGTGAATCGATACGGTTCATCCGGTTGATGACTTCCCGCTGTTCGTCGGCCGTTTGCTCGGCCTTCTTCTGGGCGGTAATATCTCGCGCCGTTCCCCAAATGCCCACCAAACAGTCGTCTTCAATAACCCCGTAGGCATTATTGAGGAGGTAGATCTTGCCGACATTCGGATATTCCTCGACCGTGAGCCGGTCACGTGCCCGGAATCCGTTTCGGACGAGATCAAGAACCGATTCATAGTTGTCGGGGTCAGAAAAGGAAATCATTCGGTTAAGAGGGAGACCCAAAAGGTCCGATCCACGCTCAAAGCCGGCAAGTTTCCCATAGACATCGTTGGCCAGAACCATAACGCTCCGCTCCATGAACTGATCAATCACATCCGCTTCGGGTTGATCCAAGGGTATCGGTGGATCGACCTCATAACAGAAGATGGCTTCCATGCTGGTTTGCATGAAGGCTTCGAAGTGCTTTTTGATTCTCAGAAAAGCAATGGATTCAGCGTCTAACATGGCCCCAGTCCAAACTCGTCCCACCTTATAAAAATCAATATATCACTGTTGCCCGCCGCTGAGTAATGTTAAATCGCAAAAAAGCTTTGCAGATACCCGGTTTGTTCAACCTGGTAACCACAATATCGGTAAAGGTATTCAACGTATCGATTAGAACCGGTCGTTCTACGCCGAAAACGCCTCCGCTGCATTTAGCCCCGGCTCATGACCGGCCGGAGGAAGCTTTCGCCTCCCGGCGATCGGGCGCATCGTTTCGTAGTATCGGCTTAAATACATCCTTTTTGGGCGTGAAATGGGCCGATCGGCCGAAAATCATCAACTTTTCCCGAAAAAAGACTCTTTCGATACTGCTAGAGAAGTCCATCGCCCGGGAATGGAACCACCTGAAGATCGCAAAGGTGGTTCCGTTCCCGGGGGTGGTGCCGTTTTTCAGGTCGCAGGGTGGTCCTGTTCCCGGAAATGATCCCCCTCGACGATGCCGACCCGGCTCTTTTCTCCGGAAAACCGCCCAACCAAACGTCAGCTCGGGTTGTATTTTACGATGAAGGGCAAAACCGGCCGCGTTCGGAATCCTTGAAACCGGGCTGAAGTTGTCAAATCTTTTGTCGAATCGGTCTGTTCTCGGGATTGGAGGCCCCCTCTCCGAATCGTGGGGCCTTCATTCCATCCCGAAAACCGCTTTTTTGGACCCGGGCGAGTCGATTCCCAGGACAGGTGTTGTGTTTTTGAAAGCAACAATTCCGGCTCTTGGGAAGGGAACCGTATTCCGCGAGCCTTCCGCTTACCTTCCCGGGAAGGAGACCTGCCTTTCGCTGCGACATCGGCTCCGGGAGTTGCGGCAATCCCCCTCACGACCTCATCCCCGGCCCCATCAGAACCTGCAACCAAGGTCTTATAGACAAACCCCAAAGGCTTCGCTATGTTGAAGCGCAAATATGATTTCTCAAGCAACACCGATTGTTGCCCGAGTAAGGATAATCCATGAGCGGTTTAAGGAAAAAGCCCCCGGTCCATTTTGCCCTGCCGGCGCGACGCCGGTCACAATTGGACCATGGTGCTATCCGTCCGGCTTTCGGCGCCGCTTTGAAAGCTATTTAAGGTCTCGGAGGACCGACCTTCCTGATGCCCGCCGTCAGGGTCAACATGGTGAGTTCCGCTACCGATTCGACCCGCATTTTTTTCATCATTCTTCCGCGATGGATCTTGACCGTTTGTTCGGATATCCCCAGGTCGTAGGCAATCTGTTTATTCAACTCGCCTTGAACCACGTGTAACATGACCTCGTACTCTCGCGGACTGAGGGTTGCCGATCGGTCCAGAATATCGTTGCGAGCCGCCGCTCTTTCGGCTTGGCGGCGGTCTTTTTCCAGGGCGTCCGTCACCGCTTTGAGCAGTACTTCCGGGTCAACCGGCTTCAGTAGGAAATCTACCGCGCCGCGTTTCATGGCATCGACGCTTTCCTGCAAACTTGGATTGCCGGAGATGAAGATAATCGGCATGTCGCAATTCAGGTTTGCCAGGACCGATTGCAGCTGCATGCCGTCCATGCCCGGCATCCTTAAATCCAATAAAATACAGCCGCGCCAATCGGGGCGAAAGGCAGCCTGGAAAACCAGGGGGGAATCGTAGACTTCAAGAGGGAAACCGGCTGTTGCCAACAATTTTTGTAAGCCCTTGCGAGCCGAGGCGTCATCGTCTATCAGAAAAACCCGTGCTTGTATCATGCCGGCCTCTCGACGGGGAATTCGACAGTGACGCGGGCTCCGCCTTCCGTGCCGGCTTGCACAAATGCTTCGAAGTGCTCTTTGATTTTCAGAAAGGCAATGGATTCAGCGTCTAACATGGTCGCAATCCAAAATGGTCCCATAGTATTAGCAGCAATATATCACGGTTGCCGGCGCAGGATCATGTTAAACCGCAAAAAAGCTTACCAGACGCCCAGTTTGTTCAGCCTGCTCACCATGACATCGGTAAAGGTGTTCAACGTATCGATCAGGTAGCGCTCCTGGAAGACTTCCGAATACACCTTCCAAACCAATTTGCCGTCCTCCGCCGTGAACAGCCTTGTCTCCAAGGTCAGCTTGAACTGGTTGAGCGTGGTTTCTTCCAGCCAGGAGCCTACCATCAGGACATTACCGGTTTCCTGGACCGCGTAGAGATCGCCCGAAGGGCCCAAACCCGTGGTTCCTCCCAAATGCGTGCTTGTTTTGACATCGACATCCATCAGGGTGGTTACCAGAACGGCGTCGATATCGCGCTCCTTGACTTTGCGTTCCACAATCTCACGGGTCAGGGTTGTCGGCAAGCCGACCGCGCTGGAGGTGATCGCCCTGCCGCCCCGTTTTTGGATGGCCTCGGCAATGGTGATCTCGAACATGCGCTTATATTCCATGTTTTGCGTCACACCGATCACCAGGATGCGCTCCAGCGGTTCCGGTTGGTAACCCGGTTCGGTCCATTCCTGGACCACTCTGGTTTTATTGCATGATACGGCCGTTAAGGCCAGTGTTAAAAGAAGGACATTTTTTACAGTCAAAGCAGGACTCCTCTTAAGATCGAGAAAACTACCCGGGATTGGAACCTCAAGATTAGGGGGTTTGACGAGTAAGGTCAAGTCCCGCCTTAGAAATATGGAGCGTCTTCAACATGGTCATGGGGCCCCGGAAAAGTGTACGCATGGACCATGGCTATCTTCATGCCTTGGGATGTATCAGGAAAACGGTCTCGAGATGTTTGGCCGGCGAGGTTATTTGACTGCCTTGCGGCGCATGTAATCTACCGCGCTTTTAACGCCGCGCAGGGTCAGGTCCTCCATATGGAATACTCCGCGTATCTTGTTCAGGGTCCAGGCGCCGTAAGTCTGGTCCCACTCCTCTTTGAGGATTGGATTCAGCCAGACGCAGAACTTGAACTTTTCCGCGATGTTCTGCAAGCGCTCCAGGCTGGGCACGCGGTCTTCCAAATCGAAACTGATCGAGCCGTAGCTGTACATCAATTCTTCCGGCGCCATGCTGGCGTCGCCCAGAATGAAGACCCGGGTTTCCTCGTTGTAGCCCAGAAGTTTGTCCAGCTTCAGCGGTTTGGTGCGCATGGCGTCCTTGTAGACCACGTCGTAGATGGTGTTGTGGAAATAGTAGATCTCGCTGTCCTTGAAGCGGTCCTTCACCTTGGAGAACAGCAGGCGGGTAACATTCACATAAGGCATCATGCTGGTGCCGCCGTTATCGATCAGCAGCACCAGTTTGATGCGATCCAGCTCCTGGCGCTTGAATACCAGGTCGATATCGCCGCCGTTGTTGCAGGTGGAGCGAATGGTTTCGTCCAGGTCCAGGTCGTTCTCGGCGCCCACCGGCACCATGCGTTTCAGCGTGGCCAGCACCTGGCGGATATTGTCACCGCGCAGGGTATTGGCCGAGTCGTAGTCGATATAACGACGATCACCGACCACCTTCATGGCCATGCGGTTACCGCCCTGGCCATGGACCCGAATACCTTTTTGCGCCATGCCGGAGTGACCGAACGGCGAACTGCCGCCGGTGCCCACCCAGCGGTTGCCGCCGTGATGGCCCTCCATCTGTTCCTTGACCGTCTCCCAGAACTTTTTGATCAGTTCTTCCCGCGACATATTCCACATGGCGCCCCTGGGAATGGTGCCGTCGCGCATGGCCTTCTCCAGCCATTCGCGGAATTGCTTGGTGTGGATCAGTTCGGGATCGCCCTCCGCCACGCGGGGCAGGTCGATGTCGTAGAAGAACAGCGAAAAGGCGCGCTCGAAGCGGTCCAAATGCTCGGGCTTCTTGACGAAAACCAGGCGGGCGAAGAGAAACAACTCGTCCAGGTTCCCAGCCAGGCCTTTTTCCAAGCCTTCAAAGAAATCAAGTACTTCCTTCATGCCGGTCATAATGCCGAAGTCGCGCAGCATATAGACGAAATCGACAAACGGCAGGCCCGCGGGTGCGTCGCCCCTTCTCAGTTCTTCCACGGCGGTCATGGCGTCCCTCCTTTTCGGGGTTGTGGATCAATAATGCCAGGACGAGGTCTTGGCTTTCTTGCGGCCCTTTTGGCGCCAGGCCTGAATGTCACCGGATCGTTTGAGGAGTATGCCCGCGAAAGGGATGTTATCGGCGGTCTCGGGCATTTTACCCGAGTGTTGCAGGGCCCCCAACCAGTTCAACAGTTCCCCGGTGGCCGGCGGTTTCTCGAAGCCGCGACCGCGCAACTCGTAGAAAATCTCCAACGCTACCCTCACCAGCTTTTCCGAGATTTCCCGGTAGTGCAGGCTCACGATTTCGCGCATCTCCTGCTTGGTGGGAAAGGCGATGTGGTGGCAGAAGCAACGGCGCAGGAAGGGGTCGGACAACTCCCGTTTGGCGTTACTGGTGATGACAATGATGGGCGCCTGTTGCGCCGTGATGATCTGGTTCAATTCGCGAATGACGAACTGGTTTTCCTCCAAAACGTCCAGCAGGTTGTCCTGGACATCGGATTCGGTTTTGTCGATTTCGTCCAGCAGCAGGACCACGCGCTTGTCGGCGCGAAAGGCGCGGCCGATGGGACCCCAAATGGCGTAATCGTAGAAGTTCTGCACATCGCGGCCGGTCTCGCCGCTGCCGAAACGCGCGTCGTTCAGGCGCAGAACGGTGTCCTGAACATAGCAGGCTTCCTCGCCCTTGATGGTGGACTTGGCGCGCAAAATCTCGATATCCATACCCAGGGCGCGACTGATTTCGAAGGCCAACTGGGTTTTGCCGGTACCGGGTTCACCGGTCAACAACAACGGCTTTTCCATCACAATCGCCATATTCACAATGGCTTCCAACTCAGGAGCCAGATAGTACTTATCGGTTCCGGCAAACTTCATGCGCCCTCCCAACACTGATTTACCCGGCGGCGCCCGGGTTTGGTTACCAATAGGTTACAACAAAATGAATCTCAACTCAGTATTTTTTCATGGTAATCATGATGCGATTGTTTCGATAAGCTCTAGGGTATAGTTGAAGACATGGAGTAGAATGGTGGCGCCGTAGTCCGGCTAATTAGCGGTGGTTTGTCAGTGGATGAAATATCTTTCTTTACAACGTTGGAAAAAAGAATTGCTGAAAGGCATTCACCAGCCGCGCGTTACCGCCGTTTCACTGGCTGTAGGGGTGGCCATTGCCTTCAGCCCTTTTCTGGGCTTCCATCTCGTTCTGGTCTTCATCCTCTCCAAGATCTTTCGCCTGAATACCATCCTGGTCCTGTTGGGTTCGCTGGTCCACAATCCCTGGACCATGCTGGGCATTCACCTGGCCGCGATTGTCGAGGGGGATCTCCTGCTTTCGGGACAAATCACCTCGATTGAAAATTTCCGCATGTTCCCCTGGCGCGAATTGGGCCTGACGACCATGTTCAGCCGCTCGTTTTGGGAATTGAACGGTCAATACCTGCTGGCCATCTTCTGGCCCTTTTTCTTCGGCTCCCTGCTTCAATCCGCTATATTCGGGCCGCTCACCTATCATGTAACCATCCGTTTTCTCATCCGCAACAAGGTACCGGCAAGGGAAGGCACATGAAAACTACACTGTTTACCGATTGTGAGGTCAGTGACCGGAAAGACTTCGAAAAAGCGGGCATTCAACTTTTCCAACACTGCTACGATCTTCTGGCCGCCAAGGGCCTGCGGGTTGTTGCCTTCAAGGCGGGTCACGGTCGGGCGCGCCTGGCCAATCTGCTCAGTTGGCAGGTCGACGAATGTCTCGAGTACCTGGACGGCGACGACCTGACCACCGATCAGGTCGTGCATTTCGGCTTACACCAGTTCGCCCACCACCGCCTGGGCTCCAAACATCCTCACGCTGTATTGTTCGCCGAAACCCTGGCGTCTTCAGCCGATATCTACCTTCTGGGCAAGCTGGCGCAAGCGGGTATGGAACCCGATTTCATCCACGAAACCCTGGAAAGCTTCGGCTTTTATTACGAAACCTACGGCGACGATGCCGGCCACATGGAGCAACTGCTGTCGGACCTGACCACCGATCCCTTCGGCGCCATGGTGACCGTGGGCAATTACCTGTTCAATTTTTGCACTCCCCTACTCTACCCCGCCTCGTCGGACGAGCCCGCAAATATTTTGGCCGTCTTACAACCTCATGCTTACTATCCGTTGGTCCATCATTATAATGTTACCAACTGGGTCCTGGCCATCCGGGCTCAGTTTCCCGAACCGATGGGATCGAATCCCGGGTTGGAAGCCTTTCGCGCCGATGTCTTGCAAGATGAAACCGGCTTCCTGCAAACTATCGAAACGGCAAGTAAGGAATCCTGAACCCGGCCGTCCCGTGTAACGTAAGGGAAATCGAGAAGGTACGGTCATCTCATGACTACGAGGTCTGTCCATGAAACCCATGTTTGTTTTTTTATGTCTGCTCAGCTTACTCCTACACGCCCCGGTCTCTCTCGGCCAGGGGACGGAAGATACCGACCGCACCCGACTGGTGGTCAATGATGACCCCAGCATCAAACTGACCATGAAGGGTCGCGCCGGTAACCTGGAACTGAAAAGCGCACAATCCACGCGTGAGGGCATTGCCGAGGTGGACTATCAGAACGGTCGCGGTTTCGTAACCTACGACCGCGAAGACCAGATTCTCACCTGGAAGCCCAGTATCAAGTACACCTGGAACCGCTGGACCAAGCACATCAGGAAAAAGGCGCCTTACATGCGAACCGAGGTTCCCCGAGGTTCGGAAATCGAATTCCTGATGGACATCAACTCGGTCGGTTACGGGACCTTGGATTTCCGCAACCTGAATTTGCGCCGCTTCAAACTCGATGTGAAATACGGCGATGTAGACGTGTCCTTCCCTACCGAAAACCAGAGCATCGTTCGGGGCGAGGCCAAATTCCATGTGATGGCCGGTGACCTGGAGATCTACGAACTTGCCAACCTGAAGGCGGGCAAGGTCAAAATCAACGGCGGCGTCGGTGAATTGTCGGTAGACATCGGCGAAAAACTGTTACGCGACACCATGCTGAGGCTGGATATGGATATCGGAGCCCTGGACCTGACCATTCCCAGAGGTACCCGAGTTCAGATTCGCGGTACCGCGCGGAACCTCAGCGGCTATGGATTCGAGAAAAACGGAAAAATCTGGGAAACCACGGGGCACTCCCCCAAAAGTCCGCTCCTGGAAATCAAAATGCGCGGTCCGCTGGGTGATTTCGAATTGAATTGGGCCGATTGATACCGTATCCAAAAAAGTGTTAAGGCGGCGCCCGTTCGACGCGGTCGTTCCGGGCGCCGGTAAAGAGATTGCCGGATTGGGATCAAGTTTCCCTGGAAAAAACACGATAGGGTGTTCCATGAGGTGCTTCAGCCCAGGTGTATTAACACCAAACGCCCCTTTTTTTCAAGCATGG
>JASJCB010000039.1 GCA_030066195.1 Acidobacteriota bacterium
ATTGATCCACTTCTTCATATTGATTACAGCAGAGATCGGAGTTGATGTCCGGCGAAAAGATAATGATTACAAGGATTTGTGATATTTGGATCTAAGGTCTTCAACGTTTCGACCTACCACGAAAACAAATTTAATGCCCTTGTAATCCGGGCTCAGCAACTTGCGCAGGTAAGGGAACAATTCACTTGCGGCGCCTTCCGTATTAACATTGCCGACCACATCGAATTCGTCGAACAAAACCACTAATTGCCCATCTTGGGGAAGGCGTGACAGCACGCCGGGCAACCATGTTTTTCGGAAGTCGGTTTGCACATTGGAATCAGGCGCCAAGCCGTCGCATTCCAACTTCTTGCCAATAGCGCCGGCCAAGCCGCGAATCACCTCATCCAGGGGTAAGGTCGCCTTATCCTGAAGATCGAACAAAATGGGAAGCCAGGGGCCTTTTTCCGGCAATATCCGGGAAAGTTTTTGAAGAATGGAGGTCTTACCGATTCTCCGTTGACCATACAACACGATACCGTCATCTTGCGGTCTTCGAAGCATGCGCATCACCCGGCGCAGGATATCGTCACGCCCAAAAAAGGCATTGGAGTTCCCAACTGGATTTCCTGCAATGTAGGGATTCTTCGGCATCGATTCCTCAAGGGATTGGTCAATAGGTTAGGAAGCTAACAGTTTCATTATAGTCCGTTTTGATAATCTGTGAATTGACATTCTCTTCGATCCGCTCATAATTATTCGAACTTTGTGAAAATACAAGGGTGCTATATGGTTTTAAGCCGGATCGCTAAGACTTTGGCAGTCATTGGCGGGGAAAAGCCATATCTGAGGATGTAAAGACCGGGCTGGATGACCTAATCAAGGTAATCCGCGAAAAAAACATCCGCAGCATTGCCCTACCACCCTTGGGTTGTGGTCTGGGCGGATTGCCTTGGGCCGAGGTGAAATTCCGAATCGAAACGGCGTTCAAACCGCTGTCGCATGTTCAAGTGATCATCTTCGAGCCCAGATGAGGACCGGACTAATTGGAAAGTAAGCTAACCTCACATACCCCAAGTCTTGACGACAATACCCTGGTGAGCGACTTCCCCCTCGAAGATCTTGTCTTCCCATTTGCGCTCGCTACGGTCGAAGAGGATCAGGTGGCCCTCGTCCGCACCGCAACGATCCATGTATGCGGTGATCTGAGGCAACGCTTTATCAATGGTGGACTCACGACTCCCGCGCTGGATTTTCAATTCCAATACGATTCTCTGAATGCCGTTCGGGTGAGGCAGGGTTACCAGGAGATCGGTTCGGCCGCGGCCCAGACCGTATTCCCGTTCAATGTGACCGCCCCCGTTGAGCACGCGTTGGAGAAAGGCTTGTAACAGCAATTGTGGACCCACTTCCTTATAGTGAAAGCGCTCAACCCAGGATTCGCTGTGTTCGCGGAAGAATTGCTGGAAGGCTTGCAGGAGTTTGGGCATGTCCAAGAGGCCGGTATCTGTCGAGATGTACCAGTGGGTCTGTTGAGACAGGCTGACCTGGGTGGGGTAGGTCAGCATCCGGGGAATGACTTCCCGATAAATTGGGTTCGCAATTTCGATCTGGGGTCGGGTCTCGATCAAACCAAGATCGTGGACGTAGACCACGTCATCGTCGCGGAGATCCGTGGATTTTGCCTCACCGGCCAGGATGGGGGCGATGACCCGATGAACACGTGGTTCACGGAGTTTGTCCGTGAGCTGGTCCAGATGGGTTTCTCGACGGTGGATCAGATTCTCGCGAGCCGCTGCCACCATCTCCGCGGTGAGCGTCACGGCGGGATCGCGATTGGCCTTGACTTCGGACGTCACCTCATAGGCGAGGGCATTGACCAACCAGGGCTGCCCGCGAGTGTTTTCCCAAATAGATTCCACTGCCTTGGGGGTGAACACTTGTCCGGTCTCTTCAGTATGTTGCCGGAGCAAGACATCGGTTTCTTCTCTGCTGAAGTTGCCGAGTCGGAGCGATTTCGCCTTGATATTGAAGGCGCTGCCGCCGGTGACCGGTTCTTTTTCGGAGGAGGCGTGGATGCGATAATCGCGTACATCGCGCACGCCGCAGAGGATGATGGCGGCAGGGAAATGCCGGGGTCGCATGTCGTATCCCGCCCGTAATTGGCGCAGGACCGAAACAAGCGTATCGCCTACCAATGAATCGATTTCATCGATCAGGAGCACGAGAGGTTTCTCGTCACTCTCGGCAAGGGCCGTCAGCGCGAAGCGCAAGAGAGAATGCGCTGAACCCTCCCGAAAATCAGCGAGACGATCGAGGAGAAAACGATCGCCGAGATGGATGCGAGCCCTGTCCGCCAACTCGGTGATGATGGAGCCCATGGCATCGCCGACATGTTCGCGTGCGGCCTGCGCGGGTTCCACATTGACGTAGAGGCATCTCCGGTCTCCCTCGGCGTTGATTTGATGCATGAGCGTCAACAACATGGAAGTCTTGCCGGTTTGTCGCGGGGCATGCAGCACGAAATACTTCTTCTGTTTGATCAGAGATCTCAACCCCGAAAGATCGATCCGGCTGAGCGGATCCAACATGTAGTGGTCTTCCGGGTTGACCGGCCCGGCCGTGTTGAAGAATTTCATGCCGCCTCCTGATCCCAACCATCATACCACTTGGGATTCTCTCTGAGGCTTTCTACTCTTCGCTACGCTTCGTGAATCACCAGATCGGACAGGCCTGTGCTGCTGGTATCCCGGAAAGCTGCCTCGTGCACCCGGACCGTTCTTTTTATAAAGCGTGATGCTTTGCAGGCCCGAAAACTATGGCATGTCTCGGGAGAAAACTTCCCTTCAGGGCCGTGCGGGGTTAGAATGAAGGGCCTTGGAAATACCTTGCCGAGAGGGTGAATCATGTACTTCTTGACCGATCGTTGCCCCGATAATGCCGTTGCTTTGATTCCCGTCGATAAAGATGGGCTGGAAGCCTGGTGCAAAAAGGCCGATGCCTTTCATGTCAATCTTGTGGAAACCATGGAATTCACGGCCGGGTTCGGCAAAACCCTACGCGTGCCCGAACCCTCCGGCAAGCTGAAATGCGTCCTTCTGGGAATGCAGGAACCGCCCGATGATCCGCGCAACACCGTTCATCTTTTTGCGACCCTGGCCAAATCCCTGCCCGCGAATCATACCTTCAAGCTGAGTTCCATGGAGGGTTTCGATACGGAGCAGGCCGCCATGGGCTGGTGCCTGGGCGGTTATGCCTTTGAGCGTTACGTCAAGAAATCCGAGAAGCCGCGACCAACGCTTTGTATCGAGGACAGCAAGCTCACCGCCTTTGCCGCCCGAGCGGCCGATGCCGTCTATCTGGCGCGCAATCTCATCAACACACCCGCCGGAGATATGGGACCCGACGAAATGGAAACGCATATCGAGGAAATCGCCCGCGAATTCGGCGCACGTTTAGAAGTGATCCGCGGCTCCAAGCTGGAACAGGATTTCCCGGCGATTCACGCGGTCGGCAAGGGCAGTACGCGCGCGCCGCGCCTGATGGACCTGCGCTGGGGCAAGTCCGGGCATCCCAAGGTGACCCTGGTCGGCAAGGGTGTGGTTTTCGATACCGGCGGATTGGATCTGAAGAACGCCGCGGGCATGTTACTGATGAAGAAAGATATGGGCGGCGGCGCCATCACCACCGCCCTGGCCCGGTTGATCATGGCCTCCAAGCTGCCCGTCAATCTGCGCCTGTTGGTTCCCTGCGTAGAGAATGCGGTCGGTCCCAATGCCTACCGTCCCGGCGACGTGGTGAAGACCCGCGAGGGCAAAACGGTGGAAATCGGCAATACCGACGCCGAGGGCCGGGTCATCTTATGCGATGCCCTGACCTATGCCCTGGAGGACGAGCCCGAACTGCTGATCGACATGGCGACCTTGACCGGCGCTGCCCGGGTGGCGCTCGGCCAGGACCTGCCCGGCTTCTGGACTCCCTCGGATGAAATCGCCGCGGATCTGGACCGGGCCGGTCAACAGGTGGCCGATCCGGTCTGGCGCATGCCCTTGTGGCTTCCCTATGTGAAGAAACTCAAGAGTAACGTGGCCGAGTTGAACAATATCTCCAAGGGCGGAATGGCCGGCTCCATCACCGCCGCCCTCTACCTGCACGAGTTCGTACGTCCTTTTAAAGCCTGGATTCACATGGATGTTTACGGTTGGCGCCAGGATGCGGTTCCGGGCAGTCCGAAAGGCGGGGAAGCAACGGCACTGCGGGCCGTTTACCGCTTCCTGACCAATCGTTACGGCAAGTAAGATTGACGGACAAGATCAACTGCACCCGGCTTCCTATCCATCCCGGCTTCCCTCTTTCTTCAGGACTTCGGCAAAACCTCGTCCAGGCGCCGGATTTGTTCCCTGACGGATGACGGGGCGGTGCCGCCGCGTACGGCGCGTTGCGCAACGGAGGCGGCGAAGTCCAGTTTCGGCGGATTCGGCCCAAGCTCCGGGAACCGCGCCGACAGTTCCGAATCCTCCACCTGCAAGAGGGTACGCTTTTCGGCTTCCAAGTCACTGACCAGAGCGCCCACGCGTTCGTGTGCCTCCCGGAAGGGGACACCGGCTCGGGCCAGGTGATCGGCAAGATCGGTTGCCAACATGTCGTCGCTTAACATGGCGGCCAGTTTTTCAGGGAAGAAGACGGCGGAGGCAGCGGCTTCTTTCATCACCCGGACGCTCAGGGTGAGATTGTCGAGCGTGTCGAACAAGGGTTCCTTGTCTTCCTGAAAATCCTTGGCATAGGTCAAGGGCACGCCTTTGGTAAGGGACAGCAAAGTGGTCACGGCGCCCTGGGCCCTGGCTGCTTTGCCGCGTACAAGTTCCATGGCGTCCGGGTTGCGTTTTTGGGGCATCATAGACGAACCCGTGGACCATTCGTCGGCAAAGCGCATGTAACCGAAGGCGGGATTCGCCCAAATGATGAACTGTTCCGCGTAGCGCGACAGGTGATCGGCCAGGATTGCGCAGGCGGCGGCCGCCTCCTGACAAAAATCCCGGTCGGCAACCGCATCGATACTGTTTTCCAGAACGCCCTCGAACTGAAGCGCTTCGGCCAGGGCCGCGCGATCCACGGGAAAGCCGGAGCCGGCCATGGCGCCGGAACCCAAGGGACACAGGTTCACCCGCTTGCGAGCGTCCAACAAGCGCTCCATGTCGCGCACCAGGGCAAAAGCCAGGGAGAGTAGAAACTGTCCCAGGGTGATCGGCAAGGCGGGTTGCAGATGGGTGGTGCCGGCCAGCAGGGTTTCGGCGTGTTCCTCGGCACGGTCGCGCAATACCCGCAGTAACTGTCTGACCGCGTCGATCAGTTCATCCAGCGCGTCGCGGGTATACAGGCGCAGGTCGCAAACCACCTGATCGTTGCGGCTGCGGCCGGTGTGGATGCGGGCGCCCGCGGGTCCCAGCTTTTCGGTAAGCAGTCGCTCCACCAGGGTGTGCACATCCTCGTCATCGGGGACGGGCTGGAAATCGCCTGCCTCATAGGCGGCCGTGATCTCATCGAGCCGTTCCAGGACGGCCGTGTGTTCCGCCTGGCTGAATATGCCCAGTCGGCACAATTCTCCGGCCCAGGCCTTGTTGGTCGCCACATCGTAGGGCAACAGGCGGATATCGAAGGGTAAGGAGCGATTGATGGCGTCCATCAACGGACTGGGGTCGGTGGGAATTCTGCCTTTGTATAACTTCATGGGAGTCTCCAGGTGTAGGTGTGGGCCCGGGCTGGGGCTGCACCTATTATTGATCATTTCGGCCGTGTTTTTCGCCTGTACCTTTTAATTGGGCGCACGACGCAACAAAAATCAGGAGGATTCCCCTATGAAGAAACAACCCTTATCCATTACAGAAATGCAACGCCTCGCCGGCAGCTTTGCCGTGCTGAAAGAAAAGATGAACCGCGTTCGCGGCGGCGAAGACGGTCGCGGCGTGAACTTTGTCAATCAACCCTAATATTTACAGCGCCGAAGGGCTGTTCGACCTTTCGGCGCACGTGAACCGCCCTCCGGGTAGGAATTTTTAAAAATGTGGTAAACCTGTTTGCAAGGTCCAAAGTCTCGGTTACAATAATACTCGCTCAGAAAGTCGGTTTATCGATCGGGCGGCTACGAAACCTCTTTTGCCGTCTGACACCCACCCACAGCATTCCGGCGCTGAATCTGAGGCTCGCTTTATACCCGGTTTTTTCATCCGGTCCATGGTAACCAATCCACCACTCCAAGGCCGAATCAACCAATCCCTCGGCTCCGCACAACCAATGCTGTAGGGGATGTCATGGCAAGCTACCTTCTGTTACAGGTTCATCACTATCATCATACCCACTCGGGCGATTATACCTACCGGATCGATCAACCGGGCGCGGCGCTGAGCGAACATCCGCAATTCGAAGTGATCAACCTGCATATTGCCCATCCTGACTTTGCCCGCCTCTCCTTGGAAGCCGACGTCCTGGTTGCCCATATGATCACCGCGCCTGAGTTTCAAGCAGTCATCAGGGAGCGGCGTCGCCTGGGCCTGCCTACCGTTTACGAGATTCCCGACAACCTTTTGGATCTGGGGGTTTGGATCGAGGAAACAAGTGCCTATCGTGCGCCGCGCAACCGCGCCAACCTGTTCACCTATGCCGGTGAATGCGACGCCCTGCAGTTCAGCACCGAGGAATTGACTTCCATCTTCGGCGCCTGTAACCGGAATCACGTGGTGTTTCCCAACTACGTGGCGCGTTTCAGTGAGCCCAAACCCATCGGGAAACCCCTGATCATCGGGTGGGGTGGTTCGCGGGGGCATGCCGGGGATCTGGCCGCGGCAGCGCCGACCATAGCGCGATTCTGCGCCGAACACGAAGACGTGGTTTTCTCCTTCATGGGCGCCAAACACGTTTTTGACGATTACTTCGGCGGTATGAGCGCTGACCAACTGCGCTACACGCCCCCGGGTTCCATGAGCGATTACCAGGACTGGCTGGAAACCCTGGACATCGGTCTGGCCCCGCTGTTGGATACTGCCTTCAACCGCTGCCGTTCCGACAGTAAGTTCCTGGAATACGGCTCGTTCGGCATCGCGCCCGTACTGGCGGATGCGCCGCCCTATAGGGCGACGGCCGAAGACGGTAGAACCGCCCTGTTCTTCGATTCCCATCAGGGGCTCTACCGGAAGTTGTCCTTGCTTTACAACGACCGCAACCTGTTGGAAGAATTGGGTGAAGCAGCTTACCGCTACGTGGTGAATGAACGCACCGAGGCGGTGGACATGGTGCGCCGGGCGTCGTACTACGGCAGCTTGCTGCAACACAAACCCACCTGGCAATCGAAACCCCTGCTACGCAATTCACGTGGAGCCGAGGATCGTATCAACAGGGCCCTCAACCTGTTGGAAGGAGATGACGCCCTAACCGCTCTGGGCGCAGCCTGCGAACTGATCTCGGTTCTGCCGGATTATATGCCCGCGCACCTGATCGCGGCCAGGGCCCGCTTACAGCTGGGCTACGATCGCGAAGTGGCGCAAGACTACCGGCCCCACTGTCGGAACCCTATATACGGCGATCTGTTCGCCGAACAGATAATCGCGGCAGCCAGGAAGTTCGATGACGCAACAGCGGAAGAAGTAATCGAGGGAGTTCAGGACCCGGCGACCAAACTGAAGCTGACGGCTGATGATGAGATTGAACCGGAGACCCGATGGCGCAAGATCCTGGAGCTCAATCCCAACGATTATCAAGCCATGGTTGAGTTAGGAGGCATCCTGGCCAATCGCCCCGAGCATTTCCAGGAAGCCCAAGCCCTCATGCGTCGCATCTTCGCCATGCACCCCGAATCGGAGGGCTACCTGAAAGAGGCCGGATACGCGGTCGAAGCTTGACGCCCCGGTATTCGGCGGAAATTCCAATGCTTCCGTTTTGAATATGACAGATTTAGGGCAACTTCTCATGAAGCTGATGGATTCCAGGCCGCGATGGGGCTAGAATATCCGGCGTATCGGGAGGAGGGTCCTATGAAGAAAGTCAATGCCGCCAATTATCGCAAGGACAAACTCTATCCCAATGTCTGTAAAGCCGTTACCGCCATCCTGGCCGAGAAGGACGCCGTCACGCCGATCGAAGTGTTTCGCCGCATGGACTACCTGAGCGAGAGTGCGGAGGACGACTGGCGCAACGGGAAAGCGCCCTACCTGGAGAAGGTGCTGATCGCCAATTTGGCCAAACTGTCCCGCGTCCTGCGCATCCTGCATTGCCATGCCGTGAGTTCCAACATGTCCTGGAGGATCCATCCCTATACCCGGAAAACCAAGAACGGGCGAATGCCGCTCCGTTTCACCAAAAGCGGCGACCGAAACCTGGAAGAGGCCTATGCGCGCCACTACCTGCTCAAAAGGAAGACCCCGAATCCTGAAACTCATACCTGCGAGGCCAAACCGGGTTCAGGGAAACCGTTCAAAAGAAAACAACCCGTGAAAAATTATGAAGGCGGCTGCCTGTGCGGCGCGGTGCGTTATCGAGCCGAACGAGGACCCCTCAAGGTGGTGAACTGCCATTGCGCCCGCTGTCGCAAAGCGGTCGGCGCGCCCATGGTCGCCTGGGCGGATTTCCCGGCCGAGGGATTCACCTTTACCAAGGGCAACCCGAAACGCTACCAATCATCCCCGGACCTGGTGCGTGAATTCTGCGTCGAATGCGGCACCTCGTTGACGAACCACGCCGTGGAGAACCCGGCCGTCATATCGGTAACCACGGCATCGATGGACGAACCGGTCAAGGTGGATATGCATATCTGGACCGCGGCCAAGTTTAATTGGGTCGTCGTAGGGGGAAAGATGAAGTCCTACCGGCAGGGCGAGCCGGAGTAACCTGGGATCTTGCTCGTGAGTTCATCGCAAGACCGATCATACTTGTATGACGGGGAGACATGTTCCTCTGGAGAGTAAAAGACTGAAGCCTTTCGTTATGAAAGTTACGAAGCGACCGGTAAGCCTAATAGCTTTTATGGCTTCAGCTGCGTTAAGATCAGCTCTTCCTTATCCAGCAGAAAGACTTCTTTACCGCCCTGGACCCAGATCAGCAATGATCGGTTCGGGAGTTCCTTACGGCCTTTGAAGTCGCCGTTATGCGCAAACTCATCCAAAAAGAAGCCGAGCCCATTGAATTTAGCGTCAGTAACGGACAGTGTTACATAGAAGCTTTCCTCGCCTCTTGCCACAGACAGGATATAGACGGCCGGCTTTTTATTTGAAGCCAGATCCCATAGTTGCGTGACATCGGCATGGAGTTTTAAGATCGGGGCCTCGACTGCCTGTTCTTTGGGGTGGTGAATATCTACCGTATATACATCTTCATCGGCTTCGCCCGGATAAAGGAATGACCAACCGTTCTGGTATCTAACATTTGAATGAATGTCCAGATCTCTGGTTCGATAAACCCTGATTGCCTTTTCCAGAACCTTCCATTCCTTTTCTTCCAAAGCCAGTTCCGTCAAGCCGTAGGTGGGCGCTCCTAAACCGGAGAATACAAGATAGGTGCTTTTTTTAGTGACAATGCCGCCCCAACTCCTGAAAGGTAACGGCGGGAATGACTCGGACCGTCGATTGAGCCGATGGTCGAAGGCAATCACCTGCTTGTAGTTGGAAATGATCAGGACTTTATCATTGGTTACGCCCAGAATGCGTTGCTGGAAAAGTTCTCCGGGCCCCGCACCCGATTCTTGACCACCTTGCCCTTGCTATCGATCAACACCAGCCGGTGATCCAGATCATTACTGATCAGGTAGTTTTGACTCACCTTGTAGATTTGAACATGATTCGGCTGGAAGATATCGAGTTCCTCCAGACTAAGCCTGTCGAATTGGATACCGAATGCCAGGATCGATAAAAAAAACAATCCATCCTCCTGGAGTACATGATGGGGGAGTTTTTAAATGGGGTCGAAAGGCCAATTCCTACCGCACCCCTCGCCACATTTCGTTCTGCAGCGAGCGCGCTCTTCCTTTGTACCTAGGATATCGCAACCATTGATGCATGCAATGCAAAGCGTTATATCCGCTCGGGCCTCCTGGTTTTGGATTGGCAGGAATGTAAGAAGTAGGAGAAGCAAAAAGAGAGCTTTTTTCATTTTTGAGCTCCGGTAACCATTGAAATGAAGAGGGGGGCAGTCAACAATTTTCTATCTGAGTGTCAAGACATAACAAATGGAAAGCAGTCAAAACAACTGCCGTGTATCAACGACGCAACGGTAAAAACCCGGGGCGGCGTGTCTGCCGCCCCGGGTCTGAAGGGGAATGGTGAATGGGATGATTTTCGGTTTACGGAATTAGCGGTAGCGCATCTTCACCTGGGCGCTGCCGGTGCTGTAGAAGCCGCACTGGGGATCGTCGAAGTGGACGAAGAAGGAACCCAGTTCGTCGTCGTTGTTTTTGATAGGCAGTTCGTACTTGATGAACTTCCATTCCAGGGTCAGGGTGCCGAAGTTGCCGCCGTCTTCTTCCATGATCGCGATGCCGAAGGTGTCGCCGTAGGAAGCCTGCCAGTAGAACAGCGGAGCGTTGACGGTGTACCACAGATTTTCATCGTCCACGTTGTTCAGGTAGTACTTGCCGCTGGGGCTGCTTGCAAAAGCGTAGGTTGCATAGATTTCGGGCTTGCCGAGCAGCCAGCCTTCGTTGTCGTCCAAAATCTTGATCTGGTAGATGAGTTCCTGGTCGCCGTATTCGTGAACCGTGCTGCTGCAAGTGGTGTTGATGGGGGGATCGATGGGGTCGATGGGGTCGATGGGATCGATGGGGGGATCGATAGGATCGATGGGATCAATGATATCGATGGGGTCGGGATCACCGGTGATAAATTGAATGCCGGCATCCAGGATGGAGGGGTTGCCGCCCTTCAGGCTCAGGCTCTTCAGGTTACCGTTTTCATCGACACGCTCGTTGAGGGAGACCACGATCACGGTCATCTCGGGCTCTACGCCCGCGTCCAGCCAGAAGACATTGCCCGCGGGATCGAAGGCTTTAGCGGTGGAGAGGTTCTCTTCGCGAACGCCCTGCGGAACGAAGGCGACCAGGGGAATGGTGGTTTCGGTTTCCCAGGCTTCGGTACCGGTGGGCACGGCGAAGTGCAGTTTGGGCAGGGGCACGGTCATATCGTCCCAACGCTGGAGAGAAGCGGCCGTGTTGCGCTTGCCGGAACGATCGGCTTTTGCCAGTTTGGCGCGCAGGGTCAGGCCGTCGGCCAGGCGGCTGTTGGCGACCTGGCGGTAAAGCACCTCGTAGTCGCCGGTTGCCATTTTGGCGGCTTCGTTTTTTATCAGGTCGCGCAGGCTTTTGTCGGTCAGGGAAGCGGCTAACTGCCGGGCAATGTCTTCCAGGGAATAGTTAATGGTTTCAAATTGAACGAAGTGGGCGCGCTCCTCGGCGGAAAGATCCTCATGGTTGACGGGCAGGAAGTGCTCGATCGAGTTCCGGGCCGCGAGCGGGGCCGCCATGAAGAGAAAGGTAAGAAAAACTAATGCGGGTTTCAACATCTCATACTCCTTTGCTAAGTAAAGCTTTTTGGGCGTGGCTAGCGGTCCCGTATATCGTAGGTGACATGTTATTGTCCGTTGCCTACCGTCGGGCCGGTCGCCGTTTGCAAAGCCATCTTACGTCCCCGTCGCCGGCCGATGGGGGACACACGGGCACCCGGTCCTTGACATCGCAAGATCGGGGTGGACGCGTGTCCCCAACGGGGCGGTCCTCCCCGCTTCATTCCGGGCCGGCGCCGGGTTTGGGCCGCACACCCCGTTTGTGCCGGCATGGCACCCCATTTCTGCCATGTCCACATCCAGGTGGAATCAAGTCCGTTACGGGTGTGGCGAGGAGGTTTCGCGGTTTCTATAATGACAGTGACCACAAAAGCCCGGCCGGCTAAAAAAGACTGAAGGGGTTATTATGAAAAAGAAGATCAACTTGACCGAACTGAGAGTAACAAGTTTCTTGACCACATTATCGGAAGAGCAAGCCGCTTTGATGGGCGGCACGAATTACGGGGGCAGCTTCAGTAACAAAACCAAGCCCTGCTGCACCCCGGTTGAATCCTTGCCTGAGGATTGTTGAATGTTTCCCTCTGTCCGGGCCGTTGTGACGGCCCGATCTTTTCAAGATTCGGTCGCCTTGGTTTGCCGGTGGCGACCGGCATATTCCGAGGGCGTCATACCGTAGGCCTCGCGAAACAGCTTCGAGAAGTGTTGCGTCTTGGAAAAACCTACCGAATAAGCGATTTGGGATATCTGATCCGTATTGTTCTTCAAGAGTTGGGCAGCTCTGCTCAGGCGCAGGCCGCGGAAGATCTCGAAGGGCGTTTTGCCCGTGATGGCCGATAGCTTACGGTGCAGTTGACGCCGGCTGAAACCCATTTCCTCGGCCAGTTCGTTGATACCGTAGTCCGACTCGCCGACATGCGCTTCCATGCAGGCAACGGCCTTTTTCAGAAAGACCATCTCATCGGAGGGGACCTCGATTTCCGTGGCCGCGGCCGTAATGGTTTTAGCGAAGCGTTGTTGCAGCAGGCGGCGATTGCGGATCAGGTTGGCGATCAGGGAATTCAGAATGCGCATGTTGAAGGGTTTGGTCACATAGGCGTCGGCGTCCGAGTCCAGACCCGCAACGGTCTGGTCGGTCGAGGCGCGCGCGGTCAGTAAGATCAAGGGCACGTGGCTGGTGAGCTCGTCCGTTTTCACCCGGCGGCAAACCTCCAAACCGTCGATACCGGGCAGCATCACGTCGCTGATGATGAGGTCGGGCACCTTTTCGCGGGCCTGCACCAGGCCGTCTTCACCGTTCACGGCCGTCAGTACCTCGAAGCGCGTTTCCAGGTTCCGGCGCAAATAGGCCAGGATCTCGTGGTTGTCCTCGATGATCAAGATGGAGGTTCGACCGCGATCACCGCTGCTTTCGGCGGCGGCCGGCGGAAGGTCTTCGGTTTCCTGAAGAATCAGGGTATCCCAGGGTGACGCGGGTTCGGCCGCAGTTTCGTCAGGGTCGGAGCCGGAGGGCAACTGCTCCGGCTTCAGGTGGTTCGAGCCCTTGAGCAGGATCACGGTAAATTCGGAGCCGAAACCCTCCTCACTGCTCACCTCGATCGCGCCGCCGTGCAGGGTGACCAATTCCCTTACCAGGGACAAACCGATGCCGGTACTGTGGATTGCCCTTTTACCCTTGTTGCCTAACTGGTAGAACCGATCGAAGATATGGTCCAGGTGATCGCGGGGAATGCCCGGGCCGTTGTCTTTGACAGAAATCGAGACCCGATCATCCTGTTCTTCCAGGGATACGATGATCCTGCCGCCGGCGGGCACGTGCTTGAACGCATTGATGATGAGATTGGACACCACTTTTTCCAGTTTGTCTTCATCCAAGAAGATGTGCACCGGGTGGTCCGGCAGGCGGGTCAATAATTGCGGCCCGTTTCGCTCCAGGGGTTTGAACTGGGCGATGAAAGTTGCCAGGAAGACGGTGATGTCCTTTTCGCGGGTGTGCAGGGTCATCTGGCCGGCCTCCAATTTGGAGACATCCAGCAATTCGTTGATCATTTGCAGCATGCGCAGGGCGTTGCGCCGACTGCCCGTCAAAGTTTGCAGCACGGTGTCGGGAAGCGTTTTTTGTTCGATGAGATCTTCCAACGGGCCCAGCATCAAGGTCAGCGGGGTTCGAAATTCATGGGACAGGTTGGTGAAGAAACGGGTCTTCAACTGGTCCATTTCGCGAAGCTGATGCTGCTGTTGCAAGATCTCCTCATTGCGCGCTTCCAGGTCCCTGGTGCGTTCGGCTACCTTGCGGTCCAACTGTTCGTTGACGGCCCGTTCGCGCTCCAATTGCTTGCGTTGGCCGCGGACGAACGCAAAGATCAGCAGGGCCAGGGTGAGCGTGTAGAATACGAAGGCGGGTTTGCCGGCCCAGAGCGGCGGTTCGATGACCACCTTCAGGGTCCGGGCTTCTTCCTGCCAGTGGCCGTCCCGGTTGGCGCCCTTGACGTGGAACACGTAATCGCCGGGCGTCATGTTGGCATAAGCCACGTGGTTCTTTGCGCCGCTGGTGGTACGCCAATCCTCGTGCAAACCTTCCATTTTATAAGCATAGCGGTTTCGCTCCGGCAGGGCATAGTCCAGGGCCGCGAATTCGAAACCAATGAAGTTATCCTTGTAGCTCAACGTGACCGATTCAGTTAGGTGTATCGATTTGTCAAGCGGTGAACCCGGTTGTTTGTGATCCAGGGGTTTGTTGAACAACAAAAGGCGGGTGATGAAGACAGGCGGGGGGATGGTGTTGTCGCGAATGGATTCCGGGTTGAAGACGTTGAAACCGTTCTCGCCGGCAAAGAAGAGGCGCCCGTTGTGATTCTTGAAGGCAACGCCGTAGGTGAAGCTGTCCGACTGAATGCCGTCGCGGGCATCGTAAATGCGGCTGGTCCTCTTTTGCGGGTCGAAACGCACCAGGCCGTGCGGCGTGCCGATCCACAAAAAGCCGTCACTGCTTTCCATAATGCGCATCAGTCCTTCCGGCAGGCCGTCCTTCTCGCCGAAGCGTTCGAAAGCGGGCTCGACGCCGTGACGCACCAGGCGGTTCAGGCCGCGGTGCGTCCCTACCCAAAGCGTATTTTCCCTGGTGGTGCAAAGGCTGAAGACCTGTTCGCTGTCCAGGGACTCGGGGTTTTGCAGGTCGGGCTTCAGCTTTTGGAAGGAGTCGTCTCGGCGGTAGCACAGGCCGTCGCCGGTGGCCACCCACAGCACCCCGTCCTGGTCCTGGGTGATGTCGTTAATGGTTTCGCCGACCCCGTCGGGGCCGCCCTCGTTAAGGAAGTGGATGAACTTGCCGTCGCGGTACAAATTCAACCCACCGCCGCTGGTGCCCGCCCAAAGGTTTTGTTCACGGTCTTGAAACAGATAGGAGACCGAGTCGAAGCTCAGACTGTCGGGGTCACCCCGGTCGTTTCGGTAAATTCGCGCGGGCTCCCCGTTCTTGGGCGAAAGGCGCACCAGGCCCTCCTTCGCTCCCGCCCACATTGCACCCTGATGATCCAACAGGAAACAACGGATGGTGCCGCCCCCGTTCGATAAATCGGCCTTCTTGCCCGGGCGCGATATCAGCCGCCGCTCTTTGTCGAAGCGAAAAACACCCTCGTTAGTTCCCAGCCATAGGAGCCCGTTTTCTTCCTCGTAAACGGCCCTGATGCCTGGGCTCTTCCTGGTGAGATCGGGGGTTTCCAAGCGATAATGCCCGAATCGACTGGTCTCCGGGTTGTGCGCATACACGCCTTTATTTTCGGTGCCGATCCAAAGCAGTCCGGTTTTGTCCACTAGAAGGGAAGACAACCGTTGGGAACCGATGCCGTTAGGATCGATGCGGTTGGGTAGAAACTGCTCCAGGACATCGGTCTTGGGGTCGTAAGCGAACAGGCCGTTGAAATAGCTGGATATCCAAATCTTACCGTTCCAGTCCTCGACGACGGCCGAGGGATAGAGCAGACCGTTGATTTCTAATGACAGCAGGCGATCACCCAACCGCTTTATTCTGCCCGTTCGCTTATCGAAACGAAGGATCTCGTCCCTGGCTCCCAACCAGAGAAAGCCGTTACGATCCTCATGAACAGCCAAAATCTGGCGATCTTTCCCGGTCGGTATGGCCGCGGAAATGTCCACTTCCTGAATCCCGCCGGCGGCATCCCACTTCATCAAGCCGTTAAGTGAGCCGATCCAAAGCATTCCGGTCCGATCCACGAATAGGGAGAAAACCCAATCGGAAATCAGATTGTCCTTGTTCTTGCCATAGCGATAGTTTTTGAAGACGGCCTCACCCGGGTCTTTGCGGCGCTCCTCGGGCGCCAGGACGAAAAGACCGTTGGCTTGGTCCGCCACCCAAAGCGAGCCGTCAGCGGTCTCAGCAACGGCCATGATATCGCCGGTTGCCAATTTACCGGGTGTATCCCCTTGAGGCAGGTAGTGAACGAAGGCGTCGGTCTGACGATCGTAACGGCTCAAGCCCTTGGTGGTGCCTACCCAGATCATGCCGTCCCGATCCTCGAACAGGCACTGGATCAGATCCCCGGCCAACACCTTGGGATTGTCAGCGGTGTTCTTCCAGACCTCGATACCGAACCCGTCATAGCGAATCAAGCCGTTATCCGTACCGAACCATATCCAACCGAAACGGTCCTGAAGGAGGCACTTGATACTGCTACCGGCAAAGCGTTGATCTTCCAGAACCTGTTCAAAACGAACGGACTGCGTCAGGCGCGTGGCGGATGTGTCGACAGAAAGCGCCGGTGGGAGAAAAACAAGCAGTTGGATACCAACAAGCAATCGAATCATAGACGGCGTTGCCTTCTTGTGTAATGCCGAGGCTGGAATTACGGTCCTCCAAGCCCCCCGGGGGTCTCTTGGATCATAATTGGAGAAACGTTATTTTTCAACAACCCTCTTGTCTAGGCGGTGCTTGCGGCCACCTTTTGGGATACTTACAGAGGAAGTGAATCCAACCCCGACATCAAACACCGGGCCGGTGAACCTGTGCCGCTGGGTAACCACCTCAAGCGGATTCTGCTGCCGACTTTTCCAGTGGAAAGCGCAGGAAAAAGGCGGCGCCCTTTCCCTCGCCGTCGCTTTCGACGTGGATGCTGCCGCCCATTTCGCGCATGTAGTTGGCGCAGGAATGCAAACCGAAACCGTTGCCGGTTTTCTTGGTCGTAAAGCCCTGGCTGAACAACTTGGCCCGGTGTTCCGCTTTGATGCCGCTACCGTTGTCCGTCACCGCTACCACCACTGTTTGTTCCTCGAGGTATAAGCGGATGGTCAACCGCCGTTTTCCCTTGGGCACGTACTCCATGGCCTCGCGGGCGTTTTTGTAAAGATTGATCAAGATGTTGATCAGCTTGGCCTTTTGCAAACGCAGGCGCGGCACGTCTTCATACTCTTTCACTACCTTGATGCCGTGCCGGTCGATGGAACCGGCTTGCAGCAGCAGCGCGTCTTCCAGGACATCGGCCGGAACCACCTCTTCCTCGAAGAAGCCGGCGCGCACATAGGTTTGGTGCATCATGATGTAGTTGCGGATCACGTCGACCTTGTCCAGAAGGCGGACGACGTGGTTCAGGCCCTTGCTGCGTTCCTCTTTCAACAGTTTCTCCAATTTCACCAGGTAAAGCAGCAATGACCGACCCTTGGGGTTGTCCCGGATGAAGTTTTCCAGATCGTCCAAATGTTTCGACAGCAGGGAAGTCGCGGCGCTCAAACGGTCCAGTTTCGATTTTTCATAACCCTCGCGGATCATGCCCGCCGAGATGTTGACGCTGCTGAGCAGGTTGCCGATGTTGTGCAGCACCCCGATGGCAATATCGGCGCGACCCGCTTCATGCGCGGTTTGCACCAGTTCGCTCTGAGCGGCCAGCAAATCAGTCTGGGTTTGTTTGTGTCGGTCTATTTCGGCGCGCAATTCGGAGGTGCGCTCGGCCACCACCTTTTCCAGTGCAATTTTCTGGTTCTCTACCGAGCGAATGCGCACCTTAACCAACCCGTAGATCATCAGTCCGATGATCGACAAACCGGCGAGCCGGGCCCACCAGGTTTCCCAGGGCGGCGGTCTCAGTTTAAAGCTGAAACGCGTGGGTTGCGACCAGGGTCGGCTGTAGAAGCGGGCCTGCACTTCAAGCGTGTAGTCGCCGGGTTTCAGGTTGTCGAACCGCGGGCGTTTGTGTTCCAGGGGTTGCCATGTATCCGAGTATCCCGCCAGGCGAAACCTGGCGTCCAAATGGCTACGCGCCAAATGGTTCAGGAAGTGGATCTCGGTGACCATATCGCGGTGTTCATGAGAAACCACCTCGCCGGCGGCAATACTCCGACCACCCATCTCCACCAGGGCGATATGCGGCCTCGGCTGCAAATCTTCACTTCTGTCGCGGCTTGGATAGTAGCGGGTAAGCCCGCTCATGGTGCCGAACCACAGGGTACGGTCCAAACCTACCGCAAAAGCGCCGGAATTGGTTTCGTTGTGAGACAGACCGTCGCGAACATTGAAATTGGTGATCCCATCCGGGCCCAGGCGATCCACTCCCTTGGAGGAACCGAGCCACATGGTGCCTTCCGGGTCCTGACCCATCATATAGATGGAGTTGTCCGCCAGGCCGTTGCGAGTGGTCAGAGTTCGGAACACGTCGTTTTCCAGGATGGTCACGCCGCGCGAGTCGTGGTAGCAAATCCAGATACGACCGTCGGCATCTTCAAAAAGGGCGTAGGGACGATTCCCCGCCAGGCCGTCGGCGACCGTGAAGGTATGCGGGTGCGAATCGTCCCATCGAGTCAGGCCCTTGTCTCCCGAAATCCAGAGTTGGTTCTGCCGGTCCAATAAAAAGCGGGACCGGGTGAACTTCTGGCCGGGTACTTCCACCGGCTTCAAACCATCGGCCTCCAAGGTAAACACGCCGCGGATCAGGGCCGAAAGCCAGAGTTTTCCTCGCGGTCCGCCCTCGATATCGTAGATTGACATTTCGTGGGGAACCCGCGAAACATCGGTGATTCGCCCGTTTTCCATGCGATTCAATCCACCGCGTCCGCCGATCCAGAGGACACCATCGTCGTCTTCATGAAGCGTAATCAGAAAATCGTGGTTCAGACCGTCGGCCCGGTTGTATTTTTGCCAACGCTCGCCGTCAAAGCGGGAGAGTCCGGTAAGGGTCGCGGTCAAAATATGGCCGTTGCGATTACGTATGATCCCTCGAATCGGCGCCGTGCCCGGACCGTCGGGATCGGTAATGACTTCCAGGCAGCGGCTCTTGACGGCGACCAGGCCCGGCACGCCGCTCAGCCAGATCATGCCGTCCCGGCTTTCCAAGAGGGAGTAAACCAGGACGAGCGGGAAACCCTGCTCCCCGGTTAACAAGCGGGATTTTCCATCCTCTACCAGCATGACACCGCGGTTTGTGCCTACCCAGAGCGTGCCGCTGCTGTCAATCAGTAAGTCGCCGGTCGGTCCGCCGTTGGGGCCGTCAGCCGGGAAGTGGGTGTGCACCGCATCGTTTTTCAAACCGAAAACACCGCGATCGGAAGCCACCCAGACGTTGCCCTTGCGATCATCCAGAATATCGCTGACAAGACCGCCCTCCAGTTCCGTCGCGGGATGAGGAATCAGAGCGTCGCCGCTGTACAGATAGACCTGGTTTTCCGTACCGATCCATAGGCGGTCCGGCCGGTCCAGGAACAAGGCCCGCACCGGCTCCTTCAACCGGCGCGCCCAAGGCGGGGTAACCAGGACGCCTTTCTCCAGGAAAACCAGGCCGTTATCGGTGCCGCACCACAAGCGATTCCGGGAATCGGCAAGCAGACAAAAAACCTGTTCTCCCGGCAGGCCTTCAGCTTTATTGTAATTGGTAAAGCGCGTACCGTCGAAACTACAGAGCCCGTTGGTGGTGGCGATCCAAAGGCGACCGTTGCCGTCCTCGGCCAGGGCGTTGATATTATCGTTCTGTAAGCCGTCTTGAACCCGAAAGATCTTGAAGGTCTCACCGTCAAATCGATTCAATCCGGAAACCGTGCCGACCCACAAATAACCCAGGCGATCCTGGATCATACATCGGACGGCCTGCTGGGAAAGGTCTTTGCTGTAAGATTCGAAGGAAAGGCTGGAAGAAGAGGCCCCAACGTGGGCGAGAACACCCATTTGGATACAAAAGACCCATGCCTTCCAAAAACGCCCCATAAGCAGTTGTGCCCCCAACCAGGCATTATTCTACCTGAAAAATTGGTGCCCCTGCAAATTAAAACTAGATTGTAAAAAGTATTCGAGGGTATTCTTAGCCAGGAATCGCAAAATGTAGGCAAGGCGATCAGGCCGCAAAGGAGCCGGGTTTATTTACCCAGTATTCGTTTGCGCGTTTTCTTGCCCAGACCGGCCATCACCGGGCAACGGCCGCAGGCACTGCCTTTCTTCTTGAATTTCTTACAGCATTTGGACTTAAGCTTCAAAGGCCCTCCTGGATTCATAAGAGAGACTCAATCTCAAGTTTATGGTAACAGGATGCGATTCATCATGCAACCGCAATAAGCCCGAATGCGAAGCGTCAGGACCTTCGTTCCCATGTAACCCCCGGCCTGACCTCAACCATGGTCGTTACATGCGGACCTTTTCTCCGAAAGCGCCGGCCCGGAAGGTTTCCCGCCACTCGCCCAGGCAGCGATCCATCAATGCGGTCCGTTCCTCCTCCCCGGTTACCTGGTCCAATACCGGGAAGAAATTCTCCCGCTCGCGCTGGTCGTGGTGCTCATGCAGGCGCTTCAGGCCGCCCTCCAGGTCAATCTGGAACACGATATCCAGCGGGCGAACCTCATCCGCCCGGACCATGCGTTCCAAACCGGCCTCGATGTTCTGCAACATGCCTTTGAACTTATCATGCTCGCCGACATAGAGCTCCGACGGCCAACGTTTCATGCGGCCGTTGCGTTGAAAGACCGGCATCAACAGGTCGTCTTCGTGATGAATATGCAGCAGTAAAAGATCGCGATAATCGCGAAAAAGACTCAGTGCGCCGGCCGCGTCTCCGGTGACAAGAGTCTCCTGATGGATCAGAAAACACGCTTCCAGGGTTTCGTGTACGGCTGCAAGTTCCGTAAAGCTGCGCTCGGTCATCCTCAACTCCCTCCGGCCTCGTCGCGCTTACCCTATCATGACATGGAATGATCCTCCATAAAAACGCCTTGAGATCAATGAACGATACAAACACCTCGATAAGCGCAAATAGAGAAAAAGGACACGGTTCTCACCGTGTCCTTCGCGTTTCATGGCTCGATTGTCAAAGGGTCATCTAATCCTTGAACTTTTCGGTGTATACCGGGCAGGACGCCATGCGCAGAACGCGTTCGGCCGTGCTGCCCATGATCAGGCGATCGAAGCCCGTATGCCCGTGTGTGGGCATTACGATCAAATCGGCGCGCTGGATCTTTGCGGCGTGTACGATGTCGCGCGCCGGGTTGCCCACGTCGATCATGCCCTTACAGGGAACGTCCGGGCCCTTGGTTTCCTTCAAAATGGTTTCCAGGCGTCCCATCTGCTCGTCTTTGACCTTCGGCAACCATTCATTGATGAAGGTGAAGCCCGCATCCAAACCGCCGACGGGGAAGTCCAACTTGCGCAGGACGTGAAGGGCAAGCAGTTCCGCGCCGTGCAGCGAGGCCATATACTTGGCCCGAACCAGCGCGCGTCGTGAGGCATCGGAAAAATCGACCGGCACCAGGATTTTGCGGATCATGTGCAGGCTCGCATATTCGCCGTGCTCGCGAACGGTGAGTACCGGACAGGGTGCAAGCCGCACTACTTCCTCGGCCGTGCTGCCCATCAAGAAATAGTACAGGCCCTGACGTCCGTGTGTGCCCATCACTACCATATCGATCTCTTCGTGCTTGACATAATCCAGAATGGTTTCGGCCGGGCGCGGACCGGTCAACAGCTTTTCCTTGATCTTGAAGGGCTTTTCCTGATGCGGATCCAGGGTCTCTTCCATCTGGACTCGCGCCACCTTCTGCATATGCAGCATGATGGTATCCGCGTCAGGCATATGGGCCGGTGATTGGTTTTCCCGATCGTTCCAGGTGATGCAGTGGGCGATGTGCAATTCCGCGTCGTTAATTTCTGCATGAAACAGGGCATGGTCCAAGGCAATCTCGGAACAAGGGGAAAAATCGGTGGGGAATAAGATACGTTGAACGTTCATAACCGGCCTCCTTTACAGATTTGCGGTTGGTCCGCTAACTTATTGAGGGCAAATACCGTGCCGGAAGCCCGATCGAACAAAGCTAACAAACCCGAAACAAGCGCTGCCGGCCGGTTTCAGCCCGCGCCGCGGCGACCTTCCGAAACAGCCGCCGAGAAGCTGAATCCTCCGAAATGACCGTGAATGATGAGTTTTTTCCCCCTGGCCGTGGAAAATCCCCCATGGAAGTCGGCTCCTCGGTCGGTCTGCCGAATAACAAATGTGGTTGCAATCAACCCATGCGGCTACGGCCCGGAAAAATTTGACCGTCAATGATCCGGACCGGCATGACTCTGGTCGGGCCGCCCAACCCCCCACAAGACAACGTTCAAATTTCTTCGACTTTGACGCCCTCTTGGATACCCCTGGATTAGTTCCCTCATTGCTTCATCGAAACCCCCCTCATCGGTGTTATACTGTGGTGACAAGATCGTTTTGGGTTGAACCGTTTCCGTTCAGATGAGCGTGGCGTGGGGGAGTATTTGGAAGAGAAGATTCTTGTTGTCGATGATAGCAAAGCGATTCGAACCCTGGTGAAACGCAAGTTGGAAGATGAATTGCCCATGATCGTCGAGACCGCGGAAGACTTGCGGTCAACTCAAGAGCTGTTGGAAGGACATAATCGCGATTACCTGATGGCCGTGGCCGATCTCAACCTGCCTGACGCGCCCAACGGCGAAGTGGTGGATTACATCTCTTCCAAAGGTGTGCCTTCTGTTGTGTTGACCGGTAATTTCGACGAGAAAGTCCGTAAGAAGCTCTACTCCAAGAACATCATCGACTATCTGGTCAAAGAAGGCCACCGCGACCTGGACCTGATCGTACAAACGGTGAAGCGTCTGCGCTCCAACCAGGACTACAAGATTCTGGTGGTGGATGATTCCCGTTTTTCACGTCGTTACGTCACCAAGTTACTGCTGCGCCAACACTACCGCGTTGTGGAAGCCGAGAACGGGCAGGATGCCTGCGAGGTCATCGACAGGGAGGGCGATATCAACCTGGTGATCACCGACTTCGACATGCCCGAGATGGACGGTTTCGAACTGATCGGTCGGTTGCGTCGGAAGTACGGCAAGGATTCCATTGCAATCATCGGTCTGAGCGCTCGCGAGGACGATTACCTGACCGCCAAGTTCATCAAACTGGGCGCCAACGATTTTCTGAACAAACCCTTCGGTATCGAAGAATTCTATTGCCGCGTCTCGCAAAACCTGGAACTGGTGGAACTGATCCAAAAAATCAAGGACGCATCCAACACGGATTACCTGACCAAACTGTTCAACCGTCGCTACTTCTTCGATTCGGGCAGCCGCAACTTCAATCGGGCCGTTAAAGAAGGCAAAAGCATTGCTCTGGCCATGTTCGATATCGATCATTTTAAAAACATCAATGATACCTACGGTCACGACGGCGGTGACCTGGCCCTGGTGGAAGTGGCCTCTTTGCTGAAGCGAAGCTTTCGGCCCGGTGATGTGGTGGCCCGTTTCGGCGGCGAGGAATTCTGTGTCCTGATGCTGGATGTTACTGCCTTGGACGCGCACCGTAAGTTGGAACAAATCCGCAAAGACATCAGCAACATGACCCTGCACATCGACGGCCGCGATTTTGCATTGACTACTTCGGTCGGCCTGGCCACCGAGGCTGACGAGACCCTGGCCCAATTAATCAAAACGGCGGACGAACGCCTCTACACGGCCAAGCAAACCGGCCGCAATCGTGTAGTTGCCACGGGTTGATCGCCCGTCGCTGTCGCATTTTCAGGAGACAATCCCTCGCTCGATATTGGTATGGGAATTGCTCACTTTGGCTTTAGCGACGGTTTGACCGGCCCTCGGTCGGATATCGGTGGCAAGGGTGGGTACCAAAGAAAAAACGGGTTGGGCCAGCGGAAAAACGCTGACATGCCCAACCCGGTTGGAACGCCCGTAGGCGTTCCGGCGCCCCCTTTGCTAAGCTTGTAATCTTTCTGAGGGGAAAAAAACGCCGTGTGTTAATTGTTTCAGAGCCGTCTCTCTGCGGCCTACACAAATTGCATCGGCCCGGCTCTTCTAGATCTTAACCGTTTTTTATACTAAAACACAAATTAAAAAATCGTTGTAAACTAATCGAGGATTGAGGCCGGCACTTACTTGAGCTGACTAAACCCTTTTCTTGGTGATATTAAGGCGAAGCTAAGCAACTTTTGGAGGCGTGCAATTTTTTTTCAACTTTTGGCTGACACGACTTCCAAATCGAGCAGTTTTTCTCACTACAGATTTTTGGGGGCATAAATTCGGATGTCCCAAGTCCTCTTTCTTGGAACTAAATGTCAATCTTACAATCCCCGATTTGAAGGAGACCGGCTCCCGATATTCTTCAGATGCACAATCTGTCTTTGCCCGGCGCCCTGGATACGGAAACAGGTTCTTCTGAGAGACAGTTTATGATTACCGATAAACCCGGCCCAGAATGTCGACCGCTTGCGCCACTTCTTCCGGAGTATTCAGATGGGAAAAGGAGATTCGCAGGGTTGCCCTTGCCGCCTCCTCGCTGAGACCCGCGGCCATCAACACAGCGCTGGGTTTGAGGGAGCCGGAACTGCAAGCCGCCCCGGTGGAAACGCATAGGCCCTTACGGTCCAGCTTGATCAACAGCAGATTGCCGTCCTCGCTACCGAAGCGGACCGAGCTACAACCGGGACTGCGCGGCAGGTTCCTGAAGTTGATGGAGATACGGTCGCCGAACCGATCCAGGATGCGGGCCTCAAAATCATCGCGCAGGGTTCGGATATCCGCCGGGTCGTGAGCGGCGGCTATCTCGGCGGCCACGCCCATGCCCACGATATTGGCCACATTTTCGGTGCCCGCTCGACGCGCGTTTTCTTGGGAGCCGCCATGTAGGAGAGGCTCGATCTTAACACCCCGGCGAATGTAGAGAATGCCCACTCCCTTCGGACCGTGGAACTTGTGTGCGGTCAGACTTAAGAGATCCACGCCCAGTTTCTTGGGGCTGAGCGGGATCTTACCGAAGGCTTGGACAGCATCCGTGTGGGTCAGGGCGCCCACGGCACGAGCCTTGGCAAAGATCTCGGCCAGGGGCATGATGACGCCCGTTTCATTGCTGACGGCCATGACGGAGACCAGAACCGTGTTGTTGTCGATGAGGTCCAGAAACGGAGTGGGATCGACGGCGTCGCCGGTAGTTTTGAAGGGCGCCGTGCGTAATTCAAAACCGAATTGTTTCGCGGCCCAGGCGGCGGTGGCGCCCACGGCCGGGTGCTCAACGGCGCTGACTACCAGGTTTTTGCCCTCACCGCGCCTCGCCAGCAACCCACCGATCACGGCCTGATTGTCGGCTTCCGATCCACACCCGGTGAACACGATTTCGGAGGAGGTTACCCCCAGGGCTCGCGCCAGTTGACCCCGTGCGCGCTCGACGGCCACGCGTGTCCGGTTCCCGGCCTGGTGCACCGAGTTAGGGTTACCGTAGGCGTCGTCCAGATAGGGCATCATGGCCTCGCGGACCGGCGGTAGTACCTGGGTGGTGGCATTGTTGTCGAAGTAAATCATGGCGCTCCTCTCACCTATCGGGCACCAGATTGTACCATCGCGAAGCGGCCGCCGCCATCCCCGTGTGATACGCGAGAAATGTAGGTAAGCGCACGATTTAGAAGGGCGATTCCGATTAGTTGTAACAATTACACTCTGACCCTCGTTAAAAGTTTCGGAAGCCGACAGATCACCTGTCGCCGACCCGGGGTCGTCAAATGTCGCCGACTCGCCGACTCTAATAACCTTCACCGGAGCACCAACCTGTGCTATGGTTACCGGTTGGGTCCGCTCAACATTTCGAGGGCCCCAAATCATACGGATCGAAGACAGAGGGAGTGGTGTCCGAAGTCTGTAACTATCTACCGCGCGTTCGCGAATCGGTCAAGGCCCTGGCCGGTCCGGCTTTCGAAGAGGACATGCCCGACGGCGACATTACTGCCGCGGCCATGCAGCTTCGGGGCAGGAACGGCCGTGCACACTTGATAACCAGGGAGCCTGTACCCATGTGCGGCGCGGCTTGGTTCGATCCGGTCATCGATGCCTATCGCGCTCATGAGCCGCAAGCCCGACTGGAAGTCTACAGTCCGATAGAGGACGGTCAACGGGTCGAGGCCGGAACCACCCTCTTCGAGTTGGACGGCGATGTAGCCGACATTGTCGCGGTGGAACGCACCCTGCTCAATTTCCTGGGGCGCGGCATCGGTATTGCCAGACAAACTGCGGCCTTTGTAGACCGCATTCGGGCAACCGGTAACCAACGAACCCAGATTCTGGATACCCGCAAAACACTCCCCGGCTTTCGTTACTTCGACAAATACGCGGTATTGTGCGGCGGCGGACAAAATCATCGTCTCAACCTGAGCGATCAGGTGTTGATCAAGGAAAATCACCTGGCCCGTTTCGGCGGCGTGGCCCGGGCGGTGGCTCATGTGCGCGCCAACCTGCCGCGCCCGGTTGAGATTCAAATCGAAGTTTGTAATATGGATCAACTGAAAGAGGCCGTCGATGCCGAATGTCCCATCATCATGCTGGATAATTTCGAACCGGAAATGGTTCGACGGGCATGCGACATGCCTCGAGGTGCCTGCCTCCTTGAAGTAAGCGGCGGTATTACGTTGGACAATATCGACCGTTTCCTGCAACCCAACCTGGACCGAATTTCCGTCGGTTCACTCACCCATTCCGTCATTGCACCGGATCTCAGCTTGCTGATTACCGAGGAGGACTCATGACGCTTGCTCCCCCGACCATGGAGCCCATGACCAGGCTCGATATCGACCCCACACTCGACCTCTTTGAGGAAATCGAGCGTCTCAAGGAAGAAACCAATACCATCCTGTTGGCCCACTACTACCAGGAAAACGACGTGCAGGATGTCGCCGACTTCATCGGTGATTCCTTGGACCTGGCTCGACGGGCACAAAGCGTCACGCATAGTCGGATCCTGTTTGCCGGGGTTCATTTCATGGCGGAAACCGCCAAGATTCTCAACCCCTCCAAAACCGTTTTGATCCCCGACATGGCTGCCGGCTGCTCCCTGGCCGATTCCTGTCCGCCGGACGAGTTTGCCCGCTTCAAGACCGCTCATCCCGATCACATTGTGGTGACCTACATCAACTGCACCGCCGAAACCAAAGCGCTCAGCGACATCATCGTCACCAGCACCAACGCGGTCGATATCGTCAAGTCCATTCCGAGGGATCAGCCCATTATCTTTGCGCCCGACCGCTATCTGGGCGCCTGGGTCAGCAAGCAGGCCGGCCGCGACATGGTCATGTGGGACGGTTCCTGTATCGTCCACGAAACCTTCAGCCACAAGGAACTGGTTCGCCTCAAGGTAGAACACCCCCACGCCGGCGTGGTCGCCCATCCCGAATGCCCTGAGGCCATTCTGGGCGAGGCCGATTTCGTGGGCTCCACCCGCAAGCTGTTGAACTTCGTCAGCGACGATCCCCGCGATACCTTTATCGTGGTCACCGAACCCGGCATCATCTATCAGATGCAAAAGAACGAACCGGGCAAAACCTTCATTCCGGCCCTTTCCGAGGACGAAAGTTGCAACTGCAATAACTGCCCCTTCATGAAACTGAATACCCTTGAAAAGGTCTATCTCACCCTGAAGACCGGCGGGCCCGAGATCGTCATGGACGAGCGCCTGCGCAGGCGTGCCGAGCGTCCCCTGTTGGCCATGCTGGAGCGATCTTGAACATGGACGTCGTTGAATCCGATTTTCTTGTCATCGGCGGCGGCATTGCTGGTCTCAGCTTTGCCCTCAAGGCTGCCGAACTGGGTACCGTGAACCTGATCTTGAAGGACGAGTTCAGGCACAGTTCAACCCAATGGGCTCAAGGCGGCATCAACGCCGTCTTGGGCCGTGACGATTCGTTCTCCTCGCATATCGAAGACACCCTGAAATGCGGCTACGGCCTCTGTGAAGAGCCGGTGGTGCGCGAGGTGGTGGAACGCGGTCCCGAGATCATCGACGAATTGATCGGCTACGGCGTCGATTTCACCAGGACCGAGAGCGGACTGAGCCTGCATCGCGAGGGCGGACACCAACACAATCGCGTGGTCCACGCCAAGGATGCGACCGGTGCGGCCATCATGGCGGCCCTGGTGACGCGCGCGAAAGATGAGCCGCGCATTACCATCCACCCCAATCACATGGCCGTGGACCTGATCATGGATCACCAGACCGGCGGTAAGTCCATCAACGAGAACACCCGT
The DNA here is from genome assembly GCA_030066195.1 of Acidobacteriota bacterium. GTDB lineage: Bacteria > Acidobacteriota > Holophagae > Acanthopleuribacterales > Acanthopleuribacteraceae > JASJCB01. Next base: position 28,022 of record JASJCB010000039.1, read on the forward strand.
TGCGTGGGCGCCTATGTGTTGCGAACCGATACCCGTCGCGTCTGTGCCTTTGTCTCCGGCATCACCTACCTGGCTACCGGCGGTATCGGCAAGGTCTATCCCTATACCTCCAACCCGCGCACGGCGACCGGCGACGGCATCGCTATGGCCTATCGAGCCGGGATCGAGGTGGTCAATATGGAGTTCATCCAGTTTCACCCCACCTTGCTCTACAACTACGAGGTAACCACCTTTCTCATCAGCGAGGCTGTGCGCGGCGAGGGCGGTATTTTACGCGATCTCGAGGGCCGCGCCTTCATGCAGGAATACAGCGACCAAAAAGATCTGGCCCCGCGTGACGTGGTGGCTCGCGCCATCGATTCCGAGATCAAAAAATGCGGCGGCAACCACGTCTGGCTGGACGTAACCCACTTGGGCCGCGATCACATCATCAACCATTTCCCCAACATCTACAACAAGCTGATGAGCGTGGGCGTGGATATTTCGGAGAGTTACATCCCCGTGGTGCCCGCGGCGCACTACCTGTGCGGCGGCCTGCGGGTGGACGCTCACGGGCGCACGGCTTGTCGCGGCCTGTTCGCCGGCGGCGAGTGCTCTTATACCGGCCTGCACGGCGCCAATCGCCTCGCCTCCAATTCCCTTTTGGAGGCGGCGGTTTATGCCCGTGCCTCCTTCGAATACCTGGCGGCCAACCTGGATCGGGAAGCGGGGAAACCGCCGACCGATATCGCACCCTGGGTATACCACGATTACTCCGACGCCTACGAGGAGTCCCTGGTCAGTCCCCTATGGCGCGAGGTGCGGCAGTTCATGTGGAATTACGTGGGGATTGTACGTACCGACAAGCGCCTGGCTAGAGCCATGCGCCGCATCCAATTCCTGCGGGAGGAAATCGAGAGTTCCTACTGGAATTTCCACATCAGCCAGGACCTGGTGGAACTGCGCAATATTTCGATTATGGCGGAACTGATCATACGCTCGGCATCCATGCGTAAAGAGTCCCGCGGCCTTCATCATAATGTAGATCACCCCGAGACCGACCCGGCCCTGGCTCAGGAGACCTCCATCAGCCTGTTGAAACACGGATTGTTTCGGTAGGAACGCATGGGCAAACTCGCGGCCTTTCGGCGATTGAGTACTGCCGACCGTTTTCTCTATTTCGAGGCGGTCGGCTGGCTGGCGTTTGCCGCAACCGCAAAAGGCCTGTTGTCCTATAAGCAGGTAAAACGATTGCTTAAAGCCAGAGGAGAGGACCCCGGTCCCGAGGGTGCCGCTAAGGAAGAAAAAGCACGGAGAATCGGCCGCTCCGTAACCGTAATGTCAAAATACGTCCCCTGGCCAAGCCTATGTCTTGTCCAGGCCATAGCCGCCAGAATCATGCTCCGCTTGCGAGGTATTCCCAGCACGGTATACGTGGGCATAGCGCGTGGTGAAGAAAACGGCGACCTGTTATCCCACGCCTGGCTATGCAGCGGTGATATGTTCATCACAGGTGAAGAAGGCCGGGAAAGATTCAAGGAAATCACCAGCTTCCGCGAATAAGTCCTGGGACGCGTGCCCCGCCTCAAAAAGAAGGTTGGAAATCCACTCGTAACACATTGAACATCCGTAGGAATCGAGCAGCCATGTTTTCGAGAGACGTGCGCTGGGAACGATCTGTTAACGCACAGATCGCTGAAAACGGTTGCCGGGTCTGCTGTCTTATTTGTATTGAGAATGCATGGACCGGGTTTTGGCATTGGTGAAATCGGAGAATCAGGGGTGATTTAACCCCTCTCGACTTGCCGAATAGACATCCAAAGCAGGCATCGGCGCTTGGATGAAACGCAACCCTGATGTCCGTCAAGCTGTATAATGAAGGCAAGCAAGGAGGTTTCATGGAGAATCTGGATATCGGCAACCTGCTTATCTTCTTTGGAGTACTGATGTTTTCCGCCGTACTTCACGAAATGGCGCACGCGGGTTCCGCCCTCTACTTCGGCGATACCACCGCCCGGGACGAGGGACGGATCTCCCTGAACCCCATTCGCCACATCGACCCCATCATGACCATTCTGGTTCCCATCGGCATCCTGCTGGCCTCCGGCTTTCAAATGATCTTCGGCGGCGCCAAGGCTGTCAATATCGACCCCACCAGGTTTCGGCCCGGCGTCAATACCAAACGCGCCATGATGTGGATCTCGCTGGCCGGGCCCGTGACCAACTTCATCCTGGCCTTTATCTGCTACTACCTTGCCCATCAACTGCTGGAATCGTTCGGCGGCCGTTTTCGCTACTCGCTGGGTTACGACATTTTGGAAAAGGGCGCCTGGGTGAATGTTCTGCTGGGCACTTTCAACCTGTTGCCGATTCCGCCCCTGGACGGTTCCAAGATCATTGCCGGGTTGGTCTCCGATCGGTTGGCCGTGATGATCTACAAGTTGGAGCGCTACGCCATTGTCTTCTTCGTGATCATCATCCTCACGCCCATCGGCCGCTACATTTTGGAGCCCTCGCTCTGGCTGGCCGATCAGTTATCCACCCTGGCCAGGGCCTTGGTCATCTAGTTCATGGCGACGCCGGTTTTTTTACAAGAGTCCCTGGCCGAAATCAGCGATTGGCTTCATCGGGAAACGCGGGGCCGTCCGGCCGGGACCGTTGTCTGCTTGCGCGTGTTGGACCCCGATCACGGGTGCGGCGCGAACTCCGGTGAACGGCTGATCCTGGACGGCGTCGTCTATCGGCATCGCGGTCACCGCACTTGGATCGACCTGGCCGAGATTCTGGACCTGCGCTATCTCACGCCGCAACCCGCCGAGCCGCCGTTACTCACCCTGCGTCTCCAGGTGCTGGACCGTTCCGTTTCGCCGCATGCCTACCGGCCCGAGGACCGCACCGAAAAGTACGGCGCCGACGGCCCCTACTTCTGCATCGACAAATTGGAAGAGCCCTGCTTTCTTTCCGATTATCGCGACGCCCTGGACCAGGTCAAACCAAGGCGCGGCGACCGGGTGCTGGACCTGGGCGTGCATCGCGGCGACGAACTCCTGCCGCTGCAAGGCAGGCAACTGCAGATCACCGGTATCGACCATTGTCGGTCGGCATTGGCCGTCGCCCGGCAGCGCTTTCCCGAGGCAAGCTTTCTCTGCCGGGACCTGGCCCGTGACGATGCCGTGGATGCCGGAGCGCGTTTCCACCTGGTGATTGCCGTGGGCACGCTGCAGAGCCCGGGCCTGGACGGCAAAAACCTGTTCAACCGGTTGCTGCTGCATCATCTGGAGCCACGAGCGGGCATTATTCTCGGCTGGCCGAACGGACGCTATATGGACGGGGAAATCAAGTACGGCGCGAAGGTAAAAAATTATGTCAAACCTGAGATGTCCCTACTGGTGAAGGATCTGGCCCACTACAGGCGGGTCCTCCAGAAGAAGGGATTTCAAGTGCAATTACGAGGCAAATACTATGTGTTTCTTACGGCGGTTCGGGGAGTCTAGGGCCCGGACGCGCCTATGGCCGCCTTATTCATCGGCGGCAGTTGGTTTCCCTTTTTAGCCGTGACTCCTTCGCGTAACAGCTCCACCAGGTAGCGACGCGTCAAGGAAGCATAAAACTCCCAAAAGCGTTCGCCCGGCAGAAGTCGCAATTCGTTTTCATCGGCCAGATCCAGGCGCAAACACAGGAGACCCCGAATAGTCGCCATGTGTTCGGGTGGAAAGTTAAGGGCGGGTTTGGCGCGCCTGAGCGCTTCTTGAATCTCGGGTTTGAGCTTCTGCCAGGCGCCTGGCTCGCCTTGTCGCCACTGCTCAAAGAGCAGGTTCAAGTCCTTGTTGATCATGGTTCTTCCCTCAGCGCATCATCCCAATCACGCGGCCTTATGTATCAGGCATCGAATCAGTATGCAGGGTATAAAACGCGGCAATAGCCGCGAAGGTCAGGTTTTGGCGACGCTTGGGAACAAACTTAAGTCATAGCCGGTAGCTTTTGCATCGACTGTTATCTATTAAATCGTAAAAACTCATGGAGAGGGTTCAAAATTATCGAAAAAAATTATCCCACACTCCAAAAAGGCTCTGACAAACACCGATAGACTGAATCAGCGAAAGTTGCGGACAATGCGAAAGCCCAAATCATCGCGAGACAACTTTCGATCGGCCGGTGTGCGTAGCGAAGCCGATATTTCCGAGGCAGGTAGACGGAAACTGCCGCCGCGTATGACACGCGGCTCCTCGTCGCGGGCGGGTTCATCCTCGAGCGGAAAGGGCCGGAAGGGGCTCGCGGTCCATTCCCAAACGCCGCCCAGGAAACCCCAGAGTCCCCAGTCGTTGGTCTTTTTTTCCTCGATCGGCCCAACGCGCCCCTCGGGACTGTTGCCCGCGTGCCACATGTACTCGTCGGCGCGGTCCTCATCGAAATAAACGCGATCGGAGTTGCCGGCGCGGCAGGCATATTCCCACTCGATTTCCGTGGGCAGGCGGAAGGGCTTGCGGGCGATGTCGGCATACCAGGCGGTATAAGCTTCGGCGTCATCGTAGTCGATATTCACCACGGGGTCGCGATCGCCGGGAGAGGAGGGCGCCCTGTTATGCTTGGGATCGAAGGCCTCGTACTGTTGGTTGGTAATGGGCGACTTGCTGATGTAGAAAGGCTTCAGATCCACGCTGAAAGCCGGTTGAGAGGTCTCCTCGGCGCCGCCGATGGTCACGGTTCCGCCGCGCACCAGCCAGAGGATGGTGCGCGGATAATTGGTGTAGTAATCCCTACTCACGCTTCATCCTGGAAATGAGCGCAGGCGGCGGTCAGGCTGGTGAGCTCTTTGCGGAATCCGGCCATTTTATCGCGGGGAACATCCAGGGAGAAACGAGCCTCGGCCGCGTACTCCTCAGCGGTGATGACGACCCGATGACGGCCGGCGCACTGCTGCACGGTACTTATATGGTTATAGGGAACGGTGACCACCAGGCTGCTATAGGTAACCTTTTCCACCGGCGGTAATTCGGCCAGGGCCTTTTGAACCCCGCCGCTGTAGGCGCGAGCCAATCCGCCCTTGCCCAGCTTCGTGCCGCCGTAATAACGGGTGACCACGGCGGCGATATCGCCGATTTCGCAGTGGGTCAATACCTGCAACATGGGCCGTCCTGCGGTACCGTGCGGCTCGCCGTCGTCGCTCATGCCGACGTGGGTGGAGCTGCCCGGCGGCCCGACCAGGTAGGCCCAACAATTGTGGGTGGCGTCGGGAAACTCGGCGCGAATGGAATCGATGAAAGCGACGGCCTCGGCGACGGTCGCGGCGGGAGCCAGGGTGGTGATGAACCGACTCCGCTGGATTTCTTCCTCGAAGCGATGGATGCCGGCGGGCACGTTATAGTGGTCGGATGTGGTCATGACGGTTCCTCGATGCATAAAGACGCAAGCGATCGATCAGGATGCCCGCGATGTGCAACGGGTGAAGGGAAGCCGATGTTTTTTTAAGGGTTACGCCGGTTTGGGAGTGTAGGCCGGCAGGCTCAGCTTGCTGTAGAGGTCGTTGAGAATCCACAGCGGGCCGATCAGCAGGTGAACGCCGTTTTTGAAGAAGGCCGGTTTGCGACCCTCGTAGTGGTGACCCACGAACTGCAAGATCCAGCCGAAGATGAAGGCGCCCAAGGCGACCGGCCAGGTGATCATGGGAGCAAGCAGGTACATGCCCGCAAAAATCAGCAGCATGCCCACGCCGGTGCCCACGTTCAGCATCAGGTAGAAGATGCCCACCGGCACCATGGTCAACAACGCGCCGTCCAGGTTGACGGGGCCCACTTGCGGCAGGTCGATCATGCGCAGGAACACGATCACCGTATAGACGATCATGGGGATGCCGAAATAATGAGTCAGCTTGTTCTTGGGGTTCTTGTGATAGGACGCATAATCATCCAATGCATTTTCAAAAGTCTTTTTCATGGATTTCCCCCCTCCTTGGCGGCAACAAAGGTAATGTCTTCATTTTCCACCATGGCCTTGCAAAACTCAAGGAAATCGCCGTAAGCGTCGGGTTGGATGGTGCGCGCCTTCAGGTAGTAGGTGCGCTCCAGCAAGAGTTTGCGGTCTTCCTTTTGGATTACCTTCAACTCGTAGCGGCCCAATTCGTCTTCCTTGACCACGTTGACGGGCCCGTTGGTCCAGGCATAACCCTTGGGCGCGACCAGTTCCACGCGGGCGATGTTGTAGTGGGGCTGGCTGATCCTGATGGGCGCCCGGCGCGTGGGCAGCGCGCCGTAGCGTTCCAACAGCGGCGTCTTGGGTAGCGGGAAGGCCAGCTTCAGTTTCATACCGTCCTTTTCGGCAAGAGCGGGGTGGCTGAAGTCGTGCGTCACCTCGAACTGTCCCACGGGCAGATCCTCGGTGATACTTGCCCTTTTGACCGCCGAGCCCGGGTAGGTGGTGTTGAGGCCCGCCTCGATGCGTTGCTTCATCTCCGGCTTGTTCATGGCCGCGAAGCCGCGTTTCATTTGCGCGGAGTACATGCCGTTGAACTTCTCGGAGCCCATGCCTTCCGCGGCCCCTTCCGCCGAGAAGTACAGCTTGTAGTCTGTCTCCACGGCCTCGCTGCTGTCCTCGAATTCAGGCACCATGTCGAACAGTTCGTCCGGGCTGAGGACCATGCCGCGAATGCCCCGGAAGGGAAAGGGTATGTAGCCGAAAGGCAGATTCTGCTGGTTGGGGTCCAGCCAGAAGGTCTGCTCGCCCACCTTAAGCCGCAACAGGGTGTAGGCGAAAGCGGGGATGGGAATGCCCATGGACGCTTCCTCGCCCTCGCGGGTGGTGACGAAGACGATGTCGCAACGATAACCCATCTCGCGGTACATGGCGTTCAGCAGCAGGGTGGCGTTGCCCTCTGAGGTTTCCCAGACCAGGTTGGCGTTGGTGTAGATGGAACCGCCCGGTTCGGTGCGGTCGGCAACTTCGCGATAAACGGCCTCGGCCCGTTCCAGGGGGTCGGGGTAGGCGGTTATCCATTTGGCGACCTGGGCCTTGACCCGGTTGGAAAGGCCCTGGCGCGGGGAGATATTGCTGATGTAGTAATCGCGGATCTCCTCCCACTTCGTGTTCCAGTAGAAGGTGGCCGTGGGTTGGAAGTGTACGCGGTCGGCCATGCCCGGCTCATTGGGCAGCGGCGGCATGTCCTTAGTCAGCCAGCGCACCGAAACCATGCCGTCCTTTTCTTCGATGGTGGGTTTCACAGGCATGTGACGGTCCAGCAACACCGGTTTGGGTTCCAAGTCGGCCGGGTAGATGAGCACCAGTTCGCTGTGGTGGTAGATGCGGTCCAAACCCTGGAAGATGAAGTTCATGTCGCCGTCCAGACCGTCGCGGTCGTAGTAGGCGGGCGGCAGGTATTCGATATGTTCCTCGTCGATGAAATCACCGACGCCGATTCCGGCCAGGCTGATGGTGTTCTTGTGATCGAAGCTTTCGGGATAGAACACGGAGCCGTCCTGCTTGATGGTACGCAGGTTCAACAGCTCCAGGTTTTGGCGCAGGTTGATTTCGCCTTCCTCGTCCACGCCCTTCTTGGTCAGTACGCGGGTGACCATGTGGGTGTAGCGCATCTGCGAGCCGTCAGGGAACAGGCGAACCATGAGCTGGTCCAGCAGCAGTTCGGAGTCGGCGCCCTGCGACATGGGCTTGTTCTTGGCCTCGGCAATCACTTCCTCGGCGGGTACGCGGAAATCCTCGAAGGCGGAACGGCCTTCCAAGTGACTGAGGCGTTGGCGGAAGAAGGCGTCGGCCGGCTCCACCTGGAGATACTCGGCCAGGCGGCGACGCGCGTCGTCCTTCTTGCCCTCGAAGCAGTCCAGGTTGACCAGGTCCAGGATGGCCTCGCGATGGGCCGGGTTGATATCCAGCGTCTTTTCCAGCCACTCGCGCTGGGCCTTGTGGTTGCCCAGCCGGGTATAGGCCTCGGCGATGGAGTAGGGGTAGAAATCGCGGTCGGGGAACAGTTCCCAACGACGCGTCAGGTCATCGACGGCGGCCTGGTAATTCTCGTCCATGGTGTTGATCTGGGCCACATAGCCGTCCCAGGGCAACAAGCGGCTGAGGTTTTCCAGCAAGGTGCGCGTCAGGGTCAGGTCGGCATCGCGACGGGCCTCGGCCAGCAGGGTGGTTTGGCCCCAGTGGTTACTGGGCCCCAGGTCCTCGATACGGTTCAGGGTCTTGGTGCGCAAGTCGAAGAGCGATTGCTTGCGGGCTTGCAGCAGGGCGGCGCGTAGGGCGTCGCAGTATTGGGGATTGGACTCGATGACATTGTTGATCAGTTCCAGCGAGGGCCGCGTCTGCTTGGCCTGTTCCAACAGCAGCGCCATGGACAGGCGAACCTCCAGGTTATGGGGCGAATCGATCCTGGCCAGGGTGCCCAACATCTGGTAGGCGCGGCTGATCTGGTCCTGCTGAGGCAGGTAGGGCACCATGTTCAGATAGATATCCGCGGTGCGGCCGCCGATCAAGAGGCTGTTGGGATAGCTTTCCACCAGGGGTTCCAGGGTCTCCAACGCGGCCTGGATGTTGCGGTCGCGATGGAACAGAACCGCGCGAACGAATTTGGCCAGGTCGCCGGAAACCCCTTCCAGCTCGGCCGCCAAACCCACGCTTACGATGGAGGTGGGCAGTTGCTCGTCGGTCAGATCCACGGTGGGCCGGTCCGGTTTGTCAGCGAGCTTGGGCGCCTGATCGGCGCTGACCTGCACGCTGAACTGGCCGTTGTTATTGCGCAATTGGGTAACCTTGACCACGACCTCGTGACGGCCCGCGGGCAGCTTGCCACGCACGAAATCCACGTTGCCGCCCAGTTCTTCCAGGTGCCGCGCCTTGTGCCACAGCTTGCCGTTCACGTAAACCGTGATGTTCTGGTAGGAAAAGATGCGCAGGGTGACGTCTTGCTCGACCGGATTTTCGAAGGTGGAGAAAGCGTAGTAGACACCGGCGCCGTTTGCCTCCCGGGGCGGCAGCACCACGCCGCTGGGGCTGGTGTGCGGAATCGCCTTGTCCCAACCGGCGGCCTTATCCGTCGGCCATTGGCGCGACCAGTCGGCGATGGGATAGGCCCCGTAGCGCGGGCTGATGAGCCATTGGGTGATAAACCCGGCCTTACTCGTGATGCCCGCGAAGTCCGGTGTTTCCGTGCGGTAGCGCGCCCGCATCCGGGCGTCCGTGGCATAGAGGTATTTCAGTTCGGGATTGTTCGGCGTTTTGCCGTCGCAAAGGGCGGTCGATTGTTCCACCCAGGAGCTGAGACACTCGCGGAAGGGCAGCATCCACTTCAGTACGAATTCAGACGCACCGGAGGTGGGATCACGCCGCAGAATAGTAAGGCCCGCGTCTTCCAGTTCCGCGGTAGGACCCCTGCCCGTGTAGGTGAGGAACCAGCCGATTTGGGCCAGGGTGTCGTTTTGATCGGCGCCGGCGAAGGCATCGCGAGCGGCCTCGTAATCGTTGTAGACCAGCGCCTGCCACCCCTCGCTGACCTGAGCCCATAAGGGCGCCGCAACCAGTAGAAAGACGACGGCCGTCAAGTTCTTTACTCGTTTCAACATTCCCGCCTCCTCAGCGTGCGATAAAGCGAATGGACTGGTCCAAAACGCGGTCGTGGGCTTGCATCATGTCGCGCAGGGCCGGGTAGTCGCCCGGCTCGACGCGCGACGCTTTGAACGCCAGTTGGTAGTTCACCGAAATGCGGTCCGTACCTTTGCGTTCGAAGCTGATGTTGACGCTGAAGTTTTCGTCGGAAAGCGACAAGGGTTCGGGCAGGTCGTCAGGCATATAGCCCTCCGGCGGCGCGATGGTCATGCTGACCGACTTGGTTTTGGGAACGCCGAAGTCAATGGGGAATTGACGGTTCGCATTGGGGGCGTAAACCTGGGTCAGTTGATTGTTGAGAATGCTCAGCGGCAGTTTCAACTCGCCGTTGGATTTCTGGATGATCCGGTTGCTGTTCCCGGAAAAGCGCAGGGTGATGGGCTCGTTGATGCGTCGACCTTCCCGGTCGGCTTGCGTCACGGCCAGTCCCGGCAGCGAGTCCGCCATCAGTTCCTGCAAATCCTGCCCCAGGCGCGTGGAGATGGACAGGTACTGGCGAACCTCCGGGGTGATGGAGCCCGTGTAGGACAGCTCGCCGTTAATGGCGGCGTCACCGTTGCCGGCAACCTCCAGCTGGATCTCGTGAGTTTCGCGGGTATTGTCGTAGATGGGGATCTTGGTCAGCTTACCCCCGCCGTCCTCGTCGACGATCAGGGTCAGTGCGCCCTGGTCCATGACCGGAAGCTCATCCACGCCGCTGAATTCCGCGGTGCCGTCCAGGTAGAGGTCGAACTCGGGCACGTGGGCGATGGCGTGGTTGAAATAGGCGAGCATGGCCGGGAAGGTGTGCACGTAACCCCTGTCGGCCGTGCGCACGATGGCGATGTTGGCCGGAACCCCCGCCTCACGCAGCATGGACACAATCAGGCCGGCCTTGTCCTTACAATCGCCGAACTGGCGCGTGCTGACCTGGTTCATTTCGTAGGGCTTGTAACCATGGATGCCGAACTCCAGCGCCACATAACGGGTGTTGGTGACCACGTATTCATGGATGCGCTTGACGATCTCCATGCGGTCGGTCACGCCCTCGGTCAGTTCGGCCACTATTTTCTTGGTTTCCAGATCCAAGTCCAGTTGTTCATCGATCAAGTCCTTGTACCAACTCGCCATGGACTGCCAGTCGTTGAACGTGGACAGGGCCACGTAGGGCATATAACCTTGCAGACCCGGCATCATGGCCTCGGTCTCGTACGGCGACACGCCGTCCAACGACCAGGTGTAGATCACGTTGTTTTCGTCGGTGGTTTGCTTGAACTCGGGGTTCATCTTCTCCACGTGGTAGTGGATCTTGCGATCGGCGGGAAGGATGGCCGTGTAGCTGAGTCGTTTGGTCGGGTAACGGTTGGAGAAGTATTGCTGGTCGCCGAAGTAATCGCCGTAGATATTGGCCGAGGTGAAGTCATCCACCCGGTACTCCAAGCGCACGATATCGCCCACCTCCAGCGAGGTAAACGGGATCTGGTAGCTGACCAGGTCGTAGTACATGCGATAGGCGGGATCGGAGATGCGGCTGCGGCCGAAGCGGGTGATATGGATGACCTTATCGCCGCGAACGATTTCCGCCTTGATGATCTCGGCCTTCTCACGCAGGGGCGCGTAGCTGAAGGCGTAGCCGGGCAGCTCTTTGATGCCCTGCTCGGCCAGGATCTCGTATTCCAACTGATGGTACAGGGACGACTGGCCGTTGGGCGAGACCTTGCGTACCTTGTTGTCGATGTTGATCACCACGGGGCTTACTTCGCGGATATAGACATCGGGCGCCTCGGCGATGCGATAGGGTTCGTAGAAGGCTTTCCGCTCCGATTTACTGAGTTGGATCATCTTCTCCAGCGTGGGGTTCTGCGGTTTTAGCGTCAGTGCCTTTTCCAGGTAGGGCAATGCGCCGGAGCGGCCGCTCTTCATCTTCAGTTCCCCCATGGCTTCCAGCAGGGCGGGGTTTTCAGGAAGTTGTTCCAAGCGGCCGGCCAGCAATTGCTCCGCTTTGTCGAAGCGATCGTTGGCGGCCAGGAAGTTCACGTATCCAGCCATGGTCCGCAACGAGTAGGGACTGTCGCGCAGCAGGCTCTCGAAGAAGCGATCCAAGGCCTCGGTGTCGCCCTTGCGTTTCAGTAGTTCGATCTTGCGCTCGGCGAACTTATCGTTGGCATGGCGAATCTCCAGGATGGCGTCGGTCTGCTTTTCGGCTTCCTCTTGAAACTCCATGGAGGCGTAGAGATCGCTGAGGTCCATCATCAGCCAGGGCACGCCGGGATAGGTTTTGACCAAATCCAGCGTGTTGCGGAGCGCCTCGCCGCTGATGCCCAGTTGGGAATAGACATTGTTCATAAGCACGGCGGCCGGCCAGTATTCCTCATCCGCGGCCAGGGCCTGTTTCGCATAGTCCCTGGCTTGCCAGAAACGCTCCTGGCTGAGGGTGATCTGACCCAGTTGCGTCAGCGTCCAGGCACGGTCCAGGCCCTCCGCTTTTTTGAGGAAGGTCGCCAGTAATTGCCACTGGGTATTGGTATCCTCGGTCAGCGAGACCAGTTTGTCCACCACGACCTGACGGGGTTCCTTTGCATAGGATGCGGCCAACAGGTTGCGGGCCGTGCCGTAGGTTTCGTTTTGTTCCTGTTCCTTGATTAGGAGGATCGAGGCCAGGGCATAATCGGAACGTTCTTTGGCCAGGACGAATAAGGAGGGCTCGCCCTTGACGGTGGACACCTTGCGTCGGGGAACGCCGCGTTTGTGATCGGCCTTTGTTTTCAGGGGTTCGCCGTTTTCGGAGGTCAGGCGCGCGTAGAAACCCAGGTTGGAATCTTCCGCGGCGGAGTCGATGAGCAGGGTCAAGCGGTGCCAGCCCTTTTTGGCGTTCACGAATATGGTTTCCTGGTCCGGGTGCGGCGTCTGGTTGCGGCGTCCGTCAAAGACCACGGTGTTGTTGACCCAGGCGCGCAGGCCGTTGTCCCAACCCAGGCCCAGACGCACCGTACCTTTCTTGGGCACGTAGAACCAGGTGGTGTACAAAGCGCCGGCCAACTGGTTGGGGAACACGGCCAGGTTACCGCTGAAGTAGCCGTAGTGCCCGATGCCTTCCGCGTAGTAGTCACCGGCGCCCCAGGCGCGGATGGTGCGAAAGCGAACATCCCGGTTCAGGCCGCGTACGCTTTTGGCCTTGAACAGCGCCTTCAGGTCGACATCGCGCTTGGGAGCCAGGGGGCCCAGAACCTGCCATTCGGGGACATAGCCCAAGGACTTGACCAGTTGGGAAACCTCGTCATAACGGCCCAACTGGCGATAGTGTTGGGTCAGGAAATAACCTATTTCCGCGCGGACTTCGCCGTGAGTTGCGTTTTCGAACAGGGATGCCAACAGATCGGCGATGCGATCCTGTTGTCCCGATTCGTGACTCAGGTAGTAGATGCGCTCGGCCAGTAACAGGGTTTCGATGGGATCGGCGGGCCGGGCGGCTGCCGCTTGCGCCGATGCTTCCAAAAGGCGATCGGCAAAGTTTTCCGCGTACAGGGGAGCGCCGCAGAGCAGTAGGGTCCAAACAAAACGTGTAACCAAACGATGACCTCCTCGGGTAGAGGGGAGGCAAGTTTTATGCCCGGTTTTGACCGGCGTTAGTCCTGTTCCCCGCCCGTTCCTCACTCATCGGCCGAGACAGGTTTCCGGATACCTGCCAGGGCGAGTGCCGGGCCCCGTCGTCACCATTACAGGTCTATGGTCCGCCCCGAAAAAGGTGCAACTAAGAAAGATGTGCTAAAGAGGTGAAAACTACGGGCAGGCGGGCCGGGCCTCGCACCAATCCCAAGAGTGGATTCAATCCAAAACCTTGGTTTGAACCATGTCATTTTGACGCGCCTGTCCTCAAAAGAGGTAATCGCCTCGGGATGAACGGAGGGCGGGTGGGTCCGCCCTCCGGTTCCGGTTCCTTTTATGTGGTCAATCCAAGATGAATCGAGCTTTCTGCTCGTACTCCTTGTTGGTGGCCGGGTTGAGCATGCGCATCCAGACTTCGTACTCGCCGGGGTCCAGGGAAGCCACATTGAAACGGGCATGGACGTGCAGGGCGTTGCCCTTCTCGCCGGGCATACCGGCAAGGATGCCGAATTTAACCGGAGTCACGCCGCCCTGCTCGTTGACCACGATGACGCTGTACTTGAGGCTGCGACCGTCGCCCTTGTAGTTCTCCACATGGTAGAACAGGTCCAGGTCTTTGGCGCCGCTGAAGACATGCGCGCCGTTAGGCTGGTAGGCGCCCTTGCCCATGCGGAAGGGGTCCAGGCCCACGCGGTCGATCTTTTTGGCAATCGAGGTATCGTCGGCGCTTTCACCGCCGGGGGCAGCGGTTGCGGCGACCTCTTCAGCCTGCTTCTTGCCTTTCTTTTTCTTCTTCTTTTTCTTTTTCTTCTTTTTATCCTGGTTCTTTTTGCCCTTAGGCGCTTCCGAAACGGAACGCTCTCTCAGACGGTGCAGGGGCAGGGTTGCCTTTTTGCGTTCCGCGGAGGCAACGACCAACGGCGACAGGGACAGTTCCTCGGGACCGCCCAGGGGTTCGGGCAGTTCGATTTCCTGGACGCTGTAGCCGTCGGTTTCCAGGTTCTTCAGGGCCAGGCGAGCGTAGACGGGCCGGCGTTTGGATGCCAGCACGTCATAGAACTCCAGGGTATCGCCCTCCGGGACCTTGGGAATGCTGGTAAAGGTATAGTCAACGGGAATGCGTTCCTCGTCCAGGATGGTGAAGCCGAAGTCATAGGCCTTCATTTCCGGGTCCATCTGTTCGATCATGCCGCTGACCACGACACGGAAACCGCCCATGCCGTCCTTGAACAGGTAGGACTGCCAGTCGCCGCCGAAGTCGTCGCGCATGGCGGCGCCGTGCACCAACTCGCTCTTGAAGGTGATTTCCTTCTCATCCGGGTCCATCTCGCTGTACTTGATCGCTTCGCCCAACTCTTTACCGTAGACCACCTTGCCGGCGTCGGACTTGATGACCAGGGCCCCTTTCTTATTCAGGTTCTCGGGCATGATCTGGTAGCCGATGTTGTAGAAATGGCCGGCTGTATCATGAGCTTGTTTCATGGTTTCGGCAAGCTTGCCGCGCGGGGCGCGCTTGAAGAAACCGCCGGTCACATCGGCCATATGGTCCAGGCCGGAAACCTGGTGACGCTCGTTTTCCAACACCGGGTTTTGGGTGACCTTGATATCGCCGGCGCTGCTGGAGAATTCGGCGCGCAGACTGTAGAGCTCGCGGTAGGTGTAGATGGGAATCGGCCTGCCGGAAGAACGCAGCAGCGCCTCCGCGGGTGATTTACGCGTCTGCATCAGCATGGAGTAGATGGTGACGTTATTGGCGTTCAAGACGGCGCCCAAACGGCTCGCCATGCTAGTGGTGTCCTTGAAGTTGCCGTCTTGTTCCAGGTAGATGCCGCCGCTGATCAGGAAGATGGATTTCGGGCCTTCCATGGGGGCCAGCATTTGCGACATATACTTCACGTTCAGGAAGAAGTTACGGAAGTAATTGGTCTTGGAGCGTTCCTTTTCGCGAATGGCCAGGTCGATGAGATTCGCGCGGGTGTCACGGTCCTGTTCGGCCCGAGCCAATTGCATCCTCAGGTTGACCTTGGCTTCGCCGCTCGCCACGGCAATCTGTTCCTCCAGCTTGCGCACCGATTCCTGGGCCCGATCGAAAGCGGGTAGTTCCTCGGCAATTTCCCGTTCCAGGGTGAACAGGTCGCGCTGTAAGCCGCCCTCGTATTCCGCCCTTTTCAACGCGGCTTTCAACTTGGCCTTGTCGTTGGTGAAAGCGCCCAGGTCGTTGGCGGCGACTTCCAACTGAACGATCTTGACAACGTCGCGGTCGCTCAAACCGTCAATGAAGTTCTCGGCCGCGACCAAGGCGCGGTCGAAATCGGTACGGTCCATGTCCGCCGTGTCCAGCAACAGAATGGAGGTACGCTTGGGCAGCGGCATCTTCTTACCGTCGCGAGTGCGGCCTTCGGGCGATGAGAAATCGATTTCTTCGAAGAAGGTGACCTTCATGGCCTCGCCGTTTTCGGTAACGGTGAAGGCGTCTTTCGTCAGGCCTTTCACGGGATTACCGTCCTTGTCAACCACGTGGACACGTGCTTCGCGCAGGATGACTTGTATCTCCTCGGACACCTCCTGGCTGAAGGCGAAGGAGGTCAGTAATAAAAAGGGAACCAGAACTTTCATGTATGCTCCTTGTCAAGCGGCCCGCGGACGAAACAGCGGTCAAAGTGGGGCCGGTGTGAACGGGTGGGGACGCTCGGAAATGGTGTCCTCGGTACAGGGCTGTCGTCCGCCACGAAACGATGGACGTATTTTAGCGCAGATAACCCGCGCCGTGGTTGGATTCCTTGGATGTTTGCCGAACCGACCGGGTAAAAGCCCCCCGTCGCCGCCCCGGCGAACCGCACCCTTTCAGGTTCGGCGGACGTCTAAAAAAGTAGTGAACCGATGTGCCCGAACGGGCGGCCCTACCCTTATGCAATCCGTGTTGTTCCAATTTCGAGGAGGAGTTGTGCCTTTTGATGCCAATGCCTTTTTTGCCGATTACCGTGCTACCTTTGCAAGCTTTGACGCGGCTGCCGTCTGCCGTTTTTTTCACTATCCCAACATGATCGTTTCCAGCGAGGACACCCTGGTCAATACCGATGCCGCCTCGATGGAAGTCCACATAAAAAACCTGTTGGACTTCTACAAAGAGAAGGGCGCGACCGAACCCCGAATCCAACTCTTACTACCCACCGAATTATCGCCCTGGCTCTACCAGGTTTCGGTAACCTGGGGCATGTTTGACGACCAGGATCGGCAACTTGTGCGGTTCCACACCACCTACACCCTACGCAGGGTAGACGACAGTTGGAAGATCGTCTTGGTGATCGCCCACGACGAGCAACAGGCGTTCGAGCGCGCGGAAGAGGAAAGCCTGGAGTTGCCGTCCTATCGTAACCCCCGCAAACGCTTCAGCAAGGGGTCTACCTGAGTCCTAAAGCGCACGAGACCGGGAAGAATGCGGAGCCTACCCCCGGTTTCCCGCCTCCAACTCGGTCAGGGCCTTGCGTACATTGGCCGCGGGCTCGTAATCGGCGTCGGCTTCTTCCCAGATGCTTGCAGCCCGACGCAGGTGTTCCAGGGCAAGTGCCTTGCGGTTGGTGTCCCGGTAGACCAGGGCAAGTTCGTAATGGACCTCGCCCTCATAAGGCATACGTGCGAGGGCTTTCTTCAGTTGTTGCTCGGCTTCCGCGAGTTTGTCCAGCTTGCGCAGGCAACGGCCCATGAACAGTTGGACATTCCGCGCGTCCTGATCCGCTTCCTCGAATTTCCGATAGTAGGTCAACGCCTTTTCGTAATCGCCTTTCAATTCGTAGGTTTGCCCCCAAGCGACAAGTTCCAACCTGGCAACACCGGGATAAGCGAAGCGCATGGTTTCGAACGAGCCTTCCATGCTTTTGAGAAGGGTTTCCGCTTGCTCGTGATCGCCGGACCTCATGTGCAGCAAGACATAGCCGAAGGGGATGACCCGGTCATAGGGCGGCATGGTGGTGCGTTCCAGTTCCTTCAGCAGTTGGATGCCCTCTTGCTTGCGGCCGTAACCGTACAATTCCACGTTATTCACGATGAAGAACATAATGGTTAGTGGTGTTGCGAATTTTTCGTAGGCGGCCAGGGCTTTTGCCTGGTATTCGTGAACCTTCTCTATTTGACCGCGGATTTGATAAAAGTCGCGAATTTTGACCAGGACATAGTGAAGGAGCATGGGATCATCCGCACCCGCAAGCTGTTTTTCAAATTGCGCCAACGCCTGCTTGAAACGAAGTCGACCAATATCGTTTTCAGCCAGGGCAAGGCGATGACGGGGAATGTCTTCAAGAATCATGGCCTTTTCGTAGTAAGTGTGTGCGGTTTCAAAATCGCCGTCGCGGATGTAAAAGTCACCCAACCTTGAGAAAGACAATGCCTGCTTGGGAAAGAGGTCGGCATAGCGTTGGTAGTATTCCAGGGCTTTTTCCCGATCGCCCATGATGCGGTGCAGTCGACCGATGGTGTGGAAATAAGCCTGGGGCTCCGGCGCCACTTCCAGCACTTTTTCATAACAGGCCAGGGCTTCCTCGTGCCGGTTGCCCGCGCTGAGGGAGCCGGCCAGTGTCAGGAGGGTATTTACATCCTCCGGGAAAAGCTCGGCGGTGATTTTAAGAACGGACAGGAAGCGTTCCGGCTCGCCTCGCTGCATATAGGCCCAGCCCTTCATATCATAGCGGGTCAACTCGGGCATGCGATAACTCAGCTTTTCAGCCATGGCCAGGCTTTCCAATGACTTCTCGCCCTCGTTGATCGTGGCGAGGATTTGCGCCTGGATGTACCAGCCGATCGCCATGTTGGGATCGTGCTCGACCATGGTTTTCAAAGTGGCCAGACCCTCTTCCAAGCGATCTCGCAGGATCAGGTCAACGAAACCATCGACCATGGCCCGCAACGCCTCTTCCTTGTCGGTGAATATTTCAGCCAGGGGCATGTCGATCAAACCTTCACCTTCCGTGGGTACGTCCAGGGATGTTTTGAGGAAAAGCGTGATTTCGTCGACTAGGGCAAACAGATCCTTGCCCATATGAGTTACGACGGCAACTTCCTGACCGGTTTTGGTTTCCAGGATCTGCGTAGTAATGTGCCAGCCCTGGTCATCCACCGTATAGGAGCCGCGTACGAGATAGGCTAAGTGCAGTTCCGCGGCCAGTTTCAGACTGAGCGGCAGGGGAACGTTTTGGTTCCATTCCCAATTCGCTTCCAACAACCGTCGTGAAAGGGCCCCCTCGCTAAGAGCTTGGAAGCCGGATAAAAACGGGTCCTGGGTCAGGTCGTAATAAATAGAGATCGGAACGCCGAAGCGCAACCAGTCAAGATCGGCGTCACCGCTCTTGTTTTCCAGCGGGAACAGGGCCAGGCGTTTGCGATGCTCGTTGCCCGCAACAAGGCGCTCCAGGTTACGGCCCTCATCGTCTTGCACGACCACCTTGTTGGTCCCTGCAACGACCTGGGAGTCGGCTCCCAAAACCAGAAACAAGAGTAGGCCGGTAAACACCAGGTTCAACGGGATGCCGAACAACTCCAGTTTGGACCAGTTGCCCCAATCGCCCTTGCCGTGCGACCAGACCACTACGCAGACGGATGGGATCAAAGACAACAAGATCACCAGGCTGACGTCTTCGAGTTGACGTGACAGGTTGAACCGACCGACGATGTACTGTACAAATTGCAAGATGCCCCAACTGGTGCCCAGGTAGATGCCCAGGATCTGGGGCACGCGCCGCTCCAATAGTTGGCCGATCAAAGTTATCTTTTCGGTTTCCTTTGTCATCGAGACCTCGTTCCGATCATGGATGCAGCGGCTTCCGGGTCTTGGCCCAAGACTATCATAAATCTACCGCCCTTTAACATGTTGTACGAGGCATTTGGCTGCCGGGATTGGTTTCACCCGGCCGTATCCGGTTCAAGCGGGTAGGGTCCGTCCGCGAAGGTTTGTGTGTGGTAGCCTTTGGCGCCGACTTCATAGGCGAGATTGCTGAGGATGGGTTCGCCGGCATCGAGCCGATCCAAAACCCGGCGAAAGCTGAAGTGGGGCTGCCATCCCAGGACTTCGCGGGCTCCGGCGTTCACATATACGCGATCGATGGAGGAATACATCTTCCAGCCGCGACGGCGATAGATCATTTCGTAATCAGGAAACAGGCCGGCTACCACCGAGTGTACGTCTCTGCGTAGATCGTGCAGGTGTTCCGGCTCGAACGGCGAGGTCGCGCTGAGAATAAACGTACGGAATTCCCCGCCGAGATCGGATTCGGCCGCCAGAAGGTGGGCGGACACGGCATCGACAACATCCAAGCGCCGGTGCAGGAACTCGTTCGCCTTCAGGTTGGTATCGTCAAAAGCCAGTCTTCGTTGCGGATTGTCATCCAACTCGGGAAAAAAGCGCGAGGTGCGCAACACCACGCAAGGCAACCCTTTGGTGCGGTGGAACAAATGGCAAAGATCTTCGGCTGCCGCTTTGGTCACGCCGTAGATATTTTTGGGGACCGGCCGCACATCCTCGGTAATCCAAGCGGCGGGTTCGCTTTCCTTGGGCACCAGCGCCGCACCTAAAACGCTGGTGGTGCTGGTGAAAATAAAACGGCTTACACCGGCTTCCCGGGCGGCTTCCAACAGGGTCAGCGTGCCGGTGATGTTGGTATCGACGAAGTCTTGCCGCGCATGGGTGGCCACATGGGGCTTGTGCAGGGTGGCGGTGTGCATCACCACATCGACACCGTGCATATTTTCGCGCACGAAATCGGCGTCACAGATGGAGCCCGCCCGCGTGGTGTAGGGCGACGCCAGTAAATCCAAACCAACGGCTTCGTGGGGCCCGTCGGCAAGAGTGCGCATCAGCGCCTCGCCCAAATGACCACTACTGCCTGTCACAAGTATCCGCATGGTTTCACCCTCACTTTGGACAAACATAACACGAACAGAACAGGCGCTGACTAAAAATGGGTGCGATTCAAGGTGGGAAGCCGACACATGCCCTCGATTTGTATCGGTCACCAGTTCTTCGCGACGTTTGCCCAGGTTGCGCAGACGATCCGCCAGGGTGCGTGCGGAAGAGATCCGTTGCTCCGGGGACCCGTCAGCGGCTTCCGCGATGTCTTCGATCAGTAACTCGTCATCGATGCGTCGCCGCCATCCCAGGGCCGGGGACCCCTTCATATCGCCGACTACCAACTGATAGAGGCAAACGCCGAGAGCATAAATATCTGATTGGACCGTGGGAATCTTTCCTTCCAGGACTTCCGGCGCCATGTAAAGCCGGGTGCCGCTGGTTCCGGTGTTGTTCGAGGTAGGGTGAGGCGGGTCACCTTTCGAATCGTTCGTGACTAACGCCTCCCCTCTGTCAGAAAATCACTCAGGACAAAGCGTCGATAGCTTTGGCCAGTTTGAAGTCCCTGGCCGACAAACCGCCGACATCGTGAGAGTTCAGGGCGATGTGTACCCGGTTCCACACGTTCGACCAGTCCGGGTGATGGTTTTGGGTTTCCGCCAGCAGGGCCACTCGGGTCATGAAGGCGAAAGCCTCGCTGAAATCGGCAAATTGAAAATCCCGGGCAATGCGACCCTCGCCGTCCAGGGCCCAGCCGTCAAGTTCAGACAATTTCTCTCGCGCTTGCTCCTCGGTCAATTTCTTGCTCATGGTAACCTCCAATTCTGTATTCAAGGCAGGTCGGGCTCGTAAACAATCAGAACATTGCCGTCGGCGTCGCGCAAAAAGACCTCGCGGCCGTGTGAGGCAATGCGCACCGAAGAGGCATCTACTCCTTCCGGCAGGTCGGTCAGGGCCTTGTCCAGATTTTCCACCTGGAAACACAACTGTAGGGGACTGTGCTCGCGGGGCTCGGAAACGTCGGTCTCCCACAGCACCAGGCTGCAACCGGGCAACTGGAAGATGGCGCTGCCCTGCTGCGAGGTCCCCTTGGGCGGGCCCAACAGCAAGGTATAGAAGGCATGCTGTTCTTCGAAGCGGGTTGTTTTGAGGCTGAAAATCATTTGCTTGGGACTTAACATGAACACCTCGGGCTCTCTTGTTGGACAAAATAGTAACAAATTTGGTCTGAGAAACGATATATTATATAGCCTGCTATGGTCCTTCGTGGGGCCGGGTCCTTTTCTCTTTAGTTTCTCTTTTTCGATCCGGCAGGGCTTGCATGGTGTTTCTATCGGCCCAAATTTTCCAAAACGAGGTAAAGCATGACCAATTCAAACGGTTATGACGTCATTGTGATCGGCGGCGGACCCGCGGGTTCGACCGCTGCCACCACCCTGGCTCAGAACAACCGTAGCGTTCTTTTATTGGAAAAAGAGAAATTCCCCCGCTACCACATCGGCGAGTCTCTGATTCCCTTCTGTTATTTCCCCCTCAAGCGCATCGGCATGATCCCCAAAATGGAGCGCTCCGGTTTTGTGCAGAAGCTGAGCGTACAATTCGTCAGTACCAGCGGTACCTCTTCCCAGCCCTTCTACTTCAGCGACCATTACGACCACCCGGCCAGCAGTACCTGGCAGGTGGATCGGGCAACCTTCGACCAGATGATGCTGGAGCACGCCCGCGAAAACGGCGTCCACGCCATTGAAGAGATCAAGGTCAAGAACATCATCGAAGAGGACGGCGCCGTGAAGGGCGTCATCGCGTTGGACAAAGAAGGCAAGGAATACACCTGGCGCGCACCCGTTACCATCGATTGCACCGGTCGGGACGGTCTGCTGATGAACCGCAAGCGCTGGCGCGTACCCGAGAAGGGCCTCAACAAAACCGCGGTCTGGACCTATTTCAAGGGCGCCAAGCGCGATCCCGGACGCGACGAGGGCGCCACCACGGTCGCCTACCTGCCCCAAAAGGGCTGGTTTTGGTACATCCCCCTGGCCAATGACATGGTCAGTGTGGGCGCGGTGGCCAACAAGGACTACCTGTTCAGCGAGACCACCGATCTGGAAACCATCCTCTGGCGCGAAATCAAGAAGAACAAATGGGTACACGAGCGCGTGTCCCAGGGCGAACAGGTGGGCGAATACCACGCCACCAGCGACTTCAGCTATCGCGCCAAACACGTGGCGGTCAACGGCATGGTGTTGGCCGGTGACGCCTTCTCCTTCCTGGACCCGGTTTTTTCCTCCGGCGTTTTTCTGGCTTTGACCAGCGGCGTGATGGTGGCCGACGCGGTGGAAGAATGCCTGAAGGCGGGCGACGTATCCGCGGAACGATTCGACGATTACGCCGTTCAGTACCGCGACGCCATCGAGGCCATGCGCAAGTTCGTCTATGCCTTCTACGACCTGGAATTCAACATCGGCCACTTCCTCAAGGATAACCCCCATGTGGCCGGTGACCTGACCGACTGCCTGATCGGCAACGTCTTCGGCGATCTGGATGAACTGTTTGCCCGCTTTGCCGATTATGTCAATGTACCGGACGAGTTGCCGCACGGCCGTCCGTTGATATCCGAGGCGGTTGCCTGAAACTTATCAACCAAGGAGCGCGTTGTTGCTAGACTTCGAAACTGGTCAGTTGGACCAGCTCAACCATTTGCTGGGAGAGTTGGTCCCCGGCAACGCCTTCTACCAAGCGAAAATCGAAGCGGCAGGGTGCGGGTATCGATTCGAAAGCCTGGATGATTTCCGCACCGCCTTCCCCACCACCGTCAAGAGCGAACTGATTGCCGATCAGATCGCCCACGCGCCCTATGGAACCAATCTGACCTACGACCTGAAGCGCTACGTGCGTTTCAACCGGACCAGCGGCACCTCGGGCAATCCCATGCGCTGGCTGGACACGCCCGAGAGTTGGTCTTGGATGGTGGATAATTGGGTCAAGGTCTTCCAAGCCGCCGGTACCGCGGAGGGAGACCGCATTTTATTTGCCTTCTCGTTCGGGCCCTTCCTGGGTTTCTGGACCGCCTTCGAGGCGGCGGGCCGTTTGGGCGCCCTGGCTTTGCCTGCCGGCGGCATGAGCAGCCTGGCTCGCTTGCGCATGATTCACGACAACCAGGCCACCGTTCTTTGCTGTACGCCCACTTATGCCCTGCGTCTGGGCGAGGCCGCACTTGACCATCATGATCTGGACCTGCACTCCGTAAAAACTCTCATCGTGGCGGGCGAGCCGGGCGCGGGCATCCCCGAAACTCGCCGACAAATAGAGGCGCTGTGGCCGGGCGCAAGACTGGTGGATCACCACGGCATGACCGAGGTCGGACCGGTCAGCTACGGTCTGCCGGAGAACCCCGATATCTTGCGCATCATCGAAACGGCCTACATTGCCGAGGTGGTGGACCCGAAAACCGGTCGAGCCGTGGGGCCCGGTCATGAAGGTGAACTGTTGTTGACCACGCTGGGCAGGGTCGGATCGCCGCTGCTGCGCTATCGAACCGGTGACCTGGTGCGGCCGTGGGCCGAAGCTCCGGTGGGCATGGGTCCCTATTATCTGGACGGCGGCATTCTGGGTCGCATCGACGACATGATTCTGGTTCGCGGCGTCAATATCTATCCGGCCTCGGTGGAAAGCGTTATCCGGCGCTTCAGCGAAATCGCCGAGTTCCGCGTTCATGTGCGCACCGTGCGCCGTATGTCGGAACTGTCCATTGTCATCGAACCGGGGGGTGAATGCGATAACCCGGACGATTTGTGCCGCCGCTTGCAGGAAGAATTGAAGAGCGCCTTCGCCCTGCGCATTCCGGTGTCCCTGACGGAAGAGGGCTCGTTGCCCCGCTTCGAAATGAAAGCCAGGCGGTGGATTCGGGACTGAATAGCGGGAATCATTGTTTCATAGAACACGGTAACCTATCGGTACTTACCTCAGGCTGTCGTCAAAATGCAGATTTGTCATCTGAGTATGTGGCACCGAGCCGATCCTTGCTTTAAAAAACAGAAGGGAAATCGATGCATAAAACAATTAAGCAACACGGAAAACTGCATAAATATCCGCTTGGTCGAAAGATATTTTGTTATTCCCGGGAACAATATCGTACCGGACGCGGGGACTCGCGAAAGTCGCGGTAAGATGACCCGGACGCATGTCCTAACGGTGCGATCCCGTGGGGGTAAGCCGTAAATGAGGGCCGGTTATTAACTAATTTCTTCTCGTTCCGATGAAAAAACAAGGCCGCGTTATTTGGAAGCCGCGGGCAATCCACCGATACCGACCAGCAGGAGTTTGTCATGAACAGGCCGTCCGAAATTTTTGGAAGCGACGTTTTCGATATTAAGGCTATGCAGCGCAGGCTGCCGAAATCCACCTTTAAAGCCTTGAAGCATTCAATTGAAGAGGGTGACAAGCTCCCCGCCAACGAGGCTGACACCATTGCCCACGCCATCATGGAATGGGCCACCGAAAAAGGCGCAACGCATTACACCCACTGGTTCCAGCCGATGACCGGCCTGACCGCCCAGAAGCACGACGCTTTCTTCTCCCTGGACAAGGCCATGAACCCCATCGAGGCCTTCTCCGGCAGCCAGTTGATTCAGGGTGAACCGGATGCCTCCAGTTTCCCCTCCGGCGGCATGCGCACCACCTTCGAGGCGCGCGGTTACACCGCCTGGGATCCGAGCAGTCCCGTTTTCATCATGACCAACGGCTCCGTCCCCGTGCTGTGTATCCCCAGCGTGTTCTTCTCCTACACCGGCCATGCACTGGACAAAAAAACACCGCTGCTGCGCTCCACCCGCACCTTGTCCCAGTCCGCGGCCCGGGCGATCGAACTGTTGGAAGGCAAAAAAGTCAAGGTCGGTTCCACGGTCGGCTGCGAACAGGAATACTTCCTGGTGGACCGCAAGTACTTCGACAAGCGTCCCGACCTGATCATGGCAGGCCGAACGCTGCTGGGCTGCCCGCCCGCCAAGGGTCAGCAGATGGAAGACCACTATTTCGGCAGCATCAAGGACCGGGTCCTGGCTTTTATGGCCGACGTGGAATCTCGCCTCTACCGTTTGGGCGTGCCCTGCAAGACCCGTCACAACGAGGTGGCGCCGCACCAGTTCGAAACCGCACCCATCTTCGAGTCCGCCAACATGGCTGCCGATCACAACCAGTTGGTCATGGAGGTTTTGAAGAAATCCTCCAAAGACCACGGCATGGCCGCGCTGCTGCACGAGAAACCCTTCGCCGATGTCAACGGATCGGGCAAACACCTCAACTGGAGCATGTCCACGTCCGAGGACGTCAATCTTTTGGAGCCGGGCAAGGAACCGCACACCAACGTGGTCTTCCTCTACTTCCTGGTTGCCGTGATCAACGGTGTACACAAGCACGGCGGCGCGTTGCGCTCCACCATTGCCTCGGCGGGCAACGACCACCGTTTGGGCGCTAACGAGGCCCCGCCCGCCATCATGTCCACCTTCCTGGGCAGTCACCTGAACAACGTTTTGGACCAGTTGGAACGCGCCGAGTCCTTTACCGACGATACCATCAGCGAGATCGACCTGGGTCTGGCCCAACTGCCGGACATCCATGTGGACACCACCGACCGCAACCGTACCTCGCCGTTCGCCTTTACCGGCAACAAGTTCGAGTTTCGCGCGCTCGGCTCCAACCAGTCCATTTCCATTCCCGCTACCATGCTGAACGCCGCCGTGGCCGACTCGCTGAACGAAATGAACGCCGATCTGGCCAAGCTGGAGAACGTGGATGAAAAGTCTATTTTCGAAATGCTGCGGCCCTATATCACGCGTTCCAAGCCGGTGCGCTTCGAGGGCAACAACTACTCCGAGGAATGGCACGAGGAAGCCGCCAAACGCGGTCTGCCCAACCTCAAGAACACCCCTGAGGCCTACACCGTTTGGGACAATGCCGAAGCCCGTAAGTTTATTACCGACGCCGGTATTCTCAGCGACGACGAACTGGATGCGCGCACCAGCATTCGCCTGGAGCACTATGCCAAGCAGGTGGGCATCGAGGCCACCCTGACTATGCGCATGGTGGACAACCACGTGCTACCGCCCAGTTTCCGCTACCAGACCGAGGTCTCTACCGCTCTCAGAGCGCTCGCCGAATCGGGCCTGGATGACAGCGTGTTGGCCACGGCCAAGGCCGAACAGGGCGGTCACCTGGAGCGCCTCACCTCCGCCATCAACAGCCTCCTGGGGACCCGTAAGAAACTGGAAAGCGCCATCAAAAAAGTTCACGAGATAGAAGGCGAAAAAGAGGAGGCCATGACCTGCGCCACGGATCTCATCCCCGCCATGGAAGCCGTTCGCGCCCATTGCGATGCCTTGGAGCAACTGGTCGATGCGCAGCAATGGGAACTGCCCGGCTATCACGAATTGCTATTCCTGATGTAATCCGCCGCCTGAACTCGGATTCTCATGG
Source organism: Acidobacteriota bacterium (assembly GCA_030066195.1). Lineage (GTDB taxonomy): Bacteria > Acidobacteriota > Holophagae > Acanthopleuribacterales > Acanthopleuribacteraceae > JASJCB01. Next base: position 54,501 of record JASJCB010000039.1, read on the forward strand.
GCGATTCACGCAAACACCGCGGCGCACACCCCAAGGACGCGGAACTCTTCGCACCTGACAAACTACTTATCCTGAAACGCGCGGCAGCCGAACTGGCCTGGCTGTTGGACAGAGGCTACGCGCAAAAGCCGGCGCTGACCCTGGTCGGCGCCCGGCACCAACTCCACCGCAGACAACGAGAGGCGCTGCAACGCATTGTCTCGCCGAAAACGCTTAGCGACGGACGCCGGGCCCGCCGTGTCGAACCGGCGGGCCGTCGGGTGGTGGTGGACGGCTTCAATGTCATCATCAATATCGAATCGGCCCTATCGGGCGGCCTGCTGCTGCGCGGCTGCGACGGTTGGCTTCGCAACCTGGCCAAATTACACGGCAGTTACCGCATGGTCGAGGAAACCGAGGGGGCGGTCAGCCTGCTGGTAGCGGCCCTGGACCCTGCCAGGGAGGTGCTTTGGTTGCTGGACCGCAAGGTGTCCAACAGCGGCAGGTTGGCGACTGTGCTGCGAAACCACGGGGCAACGGTCGAGCCCCGCGATGCGGTAGATAACCTGATTGCAGACCGGGCGGGACCGGGAACAGGCTGGACGGCGGCCACGGCGGACAGCGTCATCCTGGACCGCGTAGAGACCGCCCTGGATCTACCCGCCCGAGTCATTGAAGATCTACCGAGCACTTGGATCATCGACATGCAAAGCATCCGCAATGACGTAGCGTGAACAAGGCCCGCCTGAAACGATTAAACTTTGGGACAATCCGCCCACGAATTTCCAGAACGGTGCTTATGGGCAAGGCGGATTTTGTTCGCGCCGGATAGACAAGCAGTTGAAGCTACGCTTGGAGCCGAAACCAAAGGGAATCCCTTCCGAGTAACCTTGTTAGTAACGGGATCGGGCCCTTCGGAAGACGTGTCAATAACCAAGCAAAACTCCGGTTCCTTAGGTCCGAACAAGAATCGAATACCCAAATCCTTGCGGTTCTTCGGAGGGCAGAGACCGAGAGGTCTCTGCTCCATCCTATCTATGGCCGTAATATCGACCTAACGAATTCCCTTCAATGGATGGGTTTGTTCAACCTGGTCTTTGGATTAATTGGCAAACGCTTCTTCCCGGCTGAGACGTTGGGCCTTGAGACCGGCCAGGTCTTTTTCAAAGAAGAAACTATCTTGTCCGAATGCCGGCTTCAAATCGGATAACCAGGAGGCTTGTTTGTCATACTCGGCGAAAAAGACCTGGTCTACCCAGGAGGGGTCGCGGGCTTGCACAAACTTCAAGGCAAAGTATGTCCGTCCCTCGATGACACAGGTACCCGTGACGAGCACCTTGCCGGGCGTGGCCGACATGGAGGGACCGCGAACCGTGCGCGACAGACCGGAAACATGCCTGTAGGCGCCGTTGAAAATGTCCAAAGCCTCGGCCAGGGGAACTTCGAAGTAATGCCGGGGACCCGTGTCGCGCTCTACGAACATGTAGTAGGGAACGGCGCCCAGATTAACCTGATCCCGCCACATCCTTTTCCAGACCGCGCTGTCGTCGTTGACATGCTTGATTAAAGGCGCCTGGCAGCGCACGACGGCGCCGGTGCTCCGAATGCGCTCGAGGGCCGTGCGAGCAATTGGGGTTTCCAGTTCGCGGTAATGGCTGAAATGCGCCATTACGGCCAGGTGCTTGCCGGCTCCAATCACTTCCTCGAACAGGCGCATCAGGTCGTCCGCGTCGCGATCGGTCACGAACCGATAGGGCCAGTATGCTGTTGCCTTGGTGCCGATGCGAATCGTTTGAATATGTTCCAGACCCTTTTGTAGCAAAGGCTCGATGTAACGGCGCAAAACGCGCGTTTTCATGATCATGGGATCGCCGCCCGTAATCAATACATCGGTGACCTCCGGATGTACTTTCAGGTAGGCAACCAGGTCCTCGGCCTCGCGGGCGGCAAATTTCAGGTCATCCATGCCTACGAACTGAGCCCAGCGGAAACAGTAAGTGCAATAGGTATGGCATGTCTGGCCTTGACTTGGAAAGAACAGAACCGTTTCCTGGTATTTGTGTTGAATACCCGAAACCGGCTCACCGCCGATCAGGGGTACATTCAGTTCCATCTGTCCGGCCGGGTGAGGGTTGAGGCCCATCTGGATACGACGCGCCTCGGCGGTGATTTCCCGGGGATCGGCGTCGCCGCGAATCAGGTCGATCATGCGGTTGAGTTCATTTTCGGCCAACATGTCCGGCTGGGGAATGGTCAATTGGAACATGGGATCGTTCGGGATGTTGTCCCAGTCGATCAATTCTTCAATGACATAGTTGTTGACGCGAAAGGGAAGGACACCCGCAACAGCCTGAATGGCCAGGAGATGATCAGGCGGCAGTTGGGCAAGCTGAGGGATTTTTGGAATATCTTTCCGGCCGAAAGCCCGGAAGGTTCTGTGGGCCGAATTCAGGGACATGCCAACCTCTCTTTAATGGAAAACTAGGGTTATTGGAGACAGCAGTCTCAAAAAGGGAACACTGCAAGAAGTATAAGAGCTAAAGGTTACAACAAGTGGATCGATACCGCAAATATTCTCCCGTTATCTAACGATGGGAAAGATGAGTGCGGGTTTTATCGGGTCACAAGCATGCTGTTGGGAAGGGTTACCCTGTCCCGTTGCATGTAGATATCGATGGCTTCGCCGATCAAGTTGCCCAGGTGAGCCACGTTCTCTTTTCGGGCGCCGTCAGGGCCCAATTCGGGTTCCCAGGTATGGTGATCATGGAACTGCCAGATCAGATCCTTGCGAACCTCGACCGCCAGGGTTGACAGCCGATCGGGTGCAAAGCGGTAACTCTCGATCAGGCCTTTTTTGTGTTTTGTAAAAAAACCACAAATATGTTCGTAAGCATGTTGGGCCGCCCGGAACAATTTGCGTTGTCCCTTCGGCGGATTGCGGTACATGTGAATGTAACTGCGCAGACCCTCGCTTTCGCTGCAACGAAGGTTGGTATCCAGCAACATGGTCCACACCAACTGGTAGGCGGGATCGGCCTTGGTTTCGGGATGTTCTTCCTTGAAGATACGCGCCACGTATTTGAAGAAGATCCAAATCTGGGAACGTACCTCCACGCTGCCGTCCGGCAACAGGTAGGGGAAGTTGGTGGATACGGCCACTCCGGCCTTTTCCAGGTGAAGGGAAATGCGTGCGGTCAGCTTCCGATCCGCGGTGTATTCCGCCAGCATATCCGGGTACAGCGGATCGAACAGGCCGGTGGGCATACGCTTGAGTTCCTGGAATGATCGCGACCTGAATATGAGACTGAGCTCGGGCCGCACGGTGCCGGGTAGCATGTGGTGTGCACTGGGGTTGAGGAAGTCATAGGAATGAATGCCGAGCTTGATCACCTTGCCCGGCGTTTGGGCTTCGAAAACTTCCGAGATGTGGTCGTAGAATTTCTCCAACACCAGGCGCTTGTAACGAAAGTCCAGCGCGTAGGAGAAGGGGTAGTTGATTGCAAAACGGTTCAGGTGGTCGGCTCCCGGGGGCGTGATTCCCGGGAAACGACCGAAATCCATCAGTACCCGGGCAATATTGACGCGCCAGTAACCGCCGGTCCCCAACTCGGCGGACAGGTTTTCAGCGACTTGATTGGCGCCCCAGTCCTTCTCGATGGCGTAAGCGCGTTCGATCTCATTGGAGCAAGTCTTGCGGTCGGGAAAAGCGCGACGAACCTGGCGGTAAATACTTTCGGGGAGAACGTCGCCGCCGTGGACGGAGTAGAGGAAGACGCGTTCACCGTAGCCGTTGTTCCGATAAGAAGGGACCGGGACGAATTCGATGGGGATGATGTCGGAGCGGATGTTCAAGCGCTCGGATTGATTCTCGGGAAGACCCACCGGGGGTTTGTCCGAAACGAGCACTATCGAACCTCCGAATGCGATGCTGTATGACCCGGCGAACTACCGGGTCCATCATCATAGCATGGGGAGACACCTACATTTCGAAAATATAAAGTGTCAGTTGTTCCGGTTGTTCGGGATTGAGGGTAACCAGGTGGGCGCGGCCCTCAAAAGCCCCTGCGAGAATGCCGTCATACAGATGCATCTTGCCCACGCTACGACCCTTCCGAGAAATGACCTGAAGGCCCTGAAGCATGCGTTCGACCCGTTTCGGGTTGGGCACTTCGTAACCGATCAAAAAGCCGTCGCCGTAGGTATAGAGCCCGTTGATGCGGCTCCAACCGTTGTACCACTCGAGATATTCCCGCTCACTGCGCATGGTGCGGTTCCAGGCTTTCGGGGGTTGCACGAAGCGGGGCAGGGCGAAGGGGATATCGCGTTTCTGCCGCTTGTAGCCCATGGATTCATCGGGCACCAGATGTCGAATACTGCAAGTAAGTTGGTCGAGCGCGTAGATGTTTCCGTGGAAGGGATCCTCGGTAAGAAATTGACCGCGAAAGTGGTAATCCAGTCGTTGCTGCGCCCTGGTAAGGCTCAAAAAAGGCGGGCTGATCTCGCGAATCAAAAAGTTTCCGTCGCTGTCTCGCTCGGTTGTGACTTCTACGACCACCCGAGAGTCGGGTGATCGCCAGAAATCGATATAGCCCTTGACCGCGAACTGCCGGTCTCTTAGGCCGATCAACTGACCAAAAATTACCGGCTTTTTAGTGCCGTCAGCATCCAGCCGATACCCGTAGCCTTCCTTGTCACCGTCACTATTGAAAAATTCCGAACGATCCTTGGAGTCGATCAGCCAATAGATACGGGCATTTGAATCGTAGTGAGAGGCATTGAGTCGCGTGGGCTTACCGTTAACTTCGATGCGAAGACTGTTGATGAGCCGGCCGGACCTGTCCCAATGGTAAACGGTGTCGGTGTCTTGAAGCAGCAATGTACCGTCAGAGGCAATCCGGAAGGTGTCGCCTTGCGGGGGTTTGGGAAGGACTTCCAAGTCGATGACCTCGGCCGGATCACCGGGGACTTGAAAGAACATCAGTGCAAGGGTCAGTGTGAGCATGGTCGCCTCTTGGGTTGGGGGGTTGTGACGGTCGAAACCGCGTTAGTTGGGTTGGTTGATTACAAGGCAACTGCCGTACGTCCCTCCGCAGGGGTCACCGGGTCTGCCGATTTCCTTCAAAGAATATCCGCCGTCGCTGCTGGTGGGGGTATCTGTCAGCAAGGTGCCGGTGGTGCTGTTGACCCATAAGATGCTGAGCATCCACATGAGCAACAATAGCATCCTTTTCTTCATTTCGCCTCCCTGAAGGTCTCCTTCGATTTTTCGACACCATCAATGATCAGTATCTTGCCATCAATAGATTCTTTTACGTGCCAGGAAAGGTCTAGTTCATCCAATAGTTCCTGCCAGGTAATATTATAGCATTTAATCGAAATTTGGTGCGATTTGATGGAGTCCTCAACGGAGACTTTGTAGCCAATCTGGTGTTCCAGTGCGATGGCAAAAATGGCTAAGTTTGCATTATTGAATTCCAGCCCCATGAATTTAAAGTACACAGGCAATTTCCCCTCATCACGTTTCAGGCGCAATGAGTTTTTCTCTATCTCAATCGAAATTGCTTCACGGAGTTGCTGGAGTAACTCTCCAGGTGTAGAGGTGACGAAGATCCCGGAAACCTTGCCGCCGCCGCTTTTACGCAACCCGTGCTCCCGTTCTTCGTCGTGGAATTCCAGCCCTTCCAGGTCAGCAATAGCCGATAGCAAACGATTTAAATTGCCGGGGTTATCCCATACCAAAGCAACTTCATGACTAAACACCAGACCGATGTAGAAGTTTGGTTTATCGAAGTAGTGCCAACTGTAGGCATCTTCATATACCAGCTTGAAGCGGTTGAATTGTATGTCTGCAATATAGCTTAAGCTATCCTCGGCGCCATCCATTTCAACCCAATCACCGATTCTATAAATCTCATTTCTACCGATTATCATAGGTCCGTTTTTAAAAACAAAAACCGCAATCGGTCGTTCTTTGTCCATTTTGTTTAGGAGTTTCGGCGTTCCGGTCAGAACAACTTCTTGGGCAATGTCATGGGCAAGTTCTTCGCGCATACCTTCATCGGCTTCCGGCCACAATTGGCGCAATTGTGTCACACGTTCTTCCGGCGCCATTTTCTTGTCATTCAGAATAGAAGCGTATCGATCGGAAAGGGGCGGCGGGTCGCTTTCCAGATAGGGCAGAAGCACGATACCGAAAAGGATGGTAACGGTCCATACGGCCAGATTGACGGGGCGCAGAAAGCCGAAGAGAATGGCCCGGGTAGGTTTGGGGTGGAGCTTGCGGCGGTAGTTTTTTAGACCTTGTTGAATCTCTGCGGGATCGGGGCGTTCGGCAGGGTCGGGGTCCATGCAACGTTTGCGTAGTTTGCGAATCAAACCCCGGCGTTTGAGCATGGAGAGGAAGTTGGCGCCGAACATATAGATGTCGGCCTCCGGTCCGGGTACGGAAGTTTCGCGATGTTCCGGGCTCATAAGTCGGCAGTCGGGGTCGTCGCGATCCGGGTGCCAACCCAGATCGACCAGCTTGATCTCGGCGGCCTCCCGGTTGACCAGGACATTGTCGGGAATCAGGTTGTGATGACCCAGGTCGTTCTCGGCCAGATGGCGCACGGCGTAGGTTATTTCCATCAGCAGGTTGACCAGTTCGATCTCGTCCAGTTGTTCGGCGAGTTCGGAAAGACGCACGCCCTCCGGGGCTTCCATCACCAGGATGCCGACACTTTCCGGGGCCGCATTGCCTGCCGTGTGGTGTATTTGAGAGAGCGGACGGTCCAGGGGTAAGGATTTCTTGGAAACGGATTCCGGCGGATAGTTGTAAAAGCAACGACAGAAAAAGGGCGATTCGTCCAAAGCGTACAATCGGGCCAACTCGTCGAAGAAAAGGTCTTCCCGATAGACAAGCTTGATCACCGCGTCGTGGCCCGCGACATGGGTGGCCCGGAAGGTGACGCTGAACGGGGTTTCCCGGAGGATGGTATGAAGATGAAACTGCTTATCGAGAACGGGATTTCTGGTTTCTGGCGGTGTCATTGGGGTAACCATATTCCTCAATATCGAAAGGCACGGCCCTCGAACACAAGGAGGGCCCAAGAGCTTGGTGTTTGTATCGTCTACACCCATCCTCATACTTAAATAAATATCATTTTAAAACGCCGCGCCAATGACCCCAAGACATGCAGACAGCCGTGGTATATAATTTTTACCCGTGTTAGCATTCCTGGAGACCCTAGCTGTCGCCGAGGTGGACCACCCTTATTATTCTAGTGGCCAATTTCCTCGAATGCAAGTTTTGATTTAGGATGGCATCATATACTGGAAAACCGGTATTCGACGTGGCTGCTTCGAATAGAGGCAGGGAATGCCTTCTCTCGCAACGTATTCCGTGCGCCGGCGTTTTGTGGAAAAGGGCCGGGAGAACCCCGACCCTTCGGTCTCAGGCTTCACGGAAGGTCAATTCGCCCCGTGTGGCTTCAACGTGGACTCGATGCCCCTTGCTCACGCTGCCGTCCAGCAGAGCCGTGGCCAGCGGATTCAGCAGGTGCTTCTGGACGGCGCGTTTAATGGGTCGTGCGCCGAAAACCGGATCGTGACCCGCCTCGGCGAGGAAAGCCAGCGCTTCTTCGCTCAAATCCAGAACGATACCCTGCTCGGCCAGGCGCGTGTTCACCCGCGCGACTTGCAGGCGGACAATGCGCGCCAACATGTCGTCCGAGAGCGATTCGAAGGGAATGATGTCGTCCACCCGGTTCAGGAATTCGGGCCGGAAATGCTGTTTCATGGCCTCCATCAAACCCTTGTCCTTCTCCTCCCTGCTCAAGTCTGCTCGCGCCGCCAGATCCCCGGCCAGGTTGCTGGTCATGATGATCACGGTGTTGGTGAAGTTGACCGTGCGACCTTTACCGTCGGTCAGACGGCCGTCATCGAGGATTTGCAGGAGGATGTTGAAGACCTCGGGGTGGGCCTTCTCGACCTCGTCCAACAGGATGACCGAATAGGGCGAGCGGCGGACGCGTTCGGTCAGCTGGCCGCCTTCCTCGTGGCCCACATACCCCGGCGGCGAACCGATGAGACGCGAGACCGTGTGGCGTTCCATATACTCGGACATGTCCAGCCGAATCATCTTCTTTTCGGAATCGAACAATTGCTCGGAAAGCGCGCGCGCCAGCTCGGTTTTACCCACGCCGGTAGGACCCAGGAAGAGGAAGCTGCCCAGGGGTCGATCCGGATCCTGCAAGCCGCTGCGCGACCGTCTCACTGCATTGGCCACCGCGCTGACCGCACGGTCCTGGCCGATGACCCGTTCGTGCAGGCGCTCCTCCAGGTGCAACATTTTGGCTACTTCGCCTTCCAGCATTTTGGAGACGGGGATGCCGGTCCAGGTGCTGACCACGCGGGCAATGTCCGCGTCGGTGACCTCCTCGCGCAGAAGGCTGCCCTCGTCGCGGATGGCCTGGATGGCGCGCTCGTTTTCCCCGACGGCCTTGTCCAGTTCGATCAGCTTGCCGTAGCGGATCTCGGCCGCGCGCGACAGGTCGCCGTCGCGCTCGGCATCGGCCGCGGCAATTTTCAGGCGTTCTGTTTCTTCCTTCTTCTCCCGCAGTTGTTGGATGAGTTCCTTCTCGTGATGCCAGCGGTACTCCAACGCCTTCAACTGTTCGTCCAGGTCGGCGATCTCGGAGCGGACCTCGGTCAGGCGTTCCGAATGATCGCCGCCGCCTTCCATTTTAAGGGCCTCCGCCTCTACTTCCAACTGACGCCGCTTGCGTTTGGCCTGATCGATCTCGATGGGCATGGAATCGATCTGGGTCCGGATGGTGGAGGCCGCCTCGTCCACCAGGTCGATGGCCTTGTCGGGCAGGAAGCGATCGGCGATATAGCGTTGTGACAGGTGAACGGCCGCAACCAGGGCGTTGTCGCGGATACTGATGCCGTGGAAGACCTCGTAGCGCTCGCGTAGGCCGCGCAGGATGGCAATAGCTGCCGCCTCGTCCGGTTCGGCAATCATGACCGGCTGGAAGCGCCGTTCCAGGGCGCTGTCCTTCTCCACGTACTTCTTGTATTCGTTGAGGGTGGTGGCGCCCACACAGTGCAACTCGCCCCGGGCCAGGGCCGGCTTGAGCATGTTGGAGGCATCCATCGCGCCCTCCGCGGCGCCCGCGCCCACGATGGTGTGCAATTCGTCGATGAAGAGAATGATCTCGCCCATGGCCGCGGTCACTTCCTTCAGCAAGGCCTTCAGGCGATCCTCGAATTCGCCGCGGAACTTGGCGCCCGCAATCATGGAGCCCAGATCCAGCGTCAGCACGCGTTTTTCCTTCAGGCCTTCCGGTACGTCGCCTTCCACGATGCGCTGGGCCAGACCCTCGGCAATCGCGGTTTTCCCTACGCCGGGTTCACCGATCAAGACGGGGTTGTTCTTGGTCTTGCGGCTGAGCACCTGGATGACGCGCCGGATCTCTTCCTCACGGCCGATGATGGGGTCCAGCTTGTTGGTGCGGGCAAGGTTGGTCAAGTCGGTGGTGTATTTTTCCAGGGCCTGGTATTTGTCCTCGGGATTCTGGTCGGTGACGCCCGACTGGCCGCGCACCTCTTTCAAGCCCAACAGCAGGGACTGTTCGGTGACGCCCTTTTCGGCCAGCCAACGAGCCATGATGTTGCGGCCCTCGTTCAGGATAGCCAGTAAAAGGTGTTCGGTAGAGGTGTAGGCGTCCTTCATGCGTTGGGTGATGTTCTGCGCTTCGACCAATACCTTATTAAGAGAGCCGGAAATACGCGGCGCGGCGTTGGAACCGGTAACACGCGGCTGCCGCGACAGATAACCCCGCAACTCTCCGGTGAGGGAGGGTATATCGACGCCGATTTTCTGCAGGATGGGCTTGACGATGGAATCGGCTTGCTCGATCAGGGCCAAGCCCAGGTGTTCGATGGAAAGTTCGGGATGGTTTTCATTGGTAGCGGCCGTAACGGCGGCTTGTATCGCTTGCTGAGCTTTAATGGTCAGCTGGTCAGCATGCATCGCGCACCTCCGTGCTTTTTCATTTGTCACATACATCTTATATCAAATCACTCAAATTTTCTATACAAAATCTTAGTGCATCAATGTCAAGAAAGCTGTTTTTGCCACTTCCGACCTTGCCCCGCGGCTTATCGATCCGGTCCGGATATCTACCTCGGGTTGGTGAATCGTTGTCAAATAAAGAACCGAGGCACTTATTTCCAGTTGTCATTGGCTGTTCCCATAAACCAGGCGTCAAAGAATTCTTTCCGATTTCTCGATCCGGAAAAGTCAGGAGCAAAGAATTCCAAAAGTCACGCTCCTAAAAATCAGTCCTCATTCTTTGCGCACCGAAAGTTCAGGGTCAAAGAATTATTTTTTATTCTTTGCTCCTGACTTTTCCGGGTCAAGGAACCACAACTGATTTCTTTCACATTACTTTTCGGGGCGCAAAGATCCAGTTCTCATTCTTTGCTCCTGACTTTTCCGGGTCGAGGAATCAGGCCTCATTCTTTGCTCCTGACTTTTCCGGATCGAGGAATCGGAAAGAATTCTTTGGCACTGAGTTTATGGAGACAACTTATGACAACGCGACATGAGCAGCCGGCCTCCTTGACCGGCAAGCAAACATCAATCTGAAGGCGCCCGCTTCTCACCTGGGTTCGACCCCGTTTTTACCCGTCATGGCGTCACGCGGCCGGGTAGCGGTCTCGTGATAGAATAGCGACATACGGGCCGATGATCGATCAGCGCTCCCGCGCTTCCTAATCGCGCCCGCGGTCTCTATTCACAGGAGGAAAACCATGAAGAAGAAAATGAAACTGGAAACCCTGAAGGTCAAAAGCTTTGTTGCCGGCAATCTCTACGGCGGCCTCAACGCACAGATCGTCGGGAACGCCGTAAAGGTAGATATCGGTGACAGCGGCGGTTTGGGTTGCGACACCGCGCTGTGCGGTCCTTCCCGCGTTTCCGCTTGTGAGCACTGCGAAGAATAACGCGTCGCTCGCATCGCATAACCGGTTTTAAGAGACCCGGAGGCCCGCCGCTCGGGAACCTCCGGGTTTTCAGCGTCTAACGGTTGATAGAGAATTTTTCCGGTCTTTCTCCGTGGGATTCCACAGAATAGGAAGACCCCGTCTTCCCGAGCAATCATCCCCTCTTCCGTTCAACAGTCATTAGTGGTTCGGATGAGCCGACATCGGGCGAAGGCCGTATGTTTATACAGACCGGAGGGTGTCATGATCCCTAAAATCGAGATCTCCGCCGACTTTTGGACGGAATTTACCGCGCAAAACTGGTTGCGGCAGCCGGCTGTTTTCCAGCTTCCCCAAGCCCTGATCCCCGCAGAGGAAGTTTTTGCGGGCATGTTGAACCTGCCTCAGGCCGAAACGCCTGAGGGGCAGCGGTTTCCCCTGCGCTTCTTCCGGGGCGACAAGCAGCTTCCCGTGGAGCAGTCGCCGCGTCCCGAGCCGGCGGACGGCTCTTTGGAGGCTTTTTGCGGGCGCATGGTCGATACGTTTCGCGATGAAGGTTTTGGTCTCATGATCAATAACTTTCAGGGTTTGGAGGGTCGAGTCTGGATGCGCGCCCTGTCCTTTCTGGACGGGCTTTATCGTCGGGTGGGCATGCCTGCCAACGGCGCATCCCTGGACCTGTTCCTGGGTAATTACCGCAAGACCGCGTTCGGCGTGCATAAGGACGATCAGGAGGTGTTCACCTTTGTGATATCCGGCCGCAAGCGTTTTCTACTCTGGCCTTTCGAGGCGCTTGCCGATCGGTTCGGCGTGTCCGAGGAGGATGCCTGGAAGCCGTACAACCTGTGGCGTGTGGATCACGAGGAGTTACGCGAGGAGGCCGTCGTCTTGGAAGCCGGGCCCGGTGAGGTGATCTACTGGCCCGCCACCTATTGGCACATTGCCGAAAATATCGACGGCGAGCCGGTCGCTACCCTGGGCCTGGGTCTGATGCCCTCCGGCGCGCGCCTGGATTACTTTCTGGATGCCTTCAATGAAACGGCCGCCGCGGCGCCCGGTCGCACCATTCCCTATCACGCCCGAGTCGGCGCCGAGGGCAGCCTGGAGGGATGGTGGCGCCTGTTGGATCGGGCCGCGACCAACCCGGAGGTGCGTCGCTGTGCCGAGGAGAACTGGTTGCGTTGGCTCACCCGCTTCGGATTTCGCGAGGCGCCCGATGTGCTCCGACGACGCGAGCTTCCCGAAACCGTCTGGTTGGTAGGCAACCCCGCAAACCCGGTCATCTATAACCGGCACGACGAGGATCTGATCTGCGCGGTCAACGGCAAGATCTTCGTCATTCCCCAAAATCCTCGCCTGGTAGAGATGCTGCACTTCATCAACAGCGGTCGTCCGTTTCAGGTGGGCGACCTGATGAGGCGTTTTTCCGGGGAAACCCATGACGGCGACGTGACTCATGAACTAGCCCGCGAGGATATTCAAATGCTGCTGCTGGGCCTGGTGAACTATCTGGCTCTGTGGGAGATCACGGTCTGAGGCGCGCTATCCGCCGGAGGGGGCCCCGGACAATTTGATGGGCAGCATGATGGTAAAAGTGCTGCCCTCGCCCGGGGTTGAGGTTACCTCGATGGTGCCGTCGTGCTGTTGGATGATGCCGTAGGAGATCGACAGGCCGAGGCCGGTGCCGGAGCCCACCGGTTTGGTGGTGTAGAAGGGCTGGAAGATCTTTTCGCGCGTTTCCCGCGTCATCCCGCTGCCGTTGTCCGAAATCTTGATCACCGCGTGACCGTTGCGGCTCTGGGTGGATACGGCGATTCGGCCCATGGGTTTCCGGTGACCCTTGCCGAAGCGCTCATCGATGGCGTCACAAGCGTTGACGATCAGGTTCATGAAGACCTGATTCAGCTCCGCGGGAGAACACTCCATGACCAACGGGTGCTGGAAGTCGGTATGGAAGCTGATGCGCTCGTGATAGTTGGAGCGCACCAGGTTGACCGTGGACTTCAACGCCTCGCTGACGCCGGAGGTGATGCGCGGCGTTTCGTCCTTGCGGGTGAAGCAGCGCAGGTCTTGAACGATGCGGTTGATGCGTCGGGTGCCCTCCATAATCAGGTCGCATTGTTCGAAAAGCGGCTCCATCTCGGTTTGCAGGGCCTCGGTTACCTCGTCCGAATCGTCTCCGGCCAGGTGCATGAGGAACTCGCGGAACTTATCCAACTGACGTTCCAGGTTCTGGGCGCCGCCGTGGGCGAAATTGGTGGGGTTGTTGATCTCGTGCGCAACCCCGGCCGTCAGCACGCCCAGTGACGCCATTTTCTCCTGGGTGATCAACTGTTGTTGGGCTTTGATGATGGCCTCGTTTTTTGCCTCCAGTTCCCGAGTACGTTCGGCCACCTTCTCTTCCAGGGTGCGGTTGTGTTCCATGATGTCCGCGTAGAGCATGGCGTTTTCCAGGGAGATGGCCATCTGTGCCGTCAGCGTTTGCAGAACCTCCTGGTGTTGCGGCGTGAAGGCGCCCTGGCTCAGATTATTCTCCAGGTACAGCACGCACAGGCCGCGGGTACGCGTGTGAATGGGCAGGCACATCAGTGAACGGGTTTTGTTCGATACGATATAGGGATCGTTGACCAGAATGCCCTCGTTATAGGCGTCATCCAGCAGCAGGGGTTCGTCGCTTTTCGCGGTATAGTAGACCGCCCCCGCGCAGAGGTCCTTACATGCCGCCAGGTGAATTCCCGGCTCCAGGAAGCCGGCCTCTTCCTCCCCGTAGGCGCGCACCATGGGCTTGCCGTCTTCAGTAAGCACCAGGAAGCCGCGTTCGGCGCCCGCATTCTCCATGACGATCGTCATCATGTCCTTCAACATTTCTTCCAGGCGCAGGTTGCGGCTGATGACCTGGCCCGCCTTGACCACGGTGTGGATGTCCAGCGTCAGCTCTTCCGAGGTGCCGGCCGTGCCCGTGGTCAATGTCTTGGGGAGGGTTTGGTTAGTCAGCCTGGCCAGATCGCGGAAGTTGCTCTCCAAGGCGGAAACCTTGGGCTTCATTCCCAGCTGGCGGTACTTCTGCCAGGCCTCCACTCGATGGGAGCGCGCGTAGGCGTCGTAATCCAGGGCTTCCCACCAGGCGGCGATACGTTCGTGAATCAAGGCTTCATGGCGGGTATACTCCCCGGCGCCGGCCAGTTGCACGGCCCGGCGGTACATGGGAAGGGCTTCCTCACCGCGCCCCAAGAGACGCAGACGTTCGGCTTGTAACATGGCGTGTTGGTATCCGAAGTGGCTGGGGTTGAGGGCTTCCAGGCGCGACCATTTCTTTTGAACGGCTTCCAACTCGGCCATGGCCTTATCGCGACGGCCCGGGTTGATTTTGGTGAAGGCGGCGGCAACCACCATGGCGTGAACCCACTGGTGGTATTCCTCGTAAACCGTGCCCTTGATCAACTTCAGGTGGAGTTTGGCCTTGCGCGTGCTGCCGAGGGCTTCCAGCGGTCTGCTCTGAATCAGCAGGACCTCGGCCTTGAACGTGTAGTAGATGCATTTGGAAAGGCCTTGCAGGGGTTCGGTAAAGGATTCCTCGGCCATACTTCCGAAGGGGATTTCCGGGCTGGGTTCGCAAAGGTTGCGGTTGATGATGCGAATGATCCTGATGATTTCCTGAGAGAGACTGTTGGCGGTTTTGGCAAACGTCTGATACTGGTCCAGGTCTGCCAGGTAGTGCATGTCCCGGCCCCAACAGTGACGCAACAGGATGATGTCGTCCATCAACAAGCCGGCGGAGAAGAAACGGCCCAGTTCCAGGTTGTTGCGATAGCGTACCTGCGAAGAGCGAATCCAATTGGCAATGGGCAGGTTCAAGAAATAACCTGGGTTCGGGGTTACCAGCGAATAGCCGTGGTGCCGACAGAAGGTTTCGCCCAGGGTGCCGATCACCGCGGCCTGTTCGTAATCGCCGCGAATCTTCAACAGCAGAGCCCAGCCGGAGAAGGCCAGCACGGTCAACGGGTGATGGCCGTACTGCATGGTCAATACGAGGCATTGAACCATCAGGTAATCGAACAGGTTCAGATCGTGCATGTAAACGGTATGGTACATGTCCTCGATGATGGTCATGGCCAAATAAGTGGAGGCCTCGTCCATGGGTTGCAGGCTGTAGATATCGGTGTCCCGGTAGATTTCCTCCATGTCGTGGTGCAGTTCGTCCAGTTTGGCGGCCGGATCATCGGGCAGGTCGACACCCAACAGCGCCAGGCCCAGGCGCGCATTTTCCAATGCGTCGTCGTAGCGGCCGTGTTGCTGGTAAAGCAGGCTGTAGGCGCGAAACAGTTCCGCTTTTTCCAAAGTGCCGGTCACGTGGTCCATGGCCTCGGCCAGAAGCGCCTCGGTATCTTCGACCTTGCCCGCGGCCATCTCTACCTTGATACGGGCCTGGTGTAAAGCCAGGCAGAGCTCTTGGTCCTGCTGCCAGGGGTTGTTACCGAGACAATCCAAGCCTTTCTTGAAATATTCTCCGGCCAGAACGTGCGCGGCCGAATACATGGCCTGGTTCCCGGCCTCCAGGTTCATGGCGGCCAGGCGGCGTAATTCTGGTTCCTCCCGGATCAAAGACCGCGCGAAATTCAGATGGTTGACGACTTCCATGGTGCGGGAAGGCAGATCTTCCGGGTCGATATTGGCCAGTAACAGGCGGCCGATCTCGTACTGGATACGGATTTGACGCTCGGTTTCGATCAACTGGTAGGCGGCTTGTTGTACCCGGTCATGGCAGAACTTGAAATGGCGGGTGATGAGGGCCTTGTCGTCCCCGGCCAGAACCTCCAACTTGGACAGCGGCAGGATGTATCCCTCCTGGACGGCCGGAACCAGTCGGCGATAGGTTTCCACCACGGATTGTCGGCTGATAATGGCCAGGGTGTCCAGGTCGAACCGGTTCCCCTTGCAGGCGGCAAGTTGCAGCAGTTGGCGGGTTTCCGGGGGCTGCCGGTTCAGTTTGCGCACCATCAACTCGATCAGGTTGTCGGTGAATTCCTTGGCCTGGATGGCGTCGTCGTCCCACATCCATTGGCCGCGCCCAGACACGCGCGTGTAGGTGAGCAATTCCTCCTCGTAGAGGTTTTCCAGGAACTGGCCGGTAAAGAACGGGTTGCCGCCGGTTTTGGCGAAGACCAGATCCCGAAGAGGAATCACCTTCTCCGGGTGCAGATGCAGGGCATCGGCAACGAACTGGCCCACGTCCTCCAATTGCAGCGGCTTGACGGCGATGGTGGAAAGGCGGATACGGGTGTGGGAGATCCGACGCCAGACACCGGAGAGGGGATGGCTTTCGTCCACCTCATTGTCGCGATAGGCGCCCACGAACAACAAGGGCTTGTCTTCGTGCTCCATGCTCAGCCATTCGATCAGGTCCATTGAAACCGCATCGGCCCATTGCAGGTCGTCCAGGAACAAAACCAGGGGTTGCTTGGGGAGGCAAAAGGCTTTGATGAACAGGGCCAGCGTGCGCAGAAAGCGATTGCGGGTGGCGGTGGTATCGACGGCTTCCAGGGGCGGTTGCTCACCGATGATCTTGATCATGTCGGGAACGGCGTCGGTAATCAAGCGGCCGTTGTTGCCCACGGCTTCCAGGATCACGGCCTTCCATTCATGTAACTTTTCCTCGGGCTCGCTGAGCAAACGTCGAGCGAGTCCGTTCAGGGCATTGATGAAAGCGGAGCACGGCGTGGTGCCGCGAAATTGATCGAACTTGCCGGAGATGAAAAAGCCGCCGCTACGGGTGAGCGGCTTGAACAATTCTTGGATGAGCGCGGTCTTGCCCACGCCGGAGTATCCCGCCACGCACACCATTTCGGTGGAGCCCGACAGCACGCGGGTGAACGCGGCGTTCAGGGCTTCCAACTCCTGCTCGCGTCCGTAGATCTTTTGGGGGATCTGGAAATTGCTCAGGATATCGCCCACGCCCAGTTCAAACGCCGCGATGTGCCCGGTGCCCTGCCACTGAGCCAGGCAGCGGTTCAAATCTTCGTGCAAACCCCAGGCGGACTGGTAGCGGCGATCGGCGCGTTTTTCCATGCAGCGCATGACGATATCGGACAGAACACGAGGGATGTCGCTGTCCACCTCATGCGGCGGCGTGGGCCGGCGGGCGATATGACAGTGCACCAGGGTCATGGGGTCGTCTTCCTCGAAAGGCGGACAACCGCAGAGCAACTCGTAGAAGGTGGCGCCCATGGAGTAGAAATCGGTGCGGTAATCCACGGGGCGGTTCATGCGTCCGGTTTGTTCGGGAGACAGGTAAGCCAGGGTACCTTCCAAATTACGAGGGTTGTCCGGGTTGCTTGTGGTGCGGCGCAAGCGGGTGGAGATGCCGAAATCGATGATCTTCAACTTACCGGTTTCGGGGTTGTAGATCATGTTGGACGGATTGATGTCCTTGTGTACGACGTGGTTGTCATGGATCGCCCCCAGGGCGCCTGCGGCCTGAATGGCAAGCGGTAGGAAGGTATGCAGCGGCACCTTTCGGCCATGCCACAGAATCCGCAGGGAATGAGCGCCGATATCCTCCAAAAAAATAATCAGCGTATTGCGATAACGTTCCTGGCCAAGAGCCCGTATGATGCCCGGCGCATCCAATTCCCTGGTGATTTCATACTCCTGGCGGTAGCGGGTCAGCTCATCGGGGGAGGGGTAGTCTTCCTTCAATTGCTTGATGATCAGGGGCGAGTCTTCTTCCAGGCGGTGTCCGCGATAAACAAGCGAATTACGGCTTTCATATACTTTCTCGGTAATCCGGTAGCCCTTGATCGCTAGCATCGTTTTCCTCTATACCATGGGTAGTTGAATGGTGAAGGTGCTGCCCTCGCCCGCCTTCGATGTGACGTCGATATGCCCGTCGTGTTGTTGGATGATGCCGTATGATATGGACAGGCCCAGACCGGTGCCCGAGCCCACCTCCTTGGTCGTATAGAAAGGCTGAAAGATTTTGGCCATGGTCTGGTTGGTCATGCCGCAACCGTTGTCGGCGATGGAGATAATCGCATCGTCCTCCCGCCTCGAGGTGGTTACGGTGACCTCGCCTTGCGGCGTCCCGGCAGCGCCCCAGCGATCCTTCACCGCGTCGCAGGCATTGACGATCAGGTTCATGAAGACCTGGTTCATTTCGGCCGGACAGCACTCCATGATCAGTGGATCTTGGAAGTGGGTGTTGAAGTGGATGGAGTCTCGATAATTGGCCCGCACCAGGTTGACGGTAGAGGCCAGAGCCTCGCTCAATCCGGCCCTTTTGCGCGGGGCCTCGTCCTTGCGTGTGAACAGGCGTAGGTCGTGTACGATGTGGTTGATGCGCGTGGTGCCTTCCTTGATCAGGCGGCATTGGTCGAACAGGGGCTCCATTTCCGCCCCCAGCGCCTCGAGCATTTCGGGCGGCGCATCATCGGCCAGTTCAAACAGGTAGCGCTTGAAATGGCGTAACCGCTCTTCCAGGTTTTGAGCGCCGCCGTGGGCAAAGTTGGTGGGGTTGTTGATCTCGTGCGCCACACCCGCGGTCAGTACCCCCAGGGAGGCCATCTTCTCCCGGGTCACCAATTGTTGTTGTGCTTTGAGAATTTTTTGGTTTTGCAAGGCCAGTTCCCTGTTTTTAGCTTCCAATTCCCGGGTTCGGCGCGCCACCTTCTCTTCTAATGTTCGGTTATGTCGCTCAAGGTCTTCATAGAGTAACGCATTTTCCAGTGAAATAGCCATTTGAGAAGTCAGCGTATGCAGTAATTCCAGATGTTGCGGTGTAAAAGCATAGGCGCTGATATTGTTTTCCAGGTACAACAGGCAACGGCTGCGATTGCGCGACTGTATCGGCAGACACAGCAGGGAGTAGACATTGTTGGCCATAACATAGGGATCGTGCGCCAACATGCCCTCGCGACAGGCGTGGTCAAGGATCAGGGGTTCGCCGCTTTTGGTGACGTATTGAACGGCGCCGATACAGATTTCCTTGGATGTAATGAGCGGAATGCCCTGATCCAGCACCGAAACGACCCTGCCCTCGCCGCGCGCCCTGATAACCCAGGCCTCGTTCTCCTTCAACAGGAGACAACCTCTCTGGGCGCCCGCGTTCTCGATGACGATGGTCATCATATCTCTCAAAAGTTGCGGCAGGTGCAGGTGCCCCGAAATGGCCTGGCCGGCCTTGATGACGCTGTGAAAATCCAGGATAGCGGCTGTTTCGGTACCCGTGCCGCCCAAGGTTTCCACGATATCCACCCGTTCCCGCCGACCGGCCTCGCCTCCGTATTTGGACAGGCCGTCCACTTTGGTGCCCATGTCCAACAATCGGTAACATTGCCAGGCCTCGCGTAGGTGGGGTTGGGCGTAGACAGGTAGGTTCATGCCGTTCCAATAATCGGCGACGCGCTCGTGGATGAGGGCCTCGTGACGCCGGAATTCATGAACGCGAGCGGCTTCCGCGGCTTGTTTGTAGGCTTGTAACGCGTCCTCCACGCGGCCCTCGATGCGCAGGCGCTCCGCTCGGATGAAGGCGTATTGGTACTCGTACAGTTCCGGGTTCAGGTCCACCAGGCGTTTCCAGTTGCACAGCGTAGCGTTGATTTCGGCCAGGGCGTAGATCTGCTTGCGCTCGGAGATTTGTCGGTAGGCCGCTGCCAGAATGACGGCGCGGGTCCACTGGTGATACTCATGGAAACCGGTGCCTCGGATAACCTGAACCCCTGTTTCCGCCTCGTTGCTGCAGGTCAGCGCGGCGGCATGATTGCCGTGAATCAAATAGACCTCGGCCTTGAAGATCAGGTAGACACAACGGGGAAACTCGTCGAGGCCGGCGAGGAAGGCGCGTTCCTCGAGTTGGCCGAACGCCAAACGCGGCGAAGCATGGTTCAGGTTGTAACAGATAAAGTAGAAGGATTTCAAAATGGCCACGGACAGGGGCAGGCTGAATTTCTCGGCGAAGGACAGGTAGTGCTTCAGGTCCTCCAGGTAGTCCAGGTTACGACCCCAATAATGTTCGATCATAATGATCTCGAAGGCCGCCATGCCCGCCTCGAACAGGTAACCCCGTTCCAAACAATTGCGGTAGCGTTCCCTGGCCAGGTCGGTCCAGTCGGGCGGGGCCTGACGCAACAAATACCCCAGGTTGGGGCTGATGAGCGGATAGTTGTTGAGCCGGAACAGATCGTAGATCATGGCGCCCGCGGCCACCGCCTCCTCGTAACGTCCGTGAACCTTGATGATGGCGGAGAAGGCCGTCAGCGTAAACTCGGACCTGGGTGAATGACCGCAGGTCATGGTCATGATGGAAACCTGGGCGGCCAGATAGTCGAACAGGTCGGGGTCCAGCAGATACGCAGAGTGCAGCATGGTATTGGTAATGGTCATGACCATTTCTTTGAACGGGTCATCCAGCGGCGGCAGTTCATTCACATTGACGCAGTTAAACAACACCATTGCGTCTTCAAGGAGACCGTCCAGGTAGGGAGCGCAATCCTCGGGAATCTGCATACCCATGAGGGCAAGGCCCCGACGTCCGTGGTCAAGGGCGTCTTCGTGGCGACTTTGCACCAGGTAGAGATCGGTCAAGGCGTAATAGATGCCGGCGCGCTCCAGGTCGGCGCGGACCCGCTCGAGCGACTCCTTCAGCAACAATTCCGCCCGACCGTAATCTCCCGTGGCCTTGGCGGCCTCCGCGCCCATTTTGTAGAGGGTCAGGGCGCGGTCATAGTCGATTTCCCAGGATCGCAAACCCAAGATATCGAGAGCCGTCTCCAGGTAATCGCGAGCGATGGCATGGGCGGCCGAGTCCATGGCCCGGGTGCCCGCTTCCATGTTCAACCGTCCCAAGCGCTCCAATTCGCTCGGCGTGCGGAAACACGTGCGACCCGCGTTGAGATAGTCGACCACTTCCAAGAAGCGCTGATTCAACTCCTCCGCCGAGAGTTCGTTCAGTAACAGGTTGCCGATCTTGAATTGCAGTTGTTCCCGCATGTCCGGTTCAATCAACTGGTAGGCCGCCTGCTGCACGCGGTCATGACAGAACTTGAACTGACGGGTGATCAACGAGCGAGAATCGTTGTCAAGTACCTCCAACTTGGACAGAGGGAGCACGAATCCCTCCTGGATGGCGGGCAACAGCGCCCCGTAGGTGTCTTCCAACGGGCGGCGACAGACAAGGGCCAGGGTGTCCAGTTCCAAGCGGTTCCCCATGCAAGCGGCCGTTTGCAGCACCTCGCGGGTTGCGGGCGGTTGGCGTTTCAATTTGCCTACCATCAACTCGACCAGGTTATCGGTAAAGCCCTTTCGTTCGATTTGCGCATCGTCCCAGGTCCAACAGGGTTTACCGCCCCGGGTGGAGAATAACAGGAGTCCTTCCTCGTGCAGGCTTTCCAGGAAGCGCGCCGTGAAAAACGGATTGCCGCCCGTCTTGACATAGACCAGGTCGCGTAGCGAAGTCACCTTCTCCGGCTCCTGATGAAGTGTGTCGGCAATGAACAGGCCCACGTTTTCCGGATCCAACGGTTTGATGTCCATGGCGGTCAAGGACGAGCTCTTCGAAATCTTTTTCCAGGCAGCGGTCAGAGGATGGTCCTCGTCCACCTCGTTGTCGCGATAGGCGCCGATAAACAGCAGGGGCACGGGTTCGTCGGTAACCGCCAGCCACTCCATCAGGTCCAGTGAGATGGGGTCCGCCCATTGCAGGTCGTCCACAAAGATCACCAACGGTTGCCTGGGTCGGCAGAAGGTGGACAGGAACATGCTGAGCGTGCGCAGGTAGCGACGATGACCCGCGGTGGCGTCCACCTTCTCCAAAGGCGGTTGCGGTCCCATGATCTTGGCCATAGCGGGCACCGCATCGGTGATCAGGCGACCGTTTCCGCCGACAGCCTGGTGAATGCGCTCGTTCCATTCACGCAATTGTTGGTCGGACTCGCTCATCAATTGCCGCGCCAACTCTTCCAAGGCGTCCAGAACGGCGGTACACGTGGTGTTGTGGCGGTATTGGTCGAACTTGCCGGAAATAAAATAACCGCCGCTACGAGTCAGCGGCTTGAACAACTCCTGGATCAAGGCGCTTTTGCCGACACCGGCGTAGCCGCCCACGCGCATGAACTCGGTATGGCCGTCCAGGGCGCGCTCGAAAGCGGCGGTAAGCACGGCCAACTCCCGGTCGCGCCCGTAGATCTTTTGGGGGATCTCGAAGTGAGTGGAAATATCGTTTGTACCCGGCTCGAATTTTTCGATCTTACCGGTTTCGCGCCACTCCCTCGCGCAACGCTCCAAATCGACGCATAATCCCCAGGCCGATTGATAGCGTTGCTCGGCATGTTTGGCCAGCAGGCGTAAGACGATGTCGGAAAGCATGGGCGGCAATTGCTTGTTGATGTGGTGCGGTGGGACCGGTTGGCGCGCGATATGGCAATGGACCAGGGCCATGGGGTCTTTCTCCAGGAAGGGCGGCCTGCCGCACAACAGTTCGTAGAGGGTCGCTCCCAGCGAATAGAGATCGGCCCGGTAGTCGACGGCCCGGTTCATCCTGCCGGTTTGTTCGGGGGAGGTATAGGGCAGCGTTCCTTCCAGGTTGCGTGGATTGTCCATGGCCCGTGTGACGCGACGCAAGCGGGTAGCGATCCCGAAATCGATGACCTTCAACTGCCTTGATTCCCTGTTATAGACCAGATTGGCAGGGTTGATGTCCTTGTGGATGACCTCCTGCTCGTGAATCTTGCCCAGCACGCCGGCGGCCTGTATGGCGACGTCGAAGAAGATGTCCAAGGGCAGAGCTTGATCCGGCCACAGAATTTTTAAGGAATGAGCACCGAAATCTTCCATGGCGATGATCAGGGTATTGCCGGCCCGTTCCTGGGAATAGACCTCGATGACCCCGGGCACATCCAGGTCCCGCGTGATTTCATACTCCTGGCGGTACCGCGTCAATTCGTCCGGCGAGGGATAGTCTTCCTTTAGTTGCTTGATGATGACGATACGCTGATCGGACAAGCGATGTGCACGATAGACCAATGAGTTACGGCTTTCGTATACTTGTTCTACAATACGATATCCCGCGTAAGAGACCGTCATCGATGCTCCGTGTCCCAAAAAGACGGTTCCATGCCGAAGAGTGAAACGGTTGTGTGCGGGTGACTGGAATCATGAACAATTCATATATTTATATATGGGAATACTACACCCAAAAACATTTATACGCAAGGAGGCAAATGGTTACGAGCATCAGTAATTAGGCAAGTGAAGCGACTTTGATCATTGTTTTGAGATTCCGCCGTACAAGAGAGGGGCGGGTCGGGCAATGCATATTTAGATTTACTTATGATAGGGGTTCCCACGGTTTCTCAGGCCGGCGACTTGTCCCGGAACTTGCCGCGGAGCTTGGGTCGTTGACCCCAAACCATGAAAAACAGGCCCGCGCTGAATACAAGCACTCCCAGCGCAATGGGCAACTCCTTGACGGCCAATAGACCGGATACTTCGGCGCGGCCGGTCAGATCGTTTGACAAGGAAACCATGAGCGTGGCCATGGCCAACTCGGCGGCGAACACGCGCCCGGCGTATTCATCCGGCACCAGGCGTTGCAAGATGACGGTGCTGAACACCCAGGCGACACTGCTACCCAGGTGGGATACGAAAACAAAAATCAGGACCGGCGCAACCTGATCGGACAAGCCCACGAGAGCATAGAAGACGCCCGCCAGCAACAGGCCGCCCAGAACTACCTTGCGCGAACGTTCCAGGTCGTTGCCGATCCAACGCCGGCAGAGTATCGGTCCGACCGCGGTGCCCAGAGCGCGAACGGCCATGAAGATACCGACCGCCATCTGTGGTCCGCCCACGGGGTAGAGACGTTGGGCGAACAGGGTCAGCACCAGCATCATGCTGCCGCCCAGCATGAGACCGGTTTTCAGGAAGATGGTATAGGTGATGCGAGGATGGCCCTTGATAAAGCGAAAGCCCTCGATCAGGTCGGTGATACCCAGAAAGCCCAGCAGACCGAGCTTGCTCTTTTTACGCTCGCGCACGGGGGCCTGCATCCCGAACAGGAAGAAGGCGCTGACAAGAAAGGAAAGAGCATCGATGACCAGAACGCCCTGCCAACCGACCGCCCAGGTCAGGACGCCGCCCAGCAGGGAACCCAAGGTGTAGGTGATGGACCAGGTCACGGCGCCCAACGCGTTGGCGGTGGCCAGAGCCTCGACGGGCACCAGGCTGGGTAACAGGGCGGTACGACTGGGATCGAAGAAAGCGGAGGCGCAGGCCTGGGTGAAGGCAATGGTCAGAACCATGGGCACCGCTGCATTGGGGAACAGGGGCACCAGGAAATATCCCAACACCAGCACGAACCTGGCCAGGTCGCTGACGATCATGATGGTTTTGCGGCTGAAGCGATCGGCAACCACGCCCGCAAACGGACCCATGAGTCCGGGCGGCAGCATCTTGACGATAATCAGCGCCCCCAGGGTTTTGGCGTTGCCGCCGGTTACCTCGCGCAACAATTCGAACAGGGCGATCAGGCTGATCCAGTCCCCCAGCATCGAGATGAGTCGGGCCAGGTACATATGCCGGTAAGCCGGGTAACGCCTGAGAATTTCGATATAACCGGGCGTTTCGGCCTCCGGCTGCCCCCTGTTCTTCATGCGGCGCATTGTAGCAGATCGAATCCGGGATTGCTTGTGGTTTTCCCTTTTCGAAAACGATTCTGTGACTCCTCGATTCGATCCCTGAAACGTTCTCAGCAGTCTTCCCACGGGAGGGGTCTGATTCAAAGTAAGGGTAACGGGAAAAAGGCAACGTCGTCACTCCCCTTATCACTGAGTGCATTGCCCGGGGACAATGTTGCCCTACGGCAGGTTAGTGAGTAGGAAGCCTATGGACGACGTTGCCTATAGGCTTTCCACTGAGCAAGTAGCCTATGGACGATGTTGCCTATAGGCTTTCCACTGAGTAAGTAGCCTATGGACGATGTTGCCTATAGGCTTTCCACTGAGTAAGTAGCCCATGGACGATGTTGTCCATAGGCTTTCCACTGAGTAAGTAGCCTATGGACAACGTTGCACATAGGCTTCCGAGTCAAATTGATATATCAGTAGAAGCCTTGCTATACTTAGATTCTTTAGGTTGTGAAATGAAATCGAGCCGAAAGAAGAGTCGGCTGGGCGAGGATTTCGTCCGCCCTTACCCCCACTTTCAATCACCCCCCCGCGGCCACCGCCGGAGAACGCATTAGGCAAACCGGGACCGGCGAGTTATAATTCGCTCATCTTGTTTTCAGCGGCAGCCCATGCGTTTGTTCTTCCGATACCTGCTCCGACCTCTCGATCCTGAAAGAGTTGCCCTGTTGGCGACCCGCCGCAAGGACTACCCGCCCCACCTGCTCACCGAGGATCAATCCATCGGTCGCTATAACATCGGCTGCGGCGCCACCCACGGGGTCATGGAACGCTGTAATTTCGGGTGTACGGCCTGTTATCTGGGCAGCCGAGCCAATCATCAACCGCCCATGCCGTTCGCCGAGGTCGAGAAGCAACTGACGGCCCTGCGCGCCCAACTTGGACCCGGCGCCAACGTACAGATCACCTCGGGCGAGGTCACTCTGTTGCCCGTCGATGACCTGGTGCGCATCGTGGGCCGCGCGAGGGGATTGCGCTTGAGCCCCATGGTGATGACCCACGGCGATATTCTGCTGCACGACCCGGCTTACTTGGACAAACTGGTCTTGGAAGGCGGGCTGGACAAGTTGTCGGTCCATGTGGACATTACCCAACGAGGCCGTAAGGGGGTCTCGCGCGTGGACCATGAGGCCGATTTGAATCCGGTTCGCGACAAGATGGCGCGGTTGCTGAGAGACTGCGCCCGCCGCACGGGTCGTCGCATCAAGGCCGCGACCACGCTGACGGTCAACAGCCGAAACCTGCCGCAACTGACCGCGCCCGTTCAATGGTTTTTGGCCAACACCGACGCCTTCCGCCTGCTGAGCTTTCAACCCCAGGCCGATACCGGGCGCACCGCTTCCGGCGACGGCGTCTCCGCCGCACGGGTCTGGGCCGAACTGGAAGCAGCCGCGGGCATGCCCCTGGAGCCGCACAGCTTCAGCTTCGGTCATCCCGACTGCAACCGCATCTGCGTGCTGGTGCGTGTGGAAACCCCTGCCGGCTCCTTCCTCCTGCAAACGGTTCGACCGGGCAATGAGTGTGATCGCGCCTTTGTGGGCCGGGTCCTTGACGATTTCGGCGGTATCGTATTGGCAAGCGTCTCCAAAAGCGAGGGCCTGGGCCGTATTCTGGGGCGTCTGCTGCAAAAACCCGCCTGGTTCCTACGCCTGCCGATCTATGTGCTTAAGAGGACCTGGCAGGAGCGCCGCCTGCTGCCGAGCGTTCTTTGGGGTCTGCTCCGTTTCCAACTGAAGATTCAGCCCCTGGCTTTTGTGGTCCACGCCTTCATGAGCCGGGAGGAACTGACCACCGACCTGGGAAAAGAGCGTCTGGCCGCCTGCACCTTCAAGTTGGCGGTCAACGGCAAGCTGGTCTCCATGTGCGAAATGAACGGGACCGACCTGCGGGAATCCACCTACGAGGCCATGGAACTACCCAACTAGAGGGGCCGGCGGAAACACGACCCCAAGCGGCATGTGTTTTGCTGTCTTCCCATGGGTGCTCGATATGCCGCGTCACCTTGACATGGCGGATTAACATCCCTAACGCCCTATTTACACCCCGGTAAAGACTTTTCCTCGACAATCCGGTAGACTTGCCGGGGTATGGTCTCGGCAATACGGGGCGGGTGCTCCCTCAAGAGCAACCAACGATTATGGTAAGGAGCAAGATCTATGTGGCGAATCAATAGCCTGATGATCGGCCTTGTTGCGGCGTTGCTGCCGCTCTCGGCCCAAACAACCCTGGTCCAGGTGCTGCGTGACGGCAATCCCGGAACGACAGGGCTGGACGGCGCGGCGGGCGCCATTTTAAGTCCCGACGGCCGTTTTCTCTACGTGGCGGCCCGTTTCGAGAACGCCGTCAGCGTCTATCAGGTAGACCCGGTCTCGGGCTTGCTGAGCCTTTTGGAAGAATATCGCGACGAAACCAACGAAATCACCGGTTTGGACGGGGTCCTGGCCATGGACATCAGCCCCGACGGCGCCCATCTTTATGCGGCCGCCTTCGACGATGACACCGTCACCGTTTTTTCTCGCGATAACGACAGCGGTCGCCTTACCTGGGTAGAAAACTGGCGCGACGGCACCGAGGATGCCGACGGTTTGAACGGCACGCGCGACCTCAAGGTAAGCCCCGACGGCAACCATGTCTACGTCCTGGGTAGCGAGGACGACACCATTACCGTATTCAACCGCGCCGCCGCCACGGGCGCCTTGACTTTCAACATCGCCTACACTCGCGTGAGTGACAATGACGAAGACCTGCTGACCTTTTTCGATTTTCCCGGCAACCTGATCTTCAACCAGGCGGGCACCCACCTTTACGTCACCACACGCGGCGGCGGTAACCTCTACCTGTTCACGCGCAATACCTCCAACGGCGAACTGACCGTGGATGAACTCTACCGGGATACCGACGAAAATTACGGTAGTCTCAGCGGCGCCGATGCAATGGTGCTGAGTGACGATGAGCGCTTTCTCTACGTGGCCGCGGATTACGACAACACCATCCACGCGCTGACTCGCGACACCGGCACCGGTCGTTTGACCTCGCTGGCCGTGTATACCGATGACGACGATTCGCTGGACGGATTGGACGGTGTGGGCGGTGTGGCCCTGAGTCCGGACGGAAACACACTCTACGCCACGGCTCGCGGCGACAGCGCCCTCACTGTTTGGAACCGCGATTCCTCGGCGGGCACCTTGACCCAATCGGAGCTTCTCCTTGACGACAGTGACCAGTTCACCACCCTGGGCGGCGCGGCCCTGGTGTTGCCCGGCCCCAACGGCAATGTCATCTACGCTTTGGCCCGTGAAGACGACGCCGTCAACGTACTGGCCACCTCGGATCCCGGTTTGGCCGACGTGGCCCTGCCCAATTTCCTCAAGCCCTCCCAGATAACGCTGGACGACGCCGGGAACCTGCACATCGATCTCCCCGACCCGCATGTCGACGGCACGCCCGATAACAACGACAACCTGGGTTACCTGGTGACCCTGCAACAAAGCGGCACCATTCTGGAAGGCCCCTTCCTGGTTACCCCGCCCACCGTCACCACCTGGCCGTTCCGACTGACCATCGATGCGGGTGATCTGCCCGCCGGCAAGCTTTCCGTTGGCGTTCGGCGCGCGTTCAGCCTCGCTCAGGCTTCCGATGAGGTCATCTTTCCGGTGCCCGATAACGCGGTTGCTCAACCCCCCGAAACCACGGCCGGCTACAAACGTTGGCTGACACACGTGCCCAGACAGGCCGGCGGCTTCGACGCCACCATTCTGTTGGCCAACCGCGACACCGAGGCCGATGCAACGGTTAACCTGGTCGCCTTTGACAGCGAGGGTATTCATCTGGCGACTGAAGTGGTGGTGACGCCCATGGACGGCGTGTTGGAATTACCGATTTATGGCGATCACGAAGACAGCCTTTTCCGGGACTTTACAGACCTGGTATCGCATGTCGCCATATGGGAGGCGTCGCCGAGATGTAAAGTCTCCCTGGCTGCCATTTCGCGAGCCTCCTCCTTTTTCGGGGTATTGCCCGAGCAGGATTTGGACACGGGTGAACACGCCGGTTCCTCCTTCGTGATGCCCGCGCGCATCAGCCCCGCCGCCGAGGAAGGCCTTGCCGTTCTCAACCTGAGCGGTGAGCGCGAGGTTGCCGTGGAACTGGTCCAGATGGACAACCTGAGCGGAGACGTTTTGGACACGGTCAGCCTGGGCACGGTGCCGGTGGGCGCTAAGCGCCTGTTCGTCTTGTCGAACCTGGTCGCGGCCATGCCGGGCAGCAGTTACCATATCAACACGGTCGATCCCGCCGATCGCATTCAGGCGGCGGGGCTCAGCTTGGGCGGCGCCGACTTCCTGGCCGCGGTGCCCCTCATCCGCCGACGCTGATAACCCTGAGGGAGATGACGGGCCCTGGCGCCGGCATCTCCCTCGCCGACCGCCACATGTGCCGTCATCATTTTTCCGATACCCTAAAATCCAAATCATGCGTTAGACTGTGACCACCGACCACCGCCTTAATCAGAGGAGTTGACGCATGTATTGGATGATGGCGGCCTTATCGATGCTATTTCCCGCCTGGAAGACCTTGGAAATAGAACCCCTGACCACCCCGGTCAAAGCTTCCTTGCGGGGCCTGCACAGCGTTTCCGATCAGGAGCTTTGGGCGTCGGGTACGCAAAATACGGTATTGCACTCGACCGACGGCGGTCGCAATTGGCGGGTCAAGAAGGTTGCCGAGGATATGGACCTGGACTTCCGCGATATCGAGGCAGTCAGTAAGGACACGGTTTTCGTGCAGAGCGTGGGCAGCGGCAGCACCTCGCGCATCTACCGCTCCACTGACGCCGGCGTTACCTGGCGGTTGGTCTTCACCAATCCCCACAAGCAGGGTTTCTTCGACGGTATCGCCTTCTGGAATCCCAAGCACGGCGTGGCCTATAGCGATCCCGTCAACGGCAGTTTCTTTCTGATCGAAACCCGCAACGGCGGCGATACCTGGAATCGGCTGAATTCCCTGCCGCCGGCCCATGACAAAGAAGCGTCGTTTGCGGCCAGCGGCACCGCCATTACCGTTCGGCCCGGCGGGGGTTTGTGGTTCGGCAGCGGCGGCAGCGCGGCGCGCATCTTTCGATCGCCGGACTATGGCAAAACCTGGACCGTGGCCGATACCCCCCTCCGCCAGGGCGAGCCGCCGGAAGGATGTTTCAGTCTTGTTTTTTGGGATGACCTCAACGGCTGCGCGGTGGGCGGACGTTACAACGAAT